>NZ_JAVKPR010000015.1:0-88200 GCF_040980905.1 Kocuria sp. CPCC 205235
GTCAAAGCCCTAGAACGTTGCTATCGCAGGCAAGCAAGCCCCCGCCATACACATATTTTGGCCTATAACCCGCAATCCCTGCTCAGACCCCCGCACGGTGCGTAGGCTTGTGCCATGGCTGAAGATAAGAAAGCTCAGATTGGTGTCACCGGCCTCGCGGTGATGGGCGCGAACCTTGCCCGCAATTTTGCTCGCCACGGCTACACCGTGGCCCTCCACAACCGTTCCGTGGGTAAGACGGACGCTCTCATCAAGGAACATGGTTCCGAGGGCGATTTCATCCGTACGGAAACCATGCAGGAACTCGTGGATTCCCTGGAGCGACCCCGTCGCATCCTGGTGATGGTCAAGGCCGGCGAGCCCGTGGATTCCGTGATCGAACAGCTCACCCCGCTGCTCGACGAAGGCGACATCATCATTGATGGCGGCAACTCCTACTTCCAGGACACGCGCCGTCGTGAGCGTGAATGCGCGGAGAACGGCCTGCACTTCGTGGGGATTGGCGTCTCCGGCGGTGAAGAGGGTGCCCTGAACGGCCCGTCCATCATGCCCGGTGGTTCCGAGGAGTCCTACAAGACCCTGGGCCCCATGCTCGAGGTCATTTCCGCCAAGGCCAACGATGGCAAGCCGTGCTGCGCGTGGATCGACACGGACGGTGCCGGACACTTCGTCAAGATGGTCCACAACGGCATCGAGTACGCGGATATGCAGGTCATCGGCGAGGCCCACGAGTTGTTGCGTTCGGTGGCCGGCCTGGAACCCGCTGAGCAGGCGGTCGTGTTCGATGAATGGAACAAGACCGAGCTTTCCTCCTACCTCATCGAGATCACCGCTCACGTGCTGCGCCAGGTGGATTCCAAGACGGGCAAACCGTTCATCGACATCATTGCGGACGCCGCCGGCCAGAAAGGCACCGGTCGCTGGACCGTGCAAGAGGCTCTCGAGTTGGGCTCCCCGGTCACGGCCATTGCCGAGTCAGTGTTCGCCCGCGCGCTCTCATCCTCCGAGCCGGAGATGCGCCGCGAAGCTCAGGAAACCCTGCCCGCAGGAATCGGTGACACCACCGAGGACGTGGTCAAGGATCCCGAGTTCGTGGAAGACGTCCGCAAGGCGCTCTACGCATCCAAGCTGGTCTCCTACGCCCAGGGCCTGGACATGCTGACCATGGCCGGCCGCGAGTACGGCTGGGACCTGAACCTCGCGACCATCGCGAGTCTGTGGCGCGAAGGCTGCATCATTCGCGCCGAGTTGCTCAACGTGATCATGGAGGCCTACGCGGGGGACAAGGATCCGCTGAACCTGCTGTTCGCTCCCGAGTTCGTCGCAGCCATGGAAGACTGCCTGCCCGCATGGCGCCGCGTGGTCGCTCGCGCGGTCGAGCGCGGCATCCCGGCCCCGGTCTTCTCCTCGGCGCTGGCCTATTACGACGCGCTGCGCCGCCCGCGCCTCAACGCCGCCCTCACCCAGGGCCTGCGCGATTACTTCGGCGCGCACACCTACAAGCGCGTGGACGATCCCGAGAGCTCGTTCCACGTCCTGTGGAGCGGCGATCGTTCAGAGGTCGTCTCCTGATTCGTACGCAGTAGAACCAACGACGACGCCGCGGGCCACCTTTCGTACGAAAGGTGGCCCGCGGCGTCGGAATACCGGGAAAAACTAGTGCATCAGATCCACATTGCGGGATCGATGTAGCTGGAAGGGTCCACCAGGGGCTCCTGCTTCTCGGGAGTCCGCTGGCGAATCTTGCCCGGGATGCCCGTGACGATCGAATCCTCGGGAACGTCCTTGACGACCACGGCGTTCGCTCCCACGGCCGAATCCGCGCCCACGACCAGGGGGCCGAGAATCTTGGCACCCGCGCCGATGGTCACGCGGTCGCCAATGGTGGGGTGGCGCTTGACCGGTTCCAGGGAGCGGCCACCCAGGGTGACACCGTGGTAAATCATGACGTCTTCACCGATCTCGGCGGTCTCACCGATCACCACACCCATGCCGTGGTCGATGAAGAAGCGCCGTCCGATCGTGGCACCCGGGTGGATCTCCACACCCGTAGCCCACCGGGCTGCCTGGGACACCGTGCGAGCCAGCAGACGCTTATTGGGGTCCTGCCACAGCATGTGTGAGAGCCGGTGCGCCCAGATGGCGTGCAGCCCCGAATAGTTCAGCGCGACCTCCACATTGGAACGCGCCGCGGGATCGTGGCTGCGGGCAGTTTCGAGATCTTCCTTGAGTCTGCGCCAAAAGCTCACGTGTCCGTACCTCTTCTGCTCCGCCCCGTGTCAGGGCCCAATGATCTCGTGATGTAGCTGACGCCGGGGCGTCCTTCGTGCCAACGCTACAGAACCTTCATGCTATTCCCGCCCGACCCTGGGCACGAGTTTGCACAGGTCATGACGGGGAGGATGCGAAAACACACGCGCGGCAGCGACCTTGTGGGCCGCCCGCCGCGCGTGTGTTTTCAAATCATGCGAAGTGGGGTCGAATCAGCCGCGGATGTCTTCGTAGAGGATGGTGGAGATGTAGCGCTCACCGAAGTCGCACACGACCGCCACGATCAACTTGTCGCGGTTCTCTTCCTTTGCGGCTTCCTCAAGGGCGGCCCACACGATGGCTCCGGACGAGATGCCGCCCAGGATGCCTTCTCGGGAACCCAGATCACGAGCGGTGGACACGGAGTCTTCCACGGTGACGTCGTAGACGTCGTCGTAGATGTCGCGGTCGAGGATGTCGGGAATGAAGTTTGCGCCGAGACCCTGGATCTTGTGGGGACCGGCCTTGCCCTCGGTCAGTAGCGGGGAATCGGCGGGCTCAACCGCTACCAGACGGATGTCAGGCTTCTGCTCGCGCAAGTATTTACCTGCTCCGGAAATGGTCCCGCCGGTTCCGATGCCAGCCACGAACACGTCCACCTGGCCTGAGGTGTCTTCCCAGATTTCCGGGCCGGTGGTGCCGTAGTGGACATCCACGTTCGCGGGATTGGCGAACTGACGGGCCAGCACAGCGTTGTCCGAGGCATCGACAATCTCCTGGGCCTTGTCCACAGCACCGCGCATACCTTCGGCACCCGGGGTCAGCACGATCTCCGCACCGTAAGCGCGCAGCATGACGCGACGCTCGGTGGACATGGTCTCGGGCATGGTCAGGATGACCTTGTAACCGCGGGCCGCGCCCACCATGGCCAGGGCGATACCGGTGTTACCGGAAGTGCCTTCCACCACGGTGCCGCCGGGCTTGAGTTCACCGGAGGCCTCGGCGGCGTCGATGATGGCCTTACCGATCCGGTCCTTGACCGAGTTGGCGGGGTTGTAGAACTCGAGCTTGACGGCAACGTTGCCGGGAAGGTCCTTGTCCAGCTGGTTCAAGCGGACCAGGGGAGTGCCGCCGACGATCTCGGTGACGTTGTCATAAATCTTGCCCATGGATGTTCTCTCCTGTCGTGGATTCGTGCTCGGAGGTGTGTCAGCACAGAACTGATTTTCAGCCTAGCGCCGGTGTTGGGTGGATCTCAGTGAGTTAGCCATACAGCGTAATCTTTGCGGACCTTGGCCAGCTTGGGGTTGATGATCACCTGGCAGTAGCCGTTGAACGGCTGGTTGCCGTAGAAGTCCTGGTGGAAATCCTCGGCCTCCCACAGCTTCTGCGGTTCCTCGATGGTCGTGACGATCGGGTCCTGGAACAGCGGCTGTGCCTTGTTGATGGCCTGTTCGAACAGTGTGCGCTGCTGCTCGTTGGCGGGGAACATTGCGGAGCGGTACTGCGTGCCCACGTCGTAACCTTGCCGATTCAACGTGGTCGGATCGTGACCGGTGAAGAACAGGTCCAGGATCACGTCAGCCGGAACGATCATGGGGTCGAAGGTGACCACCACGGCTTCAGCGTGACCTGTGGTGCCGGAGCACACGGATTCGTAATCGGGGTGTTCGGTCTGGCCTCCGGTGTACACACTGCGGACATCCAGCACACCGCGAACACGGCGGTAGACGGCATCCAGGCACCAGAAGCAACCGCCGGCGAGCACAAAGGTTTCGGTTGAGGAAGAACTCATAGTCCATATAACGCGCAAACCGCCGCACAATTCCCGCGCCGGAAGTTGCCGTCGCTCCTAGGATGGTTCCATGACGTCTGAGGCTCAATCGCAGGACCGTACGATTCCCACGCTTGCCCAGGTGGTGGCCGCTGCGGATTCACTGTGGCCGTTCCGGCTCCAGGAGGACTGGGACGCGTCCGGCTTGGTCACGGGCCGTCCTGATCAGCCCGTGCGACGCATCCACTTTGCGGTGGATCCGGTCGCCGCGGTGGCCGAAGAGGCCATCGCCCTCGACGCCGATCTGCTGATCACCCATCACCCCCTGCTCATCCGCGGGGTCACCTCCGTTGCGGCCGAGGGTTTCAAGGGCAAGGTCATCCACGACCTGATCGAGAACCGCTGTGCACTCCTGGCCTGCCACACCAACGCGGATTCCGCCCGTCGAGGCGTATCAGACGCCTTGATCGCTGCGGCGGGGGTCAATCCCGACGACGCCGCACCGCTCGTCCCGGACGCCACGGACCCGAACGCGGGGCTGGGTCGAGTGGGCACCCTGACTCGTAGCGTCACGCTACGAGAATTGGCCCAACGCCTGGCGACGAACATCCCCGGTACTGCCCAGGGGCTGCGCATCGCCGGTGATCCGGACCGAATGGTCACCACCATCGCAGTGTGTGGTGGCTCCGGCGACTCGCTCTTCCACACGGTGCGATCCTCCGGTGCGGACGTGTACGTCACCGCCGACCTGCGTCATCACCCCGCATCCGAGGCTCGCGAACAGGCCCTGGGACCGGGGGAGAAGGGCACACCGGCACTGATCGACGCCGCCCACTCCGCGAGCGAGGCTCTGTGGCTTCCGTGGGGAGCCGAAGACCTGCAGCGAGCGCTCGCCGCCCAGGGGCTTGACGTAGAGGTGTACGTCAGCGACCTGCGCACCGACCCGTGGGATTTCCGCGTAGCCTCACCCGACTCCGATTCAACGCCGAATCTCACTTCAGGAGAGACCTCATGACCGAGCAACATCCTGCCTTGACCGCGCTCTTGGGCCTGCAAACGGTGGACTCCGAACTGCACGGAATCATGGTCAAAGCAAAGTCCCTGCAAGAATCCGAGCATGTGAAAGCGCTATTGGCACGCCGCACCCAGGCTATTGAGGCGGCCAAGCAATTGGACGCCCGAGGCAAGGAGGCTGCGAGCGGCGTCGACACCGCGGAGGCCAAGGTGCGGGAGATCCAGGTCAAGATCGACCGGGACACCGAGCGACTGAATCACGGTGGCACCGCCAAGGACCTGATGGGGATTCAGCACGAGATCGACACGCTCACCAAGCAGCGCGGCGAGGCCGAGAACGCCCAGTACCAAGCAATGGAGCACGCAGAGGCCGTCGCTGCGGACCGGGAACAGAAACTGCCCCTGCTGCGGGCCGCGGATGCGCAGGCCAAGGAGGCCGTCGCGCAGCGGGACCAAGACCTCGCCGCGTTGAAGGAACGCCACCAGGAGCTCACCGCGCAACGACCCGGACGGGTGAGCGCGGTGGGCGATGACGCCCTGGTCAAGCGATATGACTCGCTGCGCAACGCGCGGGGCGGTGGTCGAATCGCCGTCGCGCGCTTCGAACGTGACACCTGCGGAGCGTGTGGTACGCACATGAGCCCGGGGGATGCAGAAACCATCGCCCATACTCCGGCGGGCAGCATTCCCACCTGTATTGAGTGTTCCGCGCTGTTGGTCCGGTGAGGCCGTTCGATCCGGCGTGAATCGGGGGACGCGCACGGCGCGGTAGGATCGACGCTGGACAGGCGGGCCGGGTGACCGCGCGGCGCATCGAAAGGCGCGTCTCGAGGAAAGTCCGGGCTCCGCAGAGCTGGATGGTGGGTAACGCCCACTCGGGGAAACCCGCAGGACAGTGCCACAGAAAATAGACCGCCCGCCTCGAGCGGGTCAGGGTGAAAAGGTGGTGTAAGAGACCACCAGCGTGCCGGGTGACCGGTGCGGCTTGGTAAACCCCATCCGGAGCAAGGCCATGCAGGGTGCGTTCGAGGGCTGCTCGCCCGAGCGCCCGGGTAGGCTGCTTGAGCCGTGCGGCAACGCACGGCCTAGATGGATGGTCACCACCGCGGCTCGGGTAACCGGCCGCGGCACAGAACCCGGCTCATAGGCCCGCCTGTCCCCTAGACTTCTGGGGTGCTGATTCTGCTACCCCCATCCGAGTCCAAGACCGCTCCCGTCAGCGGCGATCCCGTGTCATTGGACACACTGAGCTTTCCCGAACTGACAAAAGACCGCGACCACTTGGCAACCACGCTGGCTCGCGTCAGCGGGCAGAAGAACGCGCTGTCCGTCCTGGGCGTGGGGGAGTCCTTGGCTACCGACGTCGCTCGCAACCGTGAGCTTCCCACCGCACCAACCGCGCCGGCACTGTCCGTGTACTCCGGGGTGCTTTATGACGCCCTCGACGCTGATTCTCTCTCCGCGGCCGCACACGAGGTTGCGGAACGGTCGCTGATGGTGATTTCCGCCTTGTGGGGTGCGGTACGGCCGAGCGATCACATTCCCGCGTACCGCCTGTCGATGGGCACGGATCTGCCCCGGCACGGGAAACTCAATACGTGGTGGAAACCGCGGCTGTCCCCGGTGTTGGATCGAGTGGCAACCGATCAGGTCATTGTGGATTGCCGGTCTGCCGCCTACGCCGCGGCGTGGAAGGCGCCCGCGGCGGAGACCATTGCGGTGCGCGTCGAACAGCTCAACGAGGCGGGCAAACGCTCCGTGGTCTCCCACAACGCGAAGTACACACGGGGTCTGGTGGCCCGGTTCCTGTGTGAGTACGAGGCCGAGCACGGCGCGTTCGAAACCGTGCATGCCGTTCGGGATGCCCTGAGTAAGCGCTGGAGGGTCGAACTGACCGAGCCCACCGCGCGCAAGGCCGGAACGCTCACCGTGGTACTGGATCCCCCGACCGTGTAACGGCCATGGGCCGCGCAATCCAGGACTGCGTTGACCCGGGACCCGATGAACGGGTGCCCGATTCGAGTCAGTTCCCTGTGATCAGTGACCGAACGGGTCCTCGTCCTCACCGGGTAGCCAGGTGGAATCGGTGGACCAAGCTTCGTTCTTGATGGCCTTCTTGGCTTTTTTGCCCCATCTGGTGTTGAGACGGTCCACGTAGAGCTTGCCGTCCAGGTGGTCGTACTCGTGTTGCATCACGCGAGCGAACCAGCCGTTGGCCTCGAATCCGACGGGGTCGCCGTTCTCGTCCTGGCCCGCAATGCGAACCCAGTCCGCGCGCTTCAAGGGCCATGAATAACCGGGCACGGACAGACAACCCTCGGCTTCTTCATCCGGGTCCGGGGCGAGCTCGGAGATCTTTCCCGTGGTGAGCACCGGGTTCACGAGCACGCCGCGAGGTGCCACGCCGTCCTCGTTGTCGAAGACGTAGGTGAAGATGCGTAGCCCCACGCCGATCTGGGGAGCAGCAAGGCCTACTCCGTGAGCCGCGTCCATGGTCTCGTACATGTCCGCTATCAGCTCGCGCAGTTCGTCATTGAACTCGGTGACCTTCGCCGCTGGGCGGTGAAGCACCGGATTCCCGGTCATGACGATGGGGCGAATGGCCATACTGATGTTCCTCACGCGGTGCAATCGGGGGCGGGTGATCCGCACGTCAATATATCGCGAGACCGGGCATGTCACGGGATGCTCCTTCGTCCGGCTAACATTAAGCCCGCTGAATATCTCCCCCACAGGGGTGTGGTGTCGTGCGCGCTCTACGGGCTGAACTGGCCGGTGGGCCAAATTGTCTGAACCTAAGGAGGAACGTCCGAGTGAGGGTTGCGTCAGCACCGCACGGACACGTGTACATCCAACACCTGGCCGACCCCGACACCTCGGACGGCGTCTATCGACTTCCCGACCCCACACCGGAGCGCTCCGTTCCCGGTGCGCCCTGGTGGCCCCTGGTCATGTTGGACGTGGAATGGATCAACGAACACGCCCACCAGTTCGATGTCTTTCATTTGCATTTCGGCTTTGATGCCGTGGCCCCAGCGGAGCTCGAACGCATTGTGTCCGCGTTGCACGCCCACGCCAAGCCGTTCGTCTACACGGTCCATGATCTGCGCAATCCTCACCAGGTGGATCCCGCAATTCAGGATGCGGCCCTCGACGTCCTGATTCCCCAAGCGGACCAGCTCATCACCCTCACCCGGGGTGCGGCGGACGAGATCGAGCGGCGCTGGGGTCGAACGGCCACGGTGATCCCGCATCCGCACATCGTGCCCCTCGACCTGCTGGATCGACCGCGGCCCGAACACCGCTGCGTGACCGTGGGTTTGCACCTCAAAAGCATGCGCACCAACATGAATCCGATGCCGGTGCTTCGAACCCTGTTGGACGAGATTCGCGACCGGGACATGAACCTGCTCATTGACGTTCACACGGATGTGGTGCGCTCCGAGGGGACCCACTACAACGCCGAGGTCGCGCAGCTCTTACGGACCGTGCAGGAACGTGAAGATGTCCGAGTACACGTTCACGACTTCTACACCGATGACGATCTGTGGGACTACATTGCCGGACTGGATCTATCCGTATTGGCGTATCGGTTCGGGACTCATTCGGGCTGGCTCGAAGCTTGCTACGACCTGGGTACCCGCGTGCTGGCACCGTCGGTGGGGTTCTACCACCAGCAGCATCCGGGTGTCTTGAGCTTCGACTGGACTGACGAAGGTCAGCCGGAGGCGGGTCAGATAGCCGCGGCATTGGACGAGGTCGAGAAACTGGGGCCGTGGCGGGCAACCCGCGAGGAACGCATGGCGCAGCGACGAGAGATCGCTCGCGCACACGACGAGATTTATCGAACAGCAGTGGCGGGGAGACCTTCATGAAAATTGCTTTGCTCGCACACGACCGATTCCCGATCGCAGCCCCCTTTGCCGGTGGGCTGGAATCTTTCACGTGGTACCTGGCCAAGGGACTGCGCGAACGAGGGATCGACGTGGTGGTCTTTGCCGCGCCCGGCAGCGATCCGGCCCTGGAAGCCGAAGAATTGGCCGTGGAACCGGTCTCGCTCAGTGAACAGGCTCGCAACGACGTGTCGATGCCACCCGAGGGGCAAGTGCGGGAGACCATTTCCTACCTGCAGGTGATGACCGCACTGGCACAGCGCGATGACATTGACGTGGTCCACAACAACTCGCTCCACTACCTGCCCATCGCCATGGCCCAATCACTCAGGCAGCCCTTCCTCACGACACTCCACACGCCCAACACCCCGTGGATGGAACCGGCCCTGCGGTTGAGCCCGGGTGTCACGACTGCCGCCGTGAGTTCATCGATCGCCCACATGTGGCGCGATGTCACCGCCGCGCGCGTGATTCCCAACGGTGTGGACCTGGATCATTGGTCCCTGGGACCGGGCGGGGATTCGCTGGTCTGGTCCGGGCGTATCGTTCCGGAGAAGGCCCCCCACCTTGCCGCGATGATCGCCCGGGAAGCCGGATGGAAACTGCGCATCGCGGGACCACTCTCCAACCAGGAGTACTACGAATCACAGTTGAAGCCGCTGCTGTCGGAGGACATCACCTACGCGGGGCACCTGGAACCGGATGAACTACATCACCTGGTCTCCCACAGTGCGGCGTGCTTGGTGACTCCGCAGTGGGAAGAACCCTACGGGCTGGTCGCCGCGGAAAGCATGGCATGCGGTACTCCGGTGCTGGCGATTGCTCGCGGTGGCCTCGCTGAAGTGGTGCAGGCACCGGGTGGTCGGTCCGTGCTCCCCGAGGCCACCGAGGAGCAGACCGTCACCGCGGCCGCCCGCGCCCTCGACGGCGTGGTGGCCATGGATCGCGCCACGGTACGCGAGCACGCTCGCGCTCGGTGTTCCTTGGACGCCACCGTTGATCAGTACGTGGACCTGTACCGGGAGCTGGTTGCCCGATGATCGGGTACTACATTCACCATCAGGGACTGGGCCACCGGACTCGCGCGACGGGAATCGCTCGTCAACTTGAGGTCCCCGTAATCGGATTCAGTTCCTTGACGGCCCCGGAGAATTGGCCCGGTCAATGGTGCACCCTGCCCATGGACGTTCCCCGTAGGCCGGTGGATCCCACGGCGAACGGCGTCTTGCACTGGGCGCCGTTGGACCACGCCGGTTACCGCGAACGTATGCGATTGATGGCCGAGTACCTCGGGTCCGAGCTCTCGGTCATGGTCACGGACACCTCCGCCGAGGTGACACTCCTCGCCCGGCTTTTCGGCGTTCGCACGGTGGTCATGGCCATGCGCGGCAATCGTACGGACCGTACGCACCGTGACGCCTACGACGCCGCGTCCATGATCGTGGCCCCGTGGACGGCGGAGTCGGCCGAGGACTATTGGCCGCGCGAGTGGACCGAGAAAACCGTGTTCGCGGGCGCTATCTCGCGGTTCGATCACCTCGCGGTCACGCCGGTAGCAACCACTGACGACGTCGCCCGGTCCGATTCCCGGCGCAAGGTCCTGGTGGTCTGGGGCGGCGGCGGCACCGACGTCACCGATAGCGACATCGACCGGGCGCGGCTGGCCACGCCGGACTGGGACTGGACCGTGCGCAGCCCTGCCAACCCGTCACCGGACCTGTGGGCCAACCTGCAAGCGGCAGATGTGGTGGTCAGCCACGCCGGGAACAACGCCGTGGCAGAGCTCTCCGCGGCGGCCCGGCCCGCAGTGGTCATCGCACAGCCGCGGCCCTTCGACGAACAGCACGCAACCGCTCGCGCGCTCGAGAAGGCCGGGGTGTGCACCGCGCTGGATCACTGGCCGGAGCCGGATGAGTGGCACAGCCTCCTGGAGAACGCGCGGGAACGCGGAGGTTCCGGCTGGGCACGCTGGCGCTATGACTGCGGAGCGCGCCGCGCGGCCCAGGCTATTGAACGACTCGACGATGTGGCGTTGACGTGCGAACCGCGCTGATCACGATCGTCCGCGGTCGCCACGAGCACCTCCGACGACAGTTGAGATGGGTGTCACGGTTGGCGCCCCAGCCGGAGTTCCACGTGGTGGTGAGCATGGGCGATCCCAAGATCTCTGGCCTGGTGGCCGAGAACAAGAACGGCCGCGGCGTCGTCGTCGCGATGGAGCCCACCGAAGAACTTCACCTCGCGGTGGCGCGGAACGCGGGCGTGGCCAAGGCAGCGGAACTCGGTGCGGACGCCGTAGTGCTGCTGGACGTGGATTGTTTACCGGATCGCGACCTGATCGGCGACTACGCGGGCGCGTTGGCAGAGACCGGGACACGCACCGCCGTGATCAGCGGCCGGGTCAAGTACCTACCTGAAGGCATGACCGAGGCCGACTACACCGCCAGCGGCGTAGCGGAATTGGGCCGGGACCACCCGGCGCGGCGGATCCCACCAGGCGACTCCTTGGAACCTGCCGATCCCCGAATGCTGTGGTCGCTCAATATCGCCTCCACGGTCGAGAGCTGGAACCGGATCGGCGGGTTCGATGAGGCCTATGTGGGGTACGGGGGAGAGGACACGGACTTCGGCCAGCGCTTGGCCGCGGCCGGAGGGACCATGTGGTGGAGTGGCCGGGCCTGCGCCTACCACCAGTACCACCCCACGGTGACTCCGCCGGTCCAGCACGCGGCGTCCATTGCCCGCAACGCCAACATCTTCCGCGAGAAGTGGGGATTCGACCCTATGGAGGGCTGGCTGAATGACATGCTCGACACGGGGCACCTAACGCATGAAGCCGGTCATTGGCGGGCTGCGGATCAACCGCGATAGCACTTAAGGAGCACTTGCCACTAAGGTCGTTCACGTGGAAGATCAGTCTGCTGCAATTACCCTCGCGCTCGTGAACGACTACCCGGTGGTCATTCAGGGTGTGGCGCGAATGCTCCAAAACCATGACCGACTCGTGGTGAACGAGTTGGACTCCGGCGAAATCCCAGGTCACGCTGTGGACCTCGTGCTGTTCGATGCGTTCGCCGCTCGTGACCGCGGCGAGTACGACGTGTCACGGTTGCTTGAGGACGTGCAGAACCGGAAATTGGTCATCTACACCTGGAACGTAGCCGAGGATCAGGTGCACAAAGCTCTGGCCCTGGGGGTCCACGGGTATTTGTCGAAAGAACTTACGGCCGATCAGTTGGCAGAAGCGCTGGTCAGAATCCACGAAGGCGAACGCGTGGTCATGCCGGAACCGACGAACGAAGACATCGAGATCGCCGACTGGCCGGGACGACACGCCGGACTGTCACCCCGCGAAGCAGAGGTCGTAGCTCTGATCACACAGGGTGCCACCAACGATGAAATCGCCCGCACGTGTTATTTGAGCATCAACTCCGTCAAGTCCTACATCCGGTCCGCGTATCGCAAGATGGGCGTCGAGCGGCGCAGCCAAGCGGTGCTCTGGGGCGTGCAGAACGGCATGCAGCCCAAGGTCGCGCGTTCCTGATTTCACCCTTGAGGTGGTGGAAGCACTCAGATTGACCGGGCAGAATAGTCATATGACTGATCAATTTGCTGCAGACAAAGCCGCCCGTGAACTCGCCGGAGAAGAAGGCGGATTCCCAACGCAGGAACAAGCCCCTCCCGGTCTGACCACCGATATGACCCCGCTGCCCGACCACGGTGAAGAAAGCTGGGTCGGCCGCGGTCGGCTCGAAGGTATGAAGGCGCTGATCACCGGAGGCGATTCCGGTATCGGTCGCGCCGTCGCCATTGCCTACGCGCGAGAGGGCGCGGATGTTGCCATCAACTACCTCGCCGAGGAACAGTCCGACGCCGAGGACACCAAGCAGTGGATCGAGAAGGCTGGCCGCAAGGCCGTGTTGTTGCCCGCAGATCTGCGTGATGAGCAGGCAGCGCGCGGTGTCGTTGACGATGCAGCATCCCAGCTGGGTGGCCTGGACATCGTAGTCAACAACGCCGGTTTCCAGTGGGCTCGCCGCGACGGTGGTCTGCAGGGTCTGAAGACCGAAGAAATGGACCGTGTGTTCAAGACCAACCTGTACGCCCTGTTCTGGGTGTCTCAGCAGGCGTTGAAGTACCTGAAGGACGGCTCGAGCATCATCAACGTGAGCTCCATCCAGGCCTACGATCCCTCGGAGAACCTGATCGACTACGCCTCGACCAAGGCCGCGATCAACAACTTCACTGTCAACCTGGCCAACGAGATCGGTGAAAAGGGTATCCGCGTCAACGCCGTGGCACCGGGCCCCATTTGGACTCCGCTCCAGCCCGCGACCAAGGCCGGCGAGTCGATGCCCGCTTTCGGCGGAGACACCGCTCTGGGGCGTGCGGGTCAGCCGTCCGAACTGGCCGGCGCGTTCGTGTTCCTGGCCAGCCCGGCTGAGGCCTCCTACGTGTCCGGCACCGTGATCGGTGTCACCGGAGGCAAGCCGGTCTTCTAAACTGACCGGACACGTTCTCAGCTCCCTGACCAAGGACTGAACTGATGATCAAGAAGCCGGTGGTATCCCTTCTCGTGGCTGCGCTCGTTCTGAGCGGCTGCGGCCCACTCACGGGAGGGGAGCCACCGGCTTCTCCCATGCCCCATGATGGAACGGATGACACGGGGTACCGCCCGCTCGGCGACGCGAACACCGTCGTCAACGACCTGGAAGCGCCGTGGTCCGTGACGTTCCTCGAGGACGCCCCGCTGATCAGCGAACGGGACAGCGGCCGCATTCTGGAAATCTTGCCGGACGGCGGAAGCCGGACCGTGGGGGAACAGCCTGAAGTAATGGCCGGGGGAGAATGCGGACTCTTGGGGCTGACGGCCGGCCCCAACGGTGACCTGTATTCCTACGCCACCACGGGCAACGGCAACAGAGTGACTCGGTGGACGGTCACGGGCGAGCGAGGGTCGCTGATTCTCGGCGAGAGTGAGGTCATCCTGGACGAACTCCCGTCGGCGGGCGTCCGCAACGGCGGGCGCATCAAGTTCGGACCGGACGACATGCTATACGTCGCGGTCGGGGACGCAGGGGAGCGCGGCGAAGCCCAGGACCCGAACTCGATGGCCGGCAAGATCCTGCGCCTGATGCCGGACGGTACCGTTCCCGACGACAACCCCCACGAAAGTTCGCCCGTGTACAGCCTGGGTCACCGCAACGTGCAGGGCATCGACTGGGCAGAGGACGGCACCATGTTCGCCAGCGAGTTCGGAGCGAACACGTGGGACGAACTGAATGTGATCGAGCCCGGCGCCAACTATGGGTGGCCAGAGGTAGAAGGCATCGCGGAGCGGGACGAGTTCGTGGACCCCGTGCAGCAATGGGAGACCAGCGAGGCGAGCCCGAGCGGTATGTCACGGGTGGGGGACACGCTGTACATCGCCAACCTGCGCGGACGGGTGCTGCGCGCCGTGCCCGTTAACTCCCCGGACACCTCGACCGACTACTTTCAGGACGCGTACGGCCGCCTGCGCGATGCCGTGCCCGGACCGAACGGCGCCTTGTGGCTGCTGACCAACAACACGGATGGGCGCGGTCAACCGCAGGACGGTGATGACCGACTCCTAGAAGTGGACCTGCCCTGACTATGACCAACTCCGGCGCCCTGCAACGACGACTCGGTCTGGGCGACGCGGTCGCTATCGGTCTGGGATCAATGATCGGCGCCGGCGTGTTCGCCGCCTTTGCGCCGGCTGCCGCGGCGGCCGGTTCGGGACTGCTCATCGGCCTGGCCCTTGCGGCAGTAGTTGCCTACTGCAACGCGACCTCCTCCGCGCAACTCGCCGCGCAGTATCCAACGTCCGGCGGCACCTACGTCTACGGGCGCGAGCAACTCGGGTCGTGGGCCGGCTTCATGGCCGGTTGGTGTTTCGTGATCGGCAAGACCGCCAGCTGCGCGGCCATGGCGCTCACCTTCGCCGCGTACGCGGCGCCGGCAGGGTGGGAACGGCCCGTGGCGGCGCTCGCGGTGGCCGCATTGGTTGCGGTCAACTACTTCGGGGTCACGCGCACCGCGGGACTCACCAAGATCATCGTCTCGATCGTGCTCGTGGTCCTGGCTCTCGTGGTGGTCGCCGGATTGGTTTCCGGCGAGGCGGATGCATCCCGACTGACCGGCGACGGCGCCCCCTCCGGGTTCTACGGCATCCTGCAGTCCGCGGGGCTGCTGTTCTTCGCATTCGCCGGTTACGCGCGCATCGCCACCATGGGCGAAGAAGTCCGCGACCCGTCCCGCACCATTCCCCGTGCGATCCTCGTTGCCCTGTTCGGCGCGCTCGCGGTCTACGCGGTCATCGCGTTGGTCGCCCTCTCGACCCTGGGCGCCTCACACCTCGCAACCACGACGACGCCGCTCGCGGACGTCGCCGCGGCCAGCGGCTGGGAGTGGACGAGCGTCGTCGTCCGCATTGGTGCGGCGGCCGCGGCCCTGGGGGCGTTGCTGGCGTTGATCGCCGGAATTGGGCGCACGAGTCTGGCCATGGCCCGCAACCGTGACCTACCGGCGTGGCTGTCCGCGGTGCACCCCGTGCATAGCGTTCCGTACCGTGCGGAACTGGTTCTGGGTGCGGTGGTGATCGTCTTGGTGCTGACGATGGACCTGCGCGGGGCGATTGGTTTCTCGTCCTTCGGGGTGTTGCTGTATTACTTCGTGGCCAACGTCTCCGCCTACACCCAGGGTCGTGAGGCGCGGATGTATCCCACGATCGTGCAGATCATCGGCGCGCTGTTGTGTCTGGTGTTGGTGGCGACCTTGCCGATCGCATCCATCATCGGAGGAGTCATTCTGGTCGCCGCTGGGATCTTGTACCGGGTGGTGTTGGTGCGCCGTCGTGGATCGGAACAGAACGGGTCGTGACCACCCGCTTGAGGAGGGAACACCGCGCTTCGCGGAAGGTGACCGGAGCGGCGTCGAAAGCTGCTGTGCCGCTCGTACTCTTGCGGCGGCCGACGGAGAGGTACGTCATGCCCAATCTGGGTAGAAAACCGTAGGAGCATTTGCTAATTTTTGGATTGGAGCCCGGCAGCAGGGCTCGCGGACGAGGGAGCAGTACCCGCACCACGACAAGACTGACTCAGAAAGACGCATGTCATGGCGTGGATCATTCTTGTTCTGTCCGGAATGCTCGAAGCGGTCTGGGCGGCCGCTCTTGGAGCATCGCACGGATTCAAACGTAAAATCCCGACCCTCATTTTTGCCGTCAGCATGGCCCTCAGCATGGCCGGTCTCGCGTGGGCGATGACGTCTCTGCCGACCGGTACGGCTTACGCAGTCTGGGTAGGAATTGGCGCAACTCTCACCGTGATCTGGGGCTTCGTGAAGGGCTATGAAAGTCCAACGACCGCACGGGTGCTACTGCTCGTGCTGTTGGTCAGCTCCGTGATCGGCCTGAAGGTGGTGAGCTGACATGCCATGGATCGTGCTTCTGATCAGCGCCGTCTTTGAAGCCGTGTGGGCCACCGCGCTCGGTGAATCCAACGGCCTGAGTGAGCTCGCACCCAGCATCGTGTTCTTCGCAGCACTCGCCGTGAGCATGGCGGGACTCGGCTGGGCTGCCAAACACATTCCCATCGGAACCGCGTATGCCGTGTGGACCGGCATCGGCGCCGCGTTGACGGTGGTCTACGCGATGGCGACCGGCACCGAGAGCGTTTCGCTCGGGAAGATCATCTTCATTTCCGGCATTATCGCCGCGGTGGTCGGTCTCAAGCTCGTGCCGAGCAAGCCCGGTAAGGCAGCGACCCCCGCACCGGGTACGGCCTCGTCGACCACTCACTGACCAACAAAAGAACCCGGTGTCACGCAGACTAGGCGTGACACCGGGTTCTTTGCTGACCTCGCGCGGGCCTTATCCGCGTTCGTTGTTCTTGCGAGCCGCCTTGGAACCCAAGGTGGTGAGTACTTTCACGACCTTCGAGTTAAGGCCCGACGCCGCCTCGCGGCCTTCCCGGAGATCCGACTGTTCCGGACGTGCTCCCGGAAGCAGCCGGTTGGCAATGCCCATTGCTCGCGTGGTCAGCCCCGGTGCGAGACCGTGGACCCGATGCGCGACCTTGGGCAGCCAGCCGACCAGAACTGTGGGTTTGCCGGCCAGTACGCCGTCAACGATGATTCGGGCTGCACGTTCCGCGTTCATGGACAGCACTGGCAAAGACGCAGCGGGGCCGAACCACGCGTACTCCTTCTCCGACTGACCCGTGAAAAAGGCCCGTTCATGGGACCCGGTGCGCATGAGGCCGGGTGCGATCGTGGTGGCCGTTACCCCGGAACCAGCCAACGCCACGGCGAGGCCTTCGCTGAATCCCACGGCACCGAACTTGGCGGTCGCGTAGGGGAGCAGATGAGGCGGGGACACCAGCCCGCCGACGGAGGCCACGGTTCCGATCCGTCCGGAGCGCCTACCCCTCATGCTCGGTAGCACTGCCAGAGCGCAGTGAATCGGGCCGTACGTCATGGTGTCGATGGCGTCCCGGAAATGTTCGAGGGTGACGGCTTCGAGCGGGCCGGTCTGGATGATCCCGGCCACGGTGATGAGAACGTCAATGGGGCCCAGATCTCGTTCGACGTCGTGCACCAGGCCTTGGACCGCCTCGGTATCGCGAACGTCGCAGACGTAGTCCTTGACTGTGCCGTGTTCGGACAGCTGGTCACGAGCGCGAGCGAGCTCGGCGTCGTCTCTCGCTGCGATGGCCACGGCAAAACCACGGTCCAGGAGTTCGCGGCTGACGAGCAGACCGAGTCCTCGCGATCCGCCGGGCACGAGTGCAGTCTTCAGTGTGCTTACCATTGGGCCAGTCTATGGGAGCCGACCGATCATGTAAGGACTTCGCTCACAGGGAACTTTCGCTGAGGTGTTGCAAAGGCGACTGATGATCAGTTAACTGGCCGTCATGCGTGCACTTACTTGGCAAGGCCTCGGCGACGTCCGAGTCGAATCCGTTCCCGACCCCGTCATCCAGCACCCCAAGGATGCAATCGTCCGGGTCACCTCCACTGCGATCTGCGGTTCGGACCTGCATCTCTACGGAGTGCTGGGCCCGTATCTCTCGCCCGGCGATGTACTTGGTCACGAGTTCATGGGCATCGTGGAAGAAGTAGGGGAGCAGGTCACGAACCTCAAACCGGGGGACCGCGTGGTGGTCCCCTTCACCATTGGGTGCGGCGAATGCTGGATGTGCGACCGTGGGCTTTACGCACAGTGCGAGACCACTCAGGTGAAGTCCAAGAACAAGGGCGCCATGCTGTTCGGCTTCTCGTCCCTCTACGGCTCCGTACCCGGTGGCCAGGCAGAAATGGTGCGTGTTCCCCACGCAGACTTCGGGCCGGTCAAGCTTCCCGAGACGTACTCCGATGAGCGGTTCCTCTACCTCAGCGACATCCTGCCCACCGCGTGGCAGGGCGTGAAGTGGGCCAATGTGGGCCCCGGTGACACCTTGGCCGTCATTGGTCTGGGGCCTGTGGGCCAGATGGCCGTTCGTTCCGCCAAGCACATGGGCGTGGATCGGATCATTGGCGTGGATCTCGTGGACGAGCGCCTCGAACTGGCCCAGTCATGGGGCGTTGAAACCGTGGACCGGCGTACAGTCAAGGACATTGCCGCAACACTTCAAGAAATGACGGACGGCAGGGGGCCGGACGGCGTCGTCGATGCCGTGGGCATGGAAGCGCACGGTAACCCCATCTCCGAAAAAATCATCGCCGGGGCTGCAAGACTCCCCAAGCCACTGGGTCGTGCGGCAATCGAGAATGTTGGCATCGACCGGCTCGAGGTGTTGCACACCGCGATCAATGCGGTGCGGCGCGGCGGTACCGTGTCGCTGTCGGGCGTGTACGGGGGCATGGCTGATCCCATGCCTCTGATGACCATGTTCGACAAGGGCATCACCATGCGCATGGGGCAATGTCACGTGAAGCAGTGGACCGATGACCTATTAGCCATTGCCTCCGAACCCGACGACACTTTGGGCCTGGATCACTTCGCAACTCACAGGGTGTCCCTGGAGGATGCTCCCGAGGCCTACAAGATGTTCCAGGAGAAGAGCGACGGGTGCATCAAGGTGGTGCTCAAGCCGTAACCGGGATCAGTTCCGCTGGGCTGTCGGTGCGGGCTGGATGTTGAACATCCAGTCCGTGCCGAAGCGGTCCACCACCATGCCGAAGGCCCCGCCCCACGGTGCGTCGACCAGCGGCTGTGTCACAGTCCCGTCCGAGGATAGGCCGTCCCAAAAACTGCGGAGGGCTGCCTCATCGGTTCCGGTGAGCGCCAGCGAGACATTGGACTCGGTGTGTGCCGGTTCTGCATCCTCGAAACCGTCCGAGGCCATCAGGGTGAGGTGGTCCGTGTCGAGCTGCGCGTGCATGATCCTTTCGGCGTCCGGACCGAGCAGGTCAGACTGCATCTCACCCATTGTGGTCATCGTCAGCTGCCCGCCGAAGACACCGTGGTAGAACTCCATGGCCTCCTTGGCTTTGCCGTGGAAACGGAGATACGGGTTGAGCTTGAAAGACATGGGAACTCCTGACTGCTGGAGGTAGCTACGGGGATCGGCGATGCTCGCGGCCCCCACCGCCATGTGTGCCCTGAGTCTAACCGGCACAATTTCAGCCGCGCAGAATGCATTTCAGAATCAGCAGGGTCCGTAGAACTGGATGTTCCTCAACTGAATGAATTGCACGCCGTAGTAGGAGCCGCGCTGTCCATAAGTGACCGTGGTGGGGAACTTCGTGAAAGAGAAGTTATCGGTGACCTTCGTGGATGCAGACACCTGGTTATTACCGGTCACGTAAAAAGTCGTGCCGCTCGTCGCGTTCAAGCCGGTGTTCGTGCCCCCGGTCCGCGTGGCGGAACTGGAGAACGTCACCTGGTCCCAGTACTGCCGCCAGTTCGCGGGTGTGACACCGGTGGCTTGAGAGCTGATATCGACCACGGTCATTGAACCTCCGCCAATACTCTCACTGGGAATGGTCTGGCCGGTCCTCTGGTCGGTGATGGTGAAGTTGACGGTTTGAGAGGAACTCGTCCTCGTGGCCGAGCAAGTGTTTGCTCCCGTTGCGTACTGTGCCAGCATGAGGCCGTTTTGCTGGAAACTAGAGTTGATCGTGCTGTAGGAACCGAAACTTGACGACGCACCTCGAGCGAACATGTCGTTGGTCATGTTGACGGGCGTGCCTGTGGTGCCATTCATGGTGCTTGAAGCCGTAAAGGTGAGGACACGACCTGTCCTCTGATTTCTGGCTACGTAAGTTTGCGTGCCCGACGTCGTGTTCACAGAGGACATGTCAACCGTGTACAAACAATCGGGCGGAGACGCCGCGAACGCCGGGGCCGCACTCGCGGCAATGATAGTGGGCGTGGCCCACGCGACACCCTTGGCAATCGATCTGCGTGAGATCTGCGGTTCAGTCTGCGTGTTCATGCTCTCCCTCATGTAAGCGCTTTAGGGGACAAATGTCCCCAACTACATATTCAACACGCTAGAAGCGGGATTTGGCCACTCCCAAGACGCCAGTGACCACATGGCCTGGGTGGCCGCGTTTATACCGTTCGAGTGAGCACGAGCGACGTCGGTTCAGGCGACGATCAGACAGGCAACCACGAAGACCATTTGGACAAGAACTCGTAAGGACAGCTTCATGCTGGATAGACCCGTGTTGTTCTGAGCGGCCCGAATGTTGGCCGGGAACATCGCCACGAAGAGCAGAGCCAGACAGATGGCCGCGACAGTTCGAGTCACGGGTACATGGAGTCCGATGGCGCCAAGTATCTCCAGGACGCCGGTAAACGTTACCCACACTCTCGGGCGCCCCAGTGCCCACGGAACCATCTCGATCAGAGCATTCCGGCGAGGCTGAAAAAAGTGCGCGCTCGCGGTGAAAAGCAGCATGACGGATAGCCCGACAGCCAGGGCGTTAGGCCATGCGAAGAGGTATTCCACGTCGAAGAGAATGCCGAACTGACGCGCGCCGATAGTTGTGAGGACGAGCACGATTAATGGGAACAACGGACTTGTTCCTTTCTCGGCGAGACGCGCGAGTGCGAGTCTCGAGGCGCCGTCGTCAGCTGGATAGCAGACCTGCCATACGGAGCAGAGCGGGGAGAAACACCAGGATGCTCCCGAGCATCAGGGGCGCGCCGAGAATGCCCAGCACGACCGCGAAAGTCCTCAGGCTGGTTCGTCGTTTGTAGGAGACGGCGAGAATCCCGAATCCGGTGCCTGCCGCACTGAATGCGAGCACATAGCCCACTGAGCCGAGAGTGAGCTTGGACGGGTCTCCCATTATTCCGACAAGCATGGTGATGATTTGAACGAGGCTGCCCACAACGTAAATACCGATGGTGGCGAAGGCCGCCCAGAGCGTCATGCCGACAAGCGTGGCCGTGCGGGCTGAACGGGGCTGCCGTATGGCGAGTAGTGCAACGGCGATGCCCAGAACTTTGACGGCCACGACGTACCAGTTCACAACGGACAGGGCGGCGGCGTCGGCTGCATGGGGGCCTTGGGCGAAGTAGTCACTGGATTCGAACCAAATGTTGATGACTGCGAACGCTGCGCACCAGAGGGCGATGAGAATACCAATGACTTTAATGAACGGTGTTGCGGGTGGTGCCAAGGGCTTGAGAGCGGCTATCGAGACAGGTCCCATGACGGGTCCTTCCGCAAGGCAGTAATGAGTGAGCGTAAGAGCCGCTTACTGGAATGAATAATCTAGAGCATAGATTCTAGATGTTTGGTTCGTCAAGGGGTACGCTTGCGCCATGGCCTTGGCAAAATTCACTACTGACGGCATTTTGGACGCCGCTGCGGAGGAAGTTCGCAATCACGGGTCAGCAGTGCGAATCGCCAGCATCGCCGCCAGAGTGGGCGCGCCGACCGGGTCGATCTATCACCGCTTCGGTTCCCGAGAAGAGTTGTTGGTCCATTTGTGGCTCCGAAGTGTGCGCCGCTTTCACGAGGTATATCTGGCGGCCGGGCGCAGCGAGGACCCGGAGAAGGCCCTCCTGGGAATGGCTGAGAGCGTGGTGACTTTCACTCGCGATCATCCGCAGGATGCGGCATCGATGGCGCTGTTCCGGCAAAAACGGTTGGTTGAGAACACCCCGGACTCTTGCAGGGAGGCGGTTGCTCACATCAACGACGAGATCCATGAACGATTGAGTGAACTCGCTCAGCTTCGATACGGACGAGTCACGGAAAAACGCAGGCAACTCGTCAGGATCGCCGCCGCAGACGGGCCCTATGGTTTCGTGCGTCCTTACTTGTGGGACACCGTTCCCGAATGGCTACCCGCCGTGGTCGTTGCCAGTTCTACCGCGGTATTGGCACTCGGGGACTGAGCCTGATGGCCGCCGTGATCGTCCTTTTGGCAACCATCTTCAATACGGTGGTGATCACGGTCATCGCCCGGAGATTGCTGGGAGTTGCGGTGGGATGGCCTCGAACCCTGTTCCTCTCAGCGATAGCCACCCTCGCGGCTTTCTCACCTTTGGGGCAAATCCTGGAATGGATCGGCATCCAAACCGTGGAGAACGGCGTGACCCACCCGCTCGCCGCGACCATGGTGGCCTTACTCTACGGGGCCTGGGTGTTGGTGTTCCTGATCAGCATCCTGGCAGTTGCCGAGGCAGTGTTCCCAACCGGGTCGGTAGCAGGGCCCGTTGAATTGATCCGGGGGTTGCCCGGTTGGTTACGCCGTGTTCGGCGGTATCTGAGCATCCTCAGCATTGCGGCTCGCCACGGCTTGATCCGTTTCCTTTCACGCTCTGCTCCGGCCGTGGCGGGAGGCTCGAGGACCCGGCGTGACACCGCCACCTCACTGAGGGAGGCACTGACCGAGGGTGGCGTGACCTTCATCAAGCTCGGTCAGTCGTTGGCGTCCAGACCGGACCTGCTGCCTCGGCGGTATATCGAAGAACTTTCGCGCTTGCACAGCCAGGTCCCCCAGAACCATGGCCGGCGGTTCACCGCACTCTCCGCGAGGAGTTAGGCAGAGAACCGGGCGAGGTATTCGCAGACGTCGATCCGCTGCCCCTGGCGGCGGCCTCCGTGGGACAAGTGCACACCGCAACTCTTGTGAGCGGGGAACCGGTGGTCGTCAAGATTCAACGGACGGGAGCCCATGGCCTGGTTCGCAGTGACCTGGACATCATCAACCATCTGGCCGCACTGACTGAGCGCCGCGCCGCGTGGGCACGCAGGTTGGGAACAAAAGACCTGGCCGCTGGTTTCCACCGCTCCCTCGACGAAGAACTTGACTACCGAGTCGAACTCCACAATCTGACGACGCTGCGCGGGAGTGACATGGTGGTCATTCCCAGGGCTTTTCCGGACCAGTCAACCCATCGCGTCCTGACCATGGAACAACTCCATGGCGTTCCCCTCACGAGTGCGGCACAGGAGATCGCCGACCTGAGCCCCGAAATCAGAGTCGAGTTGGCGGAGTCGCTCGTCGACGTGGTGATGCAACAGATTTTCGTGGATGGCATCTTTCACGCGGACCTCCATGGCGGCAACGTCCTGCTCTTGACAGATGGGCGTCTCGGGCTCCTCGATTTCGGGTCTGTGGGCCGCATGGACCGAGGACTGCGGACTGCTTTGGTGTCGCTACTGCTGTCCATCAACCGGCAGGACGGCGCCGCGGCGGCAAAACGACTCACAGCGCTGCTGGAAGCACCCGAAGACATGAACATGGCATTGTTGAAACGCCAGATGGCCGACCTGGTCATGAGAGTCGGGGGTATCCCCGTTGATGAATTGCTGGGGCAACTTTTCACCATCGCTCTCGACCATCGACTGCGTGTTCCACCGCCGCTTGCCGCGGCGTTTCGTGCGATCAGTTCGTTGGAAGGCACTCTGCGGCTCCTCAGCCCCTCTATCGATGTGGTCGGCTTGGTACGTGATCGTGCTGGAATTGTGGTGCGCGCTGGATTCAATCGGGAGAATCTGGTCGAACAAGCACACGAGCAACTCGTCACCGTGGCCAGCTTGGCGCAAGGGTTGCCCGAACACGTACGGTCCATCATTGATCGTGTCGATCGACCGAACCTCGGGGTGCGGATGAGCCTGGTTTCGGACACGCACGGCGAGCGGTTTCTCAGTGGGCTGGTCCAGCAACTCGTGCTGGCCGTACTCACGGCGACATTCGCAGCATGTGGCACGGCTCTGGTGCTCAGCGACATGGGGCCATTGTTAGCACCGCGGCTACAACTCGTGACCTATGCGGGTCTCGTCCTGCTCCTCTTCGCTTTCACGCTCGGCAGCAGACTCATCGCGTTGGCATTCCGCGGTCGCTACGAAACGGCAGAGGCACTGATCCATGACCGCTAACACACCGGGCGTCCGTGGTTCAGGGGAGCCGTGATCTCCCAAGAACTCGAGCGTGAGGGCTAGGGTTGCACCATGACGACACTAAGTTTGGTTACTTCCGCTCCTCGCAAGGGCGTTGACCTCGCTATCCGCGGGTACCAGCGGTATCTGTCTCCGCGTAAGGGATTCAGCTGCGCCTACCTCGTGGCTCGAGGCCAAGACTCCTGCTCAGGGGTGATCCGAAACATCATTGCCGAGCGCGGGGTGATGCGCGGTGTTGTCCCGACCATGATCCAGTTCGCCGCGTGCTATCAAGCCGCGATGATGCTCGGGAGGGAGCGCCCCCGAGTAAACGGCGTCTGCTGCTGCGGAGGCATCCCCATTCCGATCCGGTTCTAAATACGTAGCGCCGTAGACAACAATCCGGCCGCGATCCTGGACTATGGGCGTATTGGATTCAAGGCCACTGGACAGCGTGATCCCGTCCGCGACAATCAATACGAGATCCGGATGACCAAATCGCTGTGAAGAAAAGATGGTCGAAAAATCTTCTGAGGAGGATGTCGAAAACCGTATTGGTCATTCGACATAGGTGTGCACAGCATCTCACCAACAATCAACAGGAGTGATCACGATGCCGCGATTCATGGGATTCGTCAGGATGGAAGAGAACATTGGAACACCTCCGCAGGCGTTGTTCGACGCAATGGATGAACACATCGGCGAACGGGTGGCCAACGGCGTGTTTCTCGACGGGGGTGGGCTGTACGGCACGGAGGATGCGGTGAACTTCGTCGTGCGGAACGGCGAGATCAGCCGGGTCGACGGGCCGTACGCGGAAGTCAAAGAGGTTGTCGGTGGTTGGTCCATCCTGCAATACGACTCGCTTGAGGAAGCAGTGGCCGATCAGGAGAAGTTCGCTGAGCTGCACGCGAAGTACTGGCCCGAGGTCACCGTCATCACTACCATGCGCCAGATCTCCACAGGCCCGGAGGAATCCGGCGACTGACTCGCCTTCATTACACTGGCCTCATGGCGGAGAAAGCCGTCCCCGACAACCCCATTGAGGCCGTCCATACCGCGTGGCGGGCTGATTCGGCCCGCCTCGTCGGCGCTCTCACCAGGATGACCCGCGACGTGGAGCTTGCAGCCGACTTCGTACAGGACGCCTTGGTGGCTGCACTGGAACAGTGGCCTGCAATGGGTGTCCCGGACAACCCCACAGCCTGGTTGATGACCACGGCAAAGCGGCGAGGCATCGATCACTTCAGGCGAGCAGAGACACTCAACCGCAAGGTCAGCGAACTCGAACACGCCCCGCCTGGGGAGGACGATATGACCGACCTCGAAAGTGCCGTGGATTTCATCGAGGACGATGTCCTGAGGCTGATGTTCTTGTGCTGCCATCCCAAGCTCAGCCCCGCTTCTAGGGCGGCATTGACACTGCGCTTGGTCGGCGGCCTCACGACAAGCGAAATCGCCCGGGGCTTCCTGACCACGGAAACCGCCATGGGCCAGCGCATCTCTCGTGCGAAGAAGTCACTGTCCAACGCCGGCGCAGACTTCGAGTTGCCAACAGGTGAGGCACGCGCACAACGACTTGGTGACGTCATGGCCGTGATCTATCTGGTCTTCAATGAGGGATATTCGGCAACTGCCGGTGAGGACTGGATGCGACCAGCACTGGCCACGGAAGCCCTGAGGCTGGCGCGCTTATTGAGCTCGGTTGCTCGTGACGAGCCCGAAGTCCTCGGACTGCAAGCGCTCCTCGAGCTTCAGGCCTCCCGGTTCGCGGCCCGTCTCGACGACCACGGGGAGCCCGTGCTCCTGGAATCTCAGGATCGAACACGATGGGACCAGTCGATGATCCAGCGAGGTTTAGTAGCTCTGCAGCAGGCCGAACACCTTGCGGCCACGGGACAACCCGTGGGGCAGTATTTCCTCCAGGCTGCGATCGCAGCGCAGCACGCCAGGTCAGAACACGCCGAGAACACGAATTGGCGCCGAATCGCCATGCTGTACGATCTCTTGGCCGGCGCCGCTCCGGGGCCGACCATCGAGGTCAACCGGGCCGTCGCCTATGGACGGGCGTTCGGTCCGGAGGCCGGCATGGCCGTGCTCGACGCACTTGATTCTGCAGCGCTCCGTGATTCGCCACTCGTCCCGAGCGTGCGCGCAGATCTCTTCGAACGGTCTGGGCAGCACAGGATGGCCAGTGAGACGTTCGCGGAGGCAGCAAAGTTGTCCAGGAATGCGAGCGAACGAGCCGTCCTGCGCCGTCGGGCGGCAGAGAATCTGGCGCAGTCCCGGCATTCCCACTAACACCGTCCATGATGTAGCGCGGGCTGAGGATGTGGAACGTGCCCGGCAAGTGCCCACATGGTCGCCACCTCGAGTAGAGAGCCGCACCGGACAACGAGAACGAGGTCCGAACTCATCGTCATGACACTATCCTGACGAAAGTTCGGACCTCGTTATACGGGGTGAACGACGGGGGTTGAACCCGCGACCTCCTGGACCACAACCAGGCGCTCTGCCAACTGAGCTACGCCCACCATGTAACCCGTCACGAGGTGTAACACCTGCGCGGGCAACGACGACCACTATAGCGCAAAGTTTGCGTTAACTCCGCATCGGGCACGCGACGCGGAGGGGAGTGGTCAGGAGTTTCCGGAACGCGTCCGGGAAGCATTGATCAACGCCGCAACTTTACGAGCGTCGTCGGAACTGGGACCGGGTTCCGCAGCGAACAGGATCTGCCGGTAGTAACGCAGCTCGTCAATGGAATCTTCGATGTCACCCAGGGCGCGGTGGTTGCCGGTCTTCTCCGGTGCCTGGAAATAGGCTCGCGGGTACCAGCGGCGTGCAAGTTCTTTGATGGTGGAGACATCGATCACGCGGTAGTGCAAGTGATCCACAAGGTTGGGCATGTCTCGCGTGAGGAACGTCTTGTCGGTGCCCACGGAGTTACCGCCCAGAGGCGCCTTGCGGGGTTCGGGGACCCATTCCTTGATGTAATCGAGAACCTCGGCCTCGGCCTCTTCCATTCCGAGGCCCTGGGGCAACTCGGGCAGCAGGCCGGAGGTCACGTGCATGTTCCGCACGAAGTCGTTCATCTGCTCCAGCGCGGCGTCGCTCGGCTTGATGACCACGTCCACGCCGTTGCCCAGGACGTTCAGTTCATCGTCCGTCACGAGCGCGGCCACCTCGATCAAGGCGTCGTCGGACAGGGACAGGCCCGTCATCTCGCAGTCGATCCACACGATTCTCTGATTAGAAATAGACACGTCCTCTAACTTACCGCGCCGGAGCCCCCGGCGCGTGCGCCCCCCGCATCGCGATAGGATTCAGGCCGACGCCGTTCCGGGGCCTTTCGCAGGTCTGCCTGCGCGGCGGCGTCGGTAGGGTGAGACACAAGACTGAGCGACGGGCAATCTGGAGGCAATGCGGTGGAGAGCAACCCCGAGGCTGCCGGCCGTCCCGAATCTGGCCCGCACCCGGGCACGGTTCTGGCCACCCGCCAGGGATCCGCCTACACCTCCCAGTCCCCGCTGCGCACCGTGATCATGGGAACTCTGGGCTCCCTCATGGTGCTGGCCGGTTCCCTGGGCGTGGGCTGGCTCGCGAGTGTTTCCCCACTGCGGCAGAACCCGCTGATCATCTGGATGCGCTACGAAACCGGCGGGGTAGTCCTCTCCATTCTGCTGCTGGCCATCGGCAGCATGATCATGGTGCGCGAGTGGCTGCGCCTGGGTCAGAAACTCAATAAATGGGGAAACGGAACCGGTAAGTGGGTCCTCACGGCCATTACGGCGTGGTCGGCGCCCCTGTTGTTCGCCGTCCCTCTGTTCAGTCGCGATGTGTATTCGTACATCGGTCAGGGCCGCGTGATGCAGAGTGGGCTGAACCCCTACGAGTACGGTGTGTCGACCATCGAGAACTTTTTCCAGCTGGGCGCGGACCAGCTGTGGGCAGAGTCTCCGCCACCGTACGGCCCCGTGTTCCTGTGGCTCGAACAGCTCGTGGTGATGATCACCAACGCGAGCCCGGACGCCTCGGTCCTGCTGTTCCGCGCCATGTGCGTGGTCTCCGTGATCGCGTGTATGTGGGTGATCCCTCGGCTGGCCCGGCTGCACGGCGTCAACCCAGCCCGAGCCCTGTGGCTGTCCGTGGCTAACCCGCTGTTTCTCACCAACTTCATTGCGGCCGTCCACAACGACGCCATCATGGTCGCTCTCGCCCTGTTCGGCATCTACGCGGCAGCCATCCAACGTAACTGGAAGGGCGGGATGATCGGCGCCACGCTCGTGACACTGTCGATCGGTATCAAGCCCATCACGCTCGTGTTCCTACCGTTCATCGGACTGCTCTGGGCCGGGCGCAGTGCGTCGTGGCCGCGCCGGTTCTATATCTGGACGCTCACGCTGGCCTACTCATTGGCGTTGTTGGGGATCATGGGCCTGATCAACGGCTTCGGCTTCGGCTGGGTAGCGGCCCTGTCCACGCCGGGCACGGTGTTCATCTGGTACGCACCCATCGGACTCATCGGGTTCTTCGCGATGATCATCGGAGATTCACTCACCGCCAACGGGCGGGTCTGGATGGATGTCGTCCACACCATCGGCACCGTCCTGTCCGCATTAATCGTCCTGATCCTGATGTTCGTGGGCCGGGATGCCAAGATCTTCCGCCGCCTGGCGTGGGCCTTCGCCGCGCTCGTCCTGCTGGCCCCCATGATCCAGGCCTGGTACGTCGTGTGGCTGATCCCGCTGTTCGCCATCACCGGCATCCGCAGCGACTGGCAGCTGGACACCCTGTTCTTCCTGACGGCCTTCTTCACCATCTACGCCGTGGCCGACCAGCTGGACGTGTTCCCGTACCTCGATCTGAGCTTGATCTCCGCCCGTGTCATTTCCGCCATCGTGGCGCTGACCTTCGGCGTCTACCTCTGGTTCTTCGACCCCGCGACCAAACGCCTGTTCCGTTCCCGCTATCGCACGGACATGCGCACCACGATCATCTAGCGAGTTCGTCACGCACCGTCGGACCACGCACGACGACGCCGCGGCGTCACCACCCGCCCGGCCGCGCCCCCGGCTACCAGCCGCGAACCAGGCCCATGAGGTCGACCGGCGCGGCGGCGTCGTCGAACTCGGCATGACGAGCAATCCGGAAACGAAAAGGCCCCGACCAACTCACGTTGGTCGGGGCCGAATTCGTTCACCGCTGAGTCAGCGGATCACACGCCGTAGTAGAGCTCGAACTCGAGGGGGTGGGGCACGAGGGAGAGCGGCTTGAGCTCGTTCTCGCGCTTGTACTCGATCCAGGTTTCAATGAGGTCCTCGGTGAACACGTCACCGGCGAGCAGGAACTCGTGGTCCTCTTCGAGCGCCTGCAGAGCTTCCTCAAGGTTGCCCGGGGCCTTCTTGATGTCCTTGGCCTCCTCCGGGGGAAGCTCGTAGAGATCCTTGTCGATCGGGTCCGCGGGCTCGATGCGGTTGCGGATGCCGTCCAGGCCGGCCATCAGCTGAGCTGCGAAAGCCAGGTACGGGTTGCAGGAGGGGTCCGGTGCGCGGAACTCCAGGCGCTTGGCCTTGGGGTTGGTGCCCGTGATGGGGATACGGATACCAGCGGAGCGGTTGCCCTGCGAGTACACCATGTTCACCGGTGCCTCGTAGCCCTTGACCAGGCGGCGGTAGGAATTGACCGTGGGGTTCGTGAACGCCAGTACTGCGGAGGAGTGCTCCAGCAGACCGCCGATGTACCAACGTGCCACGTCCGAGAGGCCTGCGTAGCCCTTCTCGTCGTAGAACAGGGGCTCGCCACCCTTCCACAGGGACTGGTGGCAGTGCATACCGGAGCCGTTGTCGTTGTAGACCGGCTTGGGCATGAAGGTCACGGTCTTTCCGAACATGTCCGCGGTGTTCTTGATGATGTACTTGAACTTCAGCAGATCATCCGCGGCAGCGGTCAGGGTGGAGAAACGGTAGTTGATCTCTGCCTGGCCGGCGGCGCCCACCTCGTGGTGGGAACGCTCCACGAACAAGCCGACCTCGTCCAGAGCGACACACATGGCGTCGCGCAGATCGGCCTGCTTGTCCACGGGGGAGACCGGGAAGTAGCCACCCTTGGTGTGGGTCTTGTTGGCCAGGTTGCCGCCCTCTTCCTTGCGGCCGGAATTCCAGGGAGCCTCTTCCGAATCGATCTTGTAGAAGGTGCTCTCCGGGGAGACCTGGAAGCGGGCGTCGTCGAACACGAAGAACTCGGCCTCGGAGGCGAAGTTCGCGGTGTCTGCGATGCCGGTGGAGTTCAGGTAGGCCTCGGCACGCTCGGCCACGCCGCGGGGATCGCGGTGGTAGGGCTCGCCGGTGCGGGGGTTCACGATGGAGCAGGTGACCACCAGGGTCTTCTCCACACGGTAGGGATCCACGAAAGCGGACGTGGGATCCGGAATCAGCTGCATGTCCGATTCAGCAATTCCCTGGAAGCCTCGGATGGAGGAACCGTCGAACAATTGTCCGTCGGTGAAGAAATCGTTGTCCACCGACTTGGCGGGCAGGTTGAAGTGCTGCTGCACACCCGGCATATCGGTGAATCGGAGGTCGACGAAAACGACTTCCTCATCCTTGATGTAGGCGAGGACTTCCTCGGCTGACTGGAACATGGACCTGTTCTCCTTCTGTATGGGCGTCCCGATCAGCGACAGCTCCACTCCGGGGAGTGATCACCGCGCTCGGTTCTGATGTCCATCCTAAGAACCTGGCATTGCCCGTCCGTGACACCAATGTTTCGACCATGTAACACGTTCAAGGGCACACGCGCACATGGCCGACCTGGAATCCCGGACAACACCGACCGGTCGGTACATCCTCAGTCTACTGGGCTTGGCACGTCCAACACCGGAAGGGCAGATAGGCTGAGAGCATGATTTCACGGCAGGATCTGGGTTCTTGGCTCGAAGGTGGCCCCTCGCGCACCAACGAATATCCGGGGGAGCGGCTGGGCAGGCCCATTGACGGCCCCGCGTCGGTGGCACGCTTCGTGCCGCGATTCTTCGCGCTGTGCATCGACTGGCTCCCGGCCATGGTCATTGCCAATTTGTTCCTGGCCCAGTGGAACCAGAACGGGCTCATGAACCTCGCCGTGCTGTTCGCCCTCAACGTGCTGTTGGTCGGGGCCTTCGGCCGCACCATCGGACACTGGCTCATGGGGCTGCAGGTTCAGACGATGAATGGCCGCCCCGCCGGTTTCGGCAAAGCGGCCATTCGGTCGTTGTTGCTGTGTCTGGTGATCCCCCCGGTCATTTACGACCAGGATCAGCGCGGGCTCCACGATCGGGCCGTGGGAACCATTCTGGTGAAGGTCCGCTGACCGTCGCCAACTGACGGCACAACACCCCGGGGCGGTTTAGCGCCCGCGCATGGCCTTGCGGTCCGGGCGGGCCTTCATGGGGTCGATGCCCTTGGGGATCGGCAAGCGGTTCTGCAGCGTGTTCAGACGCTTGTAGACCACGTGCACTTCCTGCTTGGTCAGCGTCTTGTCCAACTTCTTCAGGTGCTTGGCGAGCTTGCTCAGCGGAACCTGGTTCTCACCGTTGCCCGACTTCACCACGTGAATCGGCACGTTCTGGATCACGGGGCCAATGCGGCGGCGTTCCTTCTTGACCAGCTTGTCCACACGGTTCACGGGGCCCTCGGTCACGAACACCACCCCGGGGCGACCCACCACGCGGAACAGCAGATCCTTGGACTTGGGATCCATGGCGGCGGGTTCTTCCTCGATGATCCAGCCGCGCTTGAGGGTGGACAGCGCGGCGCCGGCCGCACCGGGCTGGCCGTCGATCCGGGAGAAGGCGGCACGTTCGGCTCGCCTCGACAGCAGGATCACCGCGGCCAGAATGCCAAACGGAATACCGATCAGCAGCCACGTGAGCCAGTTGTTGAGCAGCACGCCGATGAGCAGGAACACCAGCAGCACACCGAGACCCAGCAGGATCATCCAGAGCAGGATGTTGGGTTCCCGCTCCTTGGTCATCTGGAAGACTTGCTTCATCTGGGCGAAAATGCCCGGACCCTTCGCCGCTTTGCGCTTGCGCTTATCCTCGCGCTTGCGTTCGCGCTCTGCAGCACGGGCTGTGGATGAGGTGCTAGGTGACACTTTTGTTCCTCGCGATTGCTGGTAGGGGATTGCGGCCATTCTAACCGCTGGCAGGTGCCCGTGACGCGTTCTCGGGCAGGGCCGGACACAGGACGACGACGCCGCCCGGCCGGGCGGCGTCGTCGTACCGGGAGAGCGGGCTCAGCTCAGGCGGGCGACCAAGGAGGAAGCCTCCTGGCTGGCCGAACCCGAATCGTCGATGTGCGACAGGTGCTCGGGGATCTCGCGGCCCATCTTCTTCATGGCGCGAGCCCACAGCTTGCCGGCGCGGTAGGACGAACGCACCATGGGACCGGCCATCACACCCAGGAAACCGATCTCCTCGGCCTGCTTGGAGAAGTCCACGAACTGCTGCGGGGTCACCCAACGCTCGATGGGGTGGAAAGTGGGGCCCGGACGCAGGTACTGGGTGAGGGTGATGATGTCGCAACCGGCGTCGTGCAGATCGCACAGGGCCTCATAGACTTCCTCGTCCGTCTCGCCCATACCCAGGATCAGGTTGGACTTCACGATCATCCCGTTCTCCTTGCCCTGCGTGAGGACATCCAGGGAACGCTCGTAGGAGAAAGCGGGGCGGATCTGCTTGAAGATCCGCGGCACGGTTTCCAGGTTGTGCGCGAAAACCTCGGGCTGGGCGTCGATGACCTGCTGAACGGCGTCCGGCTGACCCTTGAAATCAGGAATCAGGATCTCGACGCCGGTGGAGGGATTGAGCTCGTGGATCTGACGAATGGTTTCCGCATTGAGCCACGCGCCGCCGTCCAGGAGATCGTCGCGGGCCACCGAGGTCACGGTCGCGTAGCGCAGGTTCAGATCAAGGACGGACTCGGCAACCTTACGGGGCTCGGAAGCGTCGAGCATGCCGGGCTTACCGGTAGCGATATCGCAGAAGTCGCAACGACGGGTGCAGGTGTCACCGCCGATCAGGAACGTGGCCTCGCGGTCTTCCCAGCATTCGTAGATGTTGGGACAGCCGGCTTCTTCGCACACCGTGTGCAGCCCGCGGCCGCGCGCCATGGACTTCAGTTCCTGGAACTGCGGGCCCATCTTGGCGGTGTTCTTGAGCCAATTGGGCTTCTTCTCGATCGGAACAGACGCGTTGCGCTGTTCAACGCGCAGCAGCTTGCGGCCTTCGGGCGCGATGGTCATACGTACTCCTCGCTTGTGGCGCTCGGTTGTGCCTGACGCGGTGGTGCAGGCAAGTCACTGTCCTCCAGCTTAGGAGACCAGAGAGTCCAGGGTCAGGGGTGTTGCGGGTGAGTCGGGCTCGAACGGGGCGCAGAGGTCCGATTCGCGGGCCGCCAGCTCCTGCTCCATGCGTTCAACAACGTCAGCGGGGTTGATCTGATTCCCCGTTTCCTTGCTGATGGAGGTCACGCCGGCATCGGTGATGCCGCACGGAATGAAGTTGCCGAAGGGCAGCAGGTCGTTGGAACAGTTGAGCGCGAACCCGTGCATGGTCACACGCTTGGAGACCTGCAGGCCGATGGCGGAGATCTTGCGGTCCGGTCCTCGATCATCGGCGGGCACCCACGCCCCGGACCTGCCCTCCACAGTGGTGGCTTCGACTCCGAAATCCTTGACCACGGCAATGATGATTTCTTCCAGGACGCGTACTACCTTGACCACGTCCAGGGGAATGGGAAGGCGCATGATGGGGTAGCCGACGAGCATTCCGGGGCCGTGATAGGTGAGTTTCCCACCGCGTCCGATGGGCACTACTTCGGTGCCGTCCCGGGGGTATTCGTGCTTCTCAGTGCGGCGGCCAGCCGTATAGACGGCGTTGTGCTCGAGCAACATCACGGTGTTGCCGCGTTCACCGGCCACGATCTGATCGTGGACCTCTTGCTGCAGTTGCAGGCAGGAACGGTAGTCCACGAAGTTCGGGTCGAACCCCATGCGTTCGAAGTGCAAAGCCATTCGGTTAGTTTATCCCTTGTACCAGCCTGTGGATAACGTGAGCGGGCCCGGGCGGTTTGGGTGCACAGTGGGCTCATGAGCGCACCAGAGAAACGGACCCGAGCCCAGGAACGACTCTTGGCCGCCCAACGGCCGCGTGCTGAACGGGCACGGTCGCACGTCCCGGATTCGCAGGGTTCATCATCCGAGACATCGACCGGCGGCGACAGCTTGGCAGATTCACCGGGCGCGGACGGACCGGAGGCTGTCCTGGAATCTCACGACCGTGCAGCCGCTCACTCCGAGGGACTGGAACTGGTCGGCCACCTGGGAACGGGGAGGGGGACCCGTACGTGGCTCGCGAAAGAAGAATTCAGCCGAGAGAAGTTCACGGTCACGTTCGCCACGGGTACCGTGAGGGGAGAGCGTGAGGCGCAACAGCGCTCCATGTCTCGAGTGGCCGAGTTCTGGGCCGGTAATTCCCATCCTCACTTGGTGCCGGTGCGTGGAATCATAGGCGACTCTGACTGTGCGGAGGCGTTGGTGTCCGGCCACGTGACCGGTATCTCCCTGGCCCACAGAATCGCCCAGGACGGACGGGTGCCTCCAGCCGAGATCTCTCCGATCCTCACCGCGGCGGCCAAAGGGTTGGCCGCCCTGCACGATCAGGGGTGGGTGCACGGCACCTTGAGTCAACACAACATCCTGCTTGGTCCGGACCGGGAGGTGTGGTTGGACGGTTACGGGGTGCCCGTGACCACTGATGCGCGCTCTGATCCTGATCTGCCAGCCGTGGTGTCGTGGGGCCACGATGACCGGCCCGAGATGCTGGATCGTGGTGTTGCGCGAATCCCGGCGGATGACGTCAAAGCATTGGCCACCCTCGCATGGGTGGCTCTGACGGGTAGGGTGCCGGGTTCGGATTCTCACCGGGTGCCATTGACCCTCGTGTGTCCCGCTGCGCCCAGGGGCCTGGTGCTCATGCTGGAGGCCGCACTCAACGATGACCCCGAACCTAGACCCACCGCCCATGAATTCGCCACGGGCATTGCGGCCATTCCGGCTGCCAGAACCGCGCCCAGGACAGCCCGCCCGTCAACCCCGCAGATCATTCGAGCGGACGGCACCGAAGTGAGGCTGGGACGGACCTGGCGCCCGAGATCACGCCGTGGATCGAGTTCCAGTACGGCTTCCGCGGTTGAAGGGCGCTCCTGGCGGCGACCACTGGTTCTGGCACTGGCTGCCACCGCCGTGGTCGGATGCGCGTGGTTCGGGGTCGCCGAACTTACCGGGGGAGAGACATCCCCCGTGGCGACCGAGCGGGAGGTTTCGGGGGCTGACGCCGGTGCCGGTACTGAATCGCCGGGGGCCGCAGAGGAAGCGGCGCGCCGCCTTGTTTCCTCGCGGGCCCATGCATTGGCTGCGGGGGATGACCAGGCGCTCACGGCGGTGTACGTGCAAGGCTCTGCGCTGGCAGAATCTGACAGGTCGACCATCGCCCATGCCGCTGACCAGGACGGTGGCGCCAGTGACTACTCGGTCCTCTCCGAACTGAGTATGGAAGTGGATCGCATTGAGCCGGCGCGTGTTTCCGATGCCTCGACGAGATCCAACAACGAACGGGATGACGAGCGGGGCAGCGAAGACGCGCAGACGTTCTACGCCGAGATCCTCACACGTGGCTGGCACGGGGAGCTTCCCTCGGACTCGCACGTGGACCGCGAGGACGCCACGGTGCGCCAGAACGTGCACATCACCGTGGCCCACACGAACCAGGGGTGGCGAATCGTGGATGTCACTCCGGTTGAACGCCAGGGATAAAACGTGCACATTCAGCCCGTTGCGGGTGCGGTAACTGTTGCAGTCGACCCACCGCGGACGATACGGCGGCGGCACCCCGGCCATGAGAGGAGCCCCGCTGCGCACCAGGCGCGGCGAGGCTCCGAAAGGAAGGTTCAGGGCTGCAGGATCACCAGAAGACGGCGACGGCGGCGTTGATCAAGGCCATGCCGCCCACAGCGTGAGCGAGGCCGGTCGAGACGGGCTCGCCGCGCTTGGTCTTGCGCATTCCGATGAATGCGGCCACGGCAACCACCAGCAGAATGACCAGCTTGATGCCGATCTTCATGTGGTTGACCTCGAAGCCCTCCTGCATTTCGCGCATGGCCACCATGGCCAGACCGGTCAGGAGCATGACGATCGCGGACCAGAACTGGCCCACGGTCACGGTGGGGCGCTTCATCGTGAAGATCCAGGTTCCGATGATCACGGCCAGGCCGACGAAGTGCAAGAACAACATGAGGCTGAAGAGGAAGTCCATGCTTCGACCCTATCCGAGTCCCCCTCAACAAAACCGCCGGGATGCGCTCTGAGTGATCCAGAACACATCCCGGCGGTGATAAATCAACCGAATGGTTGACCGCTACGAGTCAGTCAGTGGCGATCAGAGACCGACCTCGGACTCGAAGTGACCCTCTTCCAGTCGCTTCTTCATCGTGGAGAGGAAGCGACCGGCGTCCGCGCCGTCGACCAAGCGGTGATCGTAGGTCAGCGACAGGTAGCACATGTGACGGATGGAAATGGTGTCATTACCGTCCGCATCAGTGATGACCATGGGGCGCTTCACGATGGTGCCCGTACCCAGGATCGCAACCTGCGGCTGGTTGATGATCGGGGTGTCGAACAGCGCACCGAAGGAACCGATGTTCGTGATGGTGAACGTGCCACCGGTCAGCTGATCGGGGGAGATGGAGCCGTCCTTGGCGGCGGCACCCAACTCTGCGATCTGCTTGGACAAACCACCCAGGTTCAGATCACCGGCGTTCTTGATGACCGGAACGAGCAGTCCACGCGGGGTGTCAACGGCGATCGCGATGTCCTCGGAGCCGTTGTACACGATCTCCTTGTCGGACTCCTTGAACGTGGCGTTGAGGACAGGGTGAGTCTGCAGCGCCTCAGCGACAGCCTTGGCGAAGAACGGCAGGAAGGTCAGCTTGGCACCTTCGCGCTTCTGGAACTGGTCCTTGGCCTTGGTGCGCAGCTGAGCCACGCGGGTCATGTCCACCTCGGTGACCTGAGTCAGCTGGGCGGACACGTCCAGGGACTCGCGCATCCGCTTGGCGATGGTCATGCGGATGCGAGGAGCCTTCTCGGTGGTGCCGCGCTTGGCGTCCGCTGCCGGAGCAGCCGACTTCTCATCGGTACCGCCGGCCACTGCCGGGGCCATGTCGACGGACTGATCCTTGGACTCGGAAGCCTTGGAGGACTCTTCGGCCGCAGCCAACACGTCCTGCTTGCGGATGCGGCCACCCACACCGGTGCCGGACAGGGTCGAGAGATCCACGCCCTTCTCGCGAGCGAGCTTGCGCACCAGGGGAGTCACGTAACCGGCGGCCTCGGAGGGCCCGGAGGTGGACTTGGGCTTCTCGGAAGAGGAGTCGTCCTGCTTGGGAGCGGGCTTGGACTCTTCCTTCTTCGGCTCGACCTTCTTGGTCTGCTCCTTGGGCTCCTCCTTCTTGGCGGGAACCTTGTCCTCGGCGGCCTCTTCGGTGTTCTCACCGGAGTCTGCCTCGGTTGCGGCGTCCTCGACCTGCTCATCGGAGGGGCCCTCGGAACCGGAGTCGTCCGAGTTGTCGGAGCCGGAGTCGTCGGAGGATGCGTCGGATTCGTCACCGACGATGGCCAGGACCTGGCCGACCTCTGCGTCTTCGTCTTCCTGAACCTTGATCTCCAGCAGGGTGCCGGCCACGGGGGAGGGAACCTCGGTGTCGACCTTGTCGGTGGAGACCTCCAGCAGGGGCTCGTCGACCTCGATCTGCTCGCCGACTTCCTTGAGCCAGCGGGTCACGGTGCCTTCGGTGACGGATTCGCCCAGTGCGGGGAGGGTGACCTCTACGGAATTGCCCGAGGACTTCTTGGTGTCGGCCTTGGGTGCTTCCTTGGGCTCCTCCTTCTTGGCGGGAGCCTTGTCCTCGGCGGCATCTTCGGTGTTCTCACCGGAGTCCGCCTCGGTTGCGGCGTCCTCGACCTGCTCATCGGAGGGGCCCTCGGAGCCGGAGTCGTCGGAGGATGCGTCGGATTCGTCGCCGACGATGGCCAGGACCTGGCCGACCTCTGCGTCTTCGTCTTCCTGGACCTTGATCTCCAGCAGGGTGCCGGCCACGGGGGAGGGAACCTCGGTGTCGACCTTGTCGGTGGAGACCTCCAGCAGGGGCTCGTCGACCTCGATCTGCTCGCCGACTTCCTTGAGCCAGCGGGTCACGGTGCCTTCGGTGACGGATTCGCCCAGTGCGGGGAGGGTGACCTCTACGGAATTGCCCGAGGACTTCTTGGTGTCGGCCTTGGGTGCTTCCTTGGGCTCTTCCTTCTCCTCGGACTCGCTGGCGTCCTGGGTGTCCTCGGCGGGCTCTTCGGCCTGCTCGGACTCACCGGAATCATCTGAGGACTCCTCGGAGCCGGAATCGTCCGAATCGCCCGAACCGGAACCGTCGCCGATGACGACCAGCGGCGCGCCGACCTCGACGTCCTCGTCCTCTTCGACCAGGATCTTCTCAATGACGCCAGCCACCGGGGAGGGGACCTCGGTGTCGACCTTGTCGGTGGAAACTTCGACTAAGGGTTCGTCAACGGCTACCTCGTCGCCAACTTCCTTGAGCCAACGAGTAACGGTGCCCTCGGTGACTGATTCGCCCAGTGCGGGCAGGTTAACGGTTTCAGACATTGTCTCGTCCGTCCCTCTCTAAACGTAGAAATGCTCTCAAGTTGTCAGGGCGGGTGACCGCCCCGGTGGTGGGCTAACCGTCGATGCCCGCCGGGTGGCGGGCATCGACTCGGTATCAACCGTGCAGGGGTGCTCCGGCCAATGCCATGGCTGCTTCACCGATGGCCTCGTTTTGGGTGGGGTGGGCGTGGATGAACGCGGCAACGTCCTCCGGGTATGCCTCCCAGTTCACCATGAGCTGACCTTCACCGATCTGCTCACTGATGCGTGTACCGATTGCGTGGAATCCGACAATGGGACCGTCCTTCTCGCGCACGAGCTTGATGATGCCGCCCGTGCCCAGGATGGAGCTCTTTCCGTTACCGGCGAGGTTGTACTCGAAGGTCTCCACGTTGTCCTTACCGAACTTCTCCTCGGCCTTGGGCTGGGAGTATCCGACGGATGCGATCTCGGGTTCGGTGAAAGTGACCTTGGGGATGTTGATGTCCTCGACGGGCACCGGGTTGAGTCCGGCGATCTCCTCGGCCACGAAACGACCCTGCTGGTAACCGCGGTGGGCCAACTGCACGCCGGGAACGATGTCTCCAATGGCGTAGACGTTGCCGACACCGGTGTGCAGACGCTCGTTGGGGGTCACGAAACCGCGGTCCATGGGGATGCCCTGCTCTTCGAAGCCCATGTTCTCGGTGTTGGGGCCGCGACCGACCGCCACGAGAACGATGTCCGCTTCGAACTCTTTGCCGTCCGCGAGGGTGACCTTGGCGCCGTCGTCGTTCTGCTCGACCTTCTCGAAGAACGTGCCGAGGTTGTACTTGATGCCGCGCTTCTTGAACTCACGCTCGGCGATCTTGATGATGGCGGGGTCCTCGTTGGCCACCAGGTGGGGCAGGCCTTCGATCACCGTGACGTCGACACCGAAGGAGCGCCACATGGAAGCGAACTCGCAACCGATCACACCGCCGCCGAGCACGATCGCGGACTTGGGTACGAAGTCGATCTCGAGGGCTTCGGTCGAGGTCATCACGCGACCACCGATCTCGATGCCCAGGGTCTTGGCGTAGGAACCGGTGGCCAGAATGATGTGCTCACCGGTGTAGGTGGTGCCGTTGGCCTCGATGGTGTTGGGGCCGGTCAACTTGCCGTCCCCGGCGATGACGTCCACCTTGCGCATCTTCATGAGACCGGTGAGTCCCTTGAACTTGCCTTGCACGACCTTGTTCTTGTAATCGCGCACGGCACCCATGTCGATGGATTCCAGCGTGGCCTTGATGCCGTACTTCTCCGACTCACGAGCACCCTCTGCCAACTCGGCGGAATGCAGGTACGCCTTGGTGGGGATGCAACCCCAGTGCAGACACGTGCCGCCCAGCTTCTCCTTTTCGAACAGTGCCACGGAGTAACCCAGCTGAACTGCGCGCAGTGCTGCTGCGTATCCGGCGGATCCACCGCCCAGGACGAGAATGTTGTATTGGTTGTCGGCCACGTTGGCTCCCTCGGGGTTCGAGTGTTTTGACGTTGCTATGCGGTCTGGCCGTACCGATCTGCGGTGCGCTCAGACCCTTGGATGTTTTGTCCCCACCTTATCGCCACGCCCAGGGACTCACCAGGTATTGCTACCTCGTGGGTCCCCGGCGCGTGGCGCGCTTGGTGGGGCGGGTACGCCTACTACGACGCGTAGTTCTCGGCCACGTTCAACAGGGTGCGAACACCGAATCCGGTGCCCTCCTTGGGGGTGTAGCCCCAGGGGGAGCCTTCATTGAACGAGGGTCCGGCAATGTCCACGTGGGCCCAGGGGACGCGGTTCCCCTTGACCTCCGGAACGAACTCGCGCAGGAACAATCCGGCCACCAACATGCCACCGTGCTTGTCGCCCATGTTCTTGATGTCGGCCACGTTGGAGTTCAGGGATGCGCGCAAGTGTTCGGGCAGGGGCATGGTCCATGTCGCTTCGCCAACAGCGGAAGCGGCCTCGGCCACCATGTCGCGGGCGGGCTCGTCACCCATCACGGCGGCGGTACGAGTTCCGAGGGCCACCATCTGGGCGCCGGTGAGGGTTGCGATGTCCACGAGCAGGTCCGGATCCTCCTGGCCCGCGGCCCACAGACCGTCGGCCAGGACCAAACGGCCCTCGGCATCCGTGTTGAGCACTTCCACGGTGTGTCCGGAGTGCATCGAGAGAACGTCCCCGGGACGGGTGGCCGTGGCGGACGGCAGGTTCTCCGCGAGGCAGAGCCAACCGGTCACTGCCACGGGTAGTTTCAATTCGGCCGCCGCGATCACCGTGGCCAGCACTGCAGCGGCGCCGGCCATGTCGGACTTCATGGTCATCATGGAGGCCGGGGGCTTGAGCGAGAGTCCGCCGGAGTCGAACGTGATGCCCTTGCCCACGAACGAGACGTGGCGCTTGGCCTTGGCGGGAGCCCACTCGAGCTTCACGAGGCGCGGCCCGTTAACGGATCCTTGACCGACGCCGAGCAGACCACCGAAGTTGCCGCGGGCCAGTTCCTTCTCGGCCAGGACGGTGACCTTGACCTTGCTGCCCTTGGCGGCAGCGGTTGCGTAGTCAGCCACGAACTCCGGATTAGCGGTGTCGGGGGACAGATCGACCAGGGTGCGGGCGGTGCGAACCGCCTTGACCACGTGGGCGGCACGCTCCACGGCCACCTGCGAGCGCTTGGCGAGGTCCTTCGCAACACACACAGTCGCGGAAGCGACCGGGGTGGACTGCTTGTCCAGGGTCTGCACCTTCTGGGCCGTGTAGCTGAAAGCACCCATGCCCAGGCCCTCGGCCACGGCCTGGACCTCGGCCACGGAGGTGGTCGGCAGAGCAACGACCACGCTGGTGGCCTTGCCCGCCAACTGGCGCACGGCGGCACCGGCCGCCTGGCGCAGGGCCTCTGCGTGAGCGGCGGCGTCGTCGAGGTTGGCCTTGCCCAGACCCGTGAACGCGACCAGACGCGCGGAAACGTTGGAGGGCGCGGGAACCACGGTGACGGAATCTGCGGCACCGGAGGCACCCGCGAGTTCGGCCAGCTCTGACAGGGTGCGGCTCAACTTGGGATTGGCTGCGGGACCCAGATTCACGGTCTTGCCGGGGGCCTCGACACCCACGACGAGCGCGTCGACGGACAGAGCAGCCGGGGACTTGGCACTGACGGCCAGGCTCAGATCACTGATATCAACAATGTCCTGCACGGTGGTCACGATGGTGTCCTTTCGTTCGGAAACACTGACACTTACCCACGCCAGGGGGATCGCAACGTGGGAACCGTCACCGATCCTATCCGGACGTGCCGACACTTCCGCAGTACGCTGCGGGAATACCGGCGGGTCACACCGGCGTTGAATTCAGTAATGTCATCATGAGGCGAACCGTCCCTGGTTTCGTCCCCCAAGTTATTTGCAGGAGGTCGTTGTGCTGGATCCTACGGCGCTGTACCTGAGTGACCCCGCGTTGCTCGGAGATGGGCGACTGCGCGGATTGCCCATGATCGTGGCGCTGTCCGGATATGTGGAGGCGGGGCACCTGGCCGGCCAGATCGAGGCCGTGGTCATGGACTCCATGCCCAGTGAAACCCTGGCCCAGTTCGATCTGGACCAGCTCTACGATTACCGTTCCCGTCGGCCGCACGTGAAGTTCGTGGAGGACCACTTCGAAGAGTGGGACGCACCCGAGCTCACCCTGCGCGTGGTCACGGATGGCCTGGGTCGTCATTTCTTGCTGCTCACCGGTCCCGAACCCGATACTCAGTGGGAGCGCTTCACCCGGGCCGTGGTCGGCCTGGCCCAGCGCCTGGACGTGAGCCTGGTGGCCCTGGTGAGCGGTATACCCATGCCCGTTCCCCACACCCGCCCCATGTTGGTCACCGCGCACGGACCGCGGGCCGACCTGTTGCCGAGCACGGGAGGTAACAAGCCGACCTTCGAGATCAGCGCCTCCGTCTCGCACTTACTGGAATTGAAGTTGCAGGGCGCCGGTATCGATCACGTGGGCCTGTCGGTACACGTGCCGCAGTATCTCGCGGAGTCGTACTTGCCGCAGGCCGCAGTGGCTGCTCTGGAGCACCTGAGCGCCGTCACGGGCCGCACGCTTCCCACGGACGAGTTGCGTGAAGCCTCTCGCGGCGTGATTCAGCAGATCAACGAGCAGGCCAATGGGTCCCCGGAGATCCAGTCCGTCATCGAGAATATGGAACGGCGATACGATGACGTGGTCGATGCGTCAGCGCATCGTTCCATCCTGGCCGGTCCTGACCACGACGATCTGCCCGACGCCGACGAACTCGGTGCGGCCGCCGAGGCTTTCCTCGCTTCTCAGGACGAGCAGGACAACTGATCTCGCGGCAACTGCACTAGCCGGGCCGCGATCTCCACTGCGACCCAAGGACCCTGAGCATGCCACGCACTCCCATGTCTTCACCCCGTGATCAGGGGAAGGATTCGCGAAGGGCGTGGCTCGTCTTTGCTGTGGGGGTTTTCGCCTACTTCTCGGCGGTAGCCCAGCGGACGAGCTTTGGTGTGGCCTCGGTGGAAGCGACGGACCGCTTCCAGACAGTGGCAGCGGGCCTGTCCATGTTCTCCATGATGCAGGTGCTGGTTTACGCCGCCCTGCAGGTCCCGGTGGGTGTGCTGGTGGACCGTTTCGGGCCCCGTGTGCTGATCAGCGCCGGGGCCGCGTGCATGGTGGTCGGCCAATTGCAGCTCGCGGCGGCCGAATCCGTTGCGGCCGGTGTGATTGGCCGAATTCTCGTGGGCGCCGGTGACGCCGCCACGTTCGTATGCGTCATGCGCCTGTTGCCCGCATGGTTTTCTGCCATGCGCGTGCCCATGCTTTCCCAAGTGGTCGGCATGACCGGCAATCTGGGGCAACTCTTCTCCGTGATCCCCTTCGCGGCCGTGCTGCACGCGACCGGCTGGGTTCCCGCGTTCATTTCGTTGGCGGCCTTGGCATTGTTGTCCGGCGTGCTGTCCGCGGCCCTACTGCGCAGCGCACCACCGGGGGTGAACGTGCTCAACGAGTCCATTTCTTTCGCAACCGTGGGCGCGACCATCAAGGAATCCCTCCGGGAACCCGGGACGCAATTGGGTTTCTGGGTTCACTTCGCCGTGCAATTCGTTGGCAATACGTTTGCCCTGATGTGGGCGTACCCGTATTTACAGAACGCTCAGGGGATGGATGCCACTCAGGCCTCCGTGGTCATGACCACGTTCGTGGTGGTCAACGTGGTGGTGAGTTTGGGCGTGGGCAAGCTCAGTGCGGTGTTCGCCAAGCGCCGCTCTGTGCTCGCTCTGTGCTTCTGCGCGGTGATCTACTGCGGGTGGGCGCTCATGCTGCTGTGGCCCGGTGAGGCGCCCACGGCCGTGGTGTTCATTGCGGTCGGCATGCTGGCGTTGTCCTATCCCGCGTCCATGCTCGCTTTTGACATCGTGCGCAGCTTCAATCCGCCCCGCCGCGGAGGCACCGCAACGGGCTTGGCCAATGTGGGCGGGTTCATCGCGTCCTTGGCGGCCATTTATCTCACCGGTCTGGTGCTGGACCTCCAATTCGCGGCGGGGGTTTCACCGACCCTCTACGATGCCGAGGCGTTCCGTCCCGCCATTGCCGCCCAGGGTCTCGTGGCCGCGGTGGGCATCATTGCGGTGCTCATCTGCACTAAGAAAGTGCGCAAGGTTCACGGGCCCCGCTCCGTGTGATCGCGTCCGAGAACCTGTTGGTCCCTTAAGTCGCGGCACTCGCACTCCACAGTGCGGTCTCTCGGGTTTCCTTCTTGTTCGGCATGCACATTTCGACGCCGCCGCGAGACGTGGTGAGCTTGCCTCGCGGATCGTGGGGGCATGACACTCCTCAATGATCCCCAAGAACCCGTCAAGATCCGCTGCGACGAAGACCTCCTGGCACTGATTCCGCACCAACTGGGATATGAACCGCGCAATTGCGCCGTCTTGTTCATCCCGGTCTCCAGCGGGGGAGCACTGTGTTTGAAGCTGCCCACCCCCAGTGGGACGGAAGATCTTGCGGAATACGCCCAACAGCTGACTGAGGTGACAGCGACCACCGGTCACGTGCAGCAGGCGACGGTGGTGGTGTATTCGGATACGGCGGTGCTTTCCCAACCCGAGGAGGACTTCTTCCGCGCAGCGTGGCTGGGGCTGGCCGTTGAGGACTCCGGAATGCGCGCCACCGGTGGTTTCGTCGTGGGCCCGGAGCACTGGTGGAACCTCCAGCGTGTCGATGAACCGCAGCCGGTGAGTGGGATCTCCGACAGCCAGCTGAACGCGCACATGGTGGCGCTCGGAAGCTGTTTCAACGAGTTGACCCCGGAACAACCTGGCCAGGTGCCGGATGCGCTAAGGCACCGGTCGTCCGGATTCCTCGACGCCCTGGACCACTTAACAGAGGGACCGGGCGTTTGGCACACCGAGGACGAAGTGCCCGAGGACCACGGTTTCGCGTACGAGGGCACCCATCACGAGTGGGTGGACGAGCAGTGGCACTGTCACTTCCAGGCGCCGGCCTGCTACGAACGAGACCTGCGGCGCTGGCATGATGCCATCGCCGTGATGAACTCCGGAGGAGCCGACTGGCCCTCCGCGTTGTTGAGTCTCACGGATCAGCATCTCGCTCGGTTGGTCATGGCGTTGACCCACAACATCACCCGGGATGCGATCTTCTACTCGTGGTTGACCGGTGACCAGGACCGAGCAGCGCGGGCGCACAAGGGGCTGCAAGCGTCCCTGCGAGAAGTCTTGTCCCTCCCAGCACCCGCAATCGAGTATTGCGCCACGCGCGAGGACGTCGCTGAGGGGCTGTGTTGCGCGCACGCGGTGCTAGGCCAGTGGGAGTCCATTCCGGACTGGGCCACGGTAGAAGCGGCCTATCGAATCCTGGAGGGATTGGACTTGTTGCTGAGCCACGGATTGGAATCCGCGGAGGCCTTCCGAGGGCGGGAACGTCGGTGCTCCATGGTCCACGCGGACGTCGTATCCGCGCGCGCTCAATTGGAGGTGTTCAGGGGACGAGCCTTCACTGCCATGGGGCTCCTGGAGCGCAGCAACGAGATCGCGGAGGGTCGCGAGGGAGCCCGAACCGTGCGGCGTCGTCTGGACATCCAGGACATACCGTGGTGGAGCACCGACCCCCGTACGGCGTGGCCCGGAGACCGTTGGTGGGCGAAACGCAATGACCCTCGCCACGCTCACGAAAAATATTTGTGATGAACCGGGAACAAAACTTGGGGCATGTATGTTGGCTCAACTAGGACCCTTCAAGTCTCAGGAGGCAGAAATGCCAGCAATCCGGGCTTGACAGGGTCATAGGCGTGTTGACCACACATGGTGGCAATGCACCTCGCGACCGGTTCAACGAAAGGTTCTCAGTGTCACCTGCTGCAAGCAAGACCGCGAACGAGTCCACGGTCTCTGAGGAGTCACAGGACTCCGCACAGAAGACCACTCAGGCCAGCACCGGCCGGGCGAGTACCAGCGGTGCGGCAAAGAAGACCACGGCGGCCAAGAAAACCGCCGCTAAGAAGACCACGGCGGCGAAGAAGACGACCGCGGCCAAGAAGACCACCACAGCAAAGCCCACCGCTTCCAAGACCCCGGCGACCAAGTCGACCGCGGCCAAGAGCGCGGCCACCAAGGCGGCGGCTTCCAAGGCGTCCGCGACCAAGGCCGCTGCCGCCAAGGCAGCCCAGGCCGAAGGCGATGACACCTCAGAGGTCGAGGACACGGAGTCAACTCCCGCCAAGACCACTCGCGCCCGTAAGACCGCGGGTGCCGCACGCAAGTCGAAGACCGCCACGGCAACGGGCACGGGTCGTGGCCGCAAGAAGGCTTCCGATTCCGCGGACACCGCGGACGCGGATGACGAGTTGCTGGCCAACCACGATGAGGCCATCGAGGACGAACGCGACTCTGACGGCGAGGAATCGACTCAGGCCAGCCCGGAGGAAGCCGCTCCTCGCATGAAGGGCCGTGAGGACAAGACCGCTCGCGGGTTCGTGCTCACCACCAACGACGAGGACGACGCCCCGGCGCAGCAGGTCATCGCCGCCGGTGCCACTGCGGACCCCGTCAAGGACTACCTCAAGCAGATCGGTAAGGTCGCGCTGCTGAACGCCGAGCAAGAGGTCGATCTTGCGCTGCGCATCGAGGCCGGCCTGTTCGCTGAACACAAATTCGCGGACGAGCAGGACTCGATGGACGCAGAGACCCGCCGGGCCTACCGCTGGGTGATCCACGACGGACGCCGCGCCAAGAACCACCTGCTCGAGGCAAACCTCCGACTGGTGGTGTCCCTGGCCAAGCGCTACACTGGCCGAGGCATGTTGTTCCTGGACCTCATCCAGGAAGGCAACCTGGGTCTGATCCGCGCCGTCGAGAAGTTCGACTACACCAAGGGCTTCAAGTTCTCCACGTACGCCACATGGTGGATCCGTCAGGCCATCACCCGCGCCATGGCCGACCAGGCCCGCACCATTCGTATCCCGGTGCACATGGTCGAGGTCATCAACAAATTGGCACGCGTGCAGCGTCAAATGCTCCAGGACCTGGGCCGCGAACCCACCCCGGAGGAGCTCGCCAATGAACTCGACATGACCCCCGAAAAGGTCGTGGAAGTTCAGAAGTACGGCCGCGAGCCCATTTCACTGCACACCCCGCTGGGCGAGGACGGCGACTCCGAATTCGGTGACCTCATCGAGGACTCCGAGGCCGTGGTTCCCGCGGACGCCGTGTCCTTCACCCTGCTCCAGGAACAGTTGCACTCCGTGCTGGACACCCTCTCCGAACGGGAAGCCGGTGTGGTGGCCATGCGCTTCGGTCTGACCGACGGTCAGCCCAAGACCCTGGACGAGATCGGCAAGGTCTACGGGGTCACTCGTGAGCGCATTCGCCAGATAGAGTCCAAGACCATGTCCAAGCTCCGTCACCCGTCGCGCTCGCAGGTGCTGCGGGACTACTTGGACTGATCCGGATCGCCACGGTGAGTGAGGATTACTCCATGACGTCCCAGGACAGCCGTGTCCAGAGCATGTTCAACCGGGTCACGCGTAGTTACGACAAAATCAACTCGCTGATGACCATGGGTCGTCACGCGCAGTGGTGTCGGGAGGTTGCCCGGCGCGCGGATCTGACCGCGAGTGGGCGACTCCTGGACATCGCGACCGGCACGGGCGAGATCGCCTTGGCCGCGCGGCGTCGTTACCCTGGCGCTGAGATCTTCGGTGTGGACTTCTCCGAGAACATGCTGGCCGAGGCCCGTGAGAAACCCGGTGCGGACAGCATCGAGTGGGAGTTCGCGGACGCGCATCAATTGCGTTTCGAGGACGAATCCTTCGACGCTGTGACTCACGGGTACCTGCTTCGTAACGTCAGCGACGTGGAGCGGGTTCTCTGGGAGCAACACCGCGTGCTCAAGCCGGGCGGTCGAGTGGTCGTGCTGGAGACATCACCGCCGCGCGGAGTGCTCAAGCTGGTGCTCTCGGTCGGTATGAGCGTGGTCCTGCCGCTGCTCGGACAGATCATCGCCAAGGATCGCGAGGCGTACACCTATTTGAAAAGCTCCACGCTGGGCTTCATGTCACCCGCTGAGGTCGCGGCGGTCATGGAGCGCGTAGGGTTCCGGGACGTCGACTGGGCCACCAAGTACTTCGGTACCAATGTCATCATGTGGGGTCACAAACCCTGATCCCGTCAGCACCTGGGGGATAGCGAAAGACCGGGGCACGCACCGTGTGTGGTGCGTGCCCCGGTCTTTGCATTGGCCGTGAGTGCCTCAGGAGGCTCCCAGGTGCTCCGTTTCGTCCTGCCAAGTGGCAGCCAGCGGGCGCAGCTTGTCCTCGTTCTTGCGCGCGTGATGCGCGCAGAAGAGGAGCTGACCGCCGGTGCTTTCGAGGACCACGCGGACATATGCCTGGGCGCCACAGGCGTCACAGCGGTCGGTCGCGTTGAGTTCACGCGTCTCGAGTGTCGCGTTCATTGGATCCTCCTTACGGATACAGGGTCTGTAATCCCACCTCGCGGTGCAATTACGATGCGCAGTTGGTTTCGAGAATGAACACTGCAGCACGTATCAATAGAACCAAAGGTAGACCTGATTCCTTCCCCCGGGACAGTGGTTTCGCCCACCGCGCACAATGTCGGCGCTGCGGACTAAAGTGGGGGAGTCCCACTCGCGCCTCCGGGCCAGACTCTCGGGAGATTTATCACCGTGACACCCACTCGTTCCGAATACAACGCCCGGCACCTTTCCGTCCTGGAGGGCCTCGAAGCGGTGCGCAAGCGCCCGGGCATGTACATCGGTTCCACGGACTCCCGCGGCCTCATGCACTGCATGTGGGAAATCATCGACAACTCCGTGGACGAGGCGCTGGCCGGCTACGGGCAAAACATCACCGTGATCCTGCACAAGGACGGCTGTGTGGAAGTCCACGACGACGGCCGCGGTATTCCCATCGATCAGGAACCTCGCACCGGGCTCACCGGTGTGGAAGTGGTGTTCACCAAACTGCACGCCGGCGGTAAGTTCGGCGGCGGTTCCTACACGGCCTCCGGCGGTCTGCACGGCGTGGGCGCGTCCGTGGTCAACGCGCTGTCCTCGCGCCTGGATGTTCAGGTGGACCGCGGCGGCAAGACCTACCAGATGTCCTTCAAACGCGGTGAGCCCGGAATCTTCACCGACAAGGGCGCACCCTCGCCGCACGCCCCGTTCGAGGCGTTCACGGACAACTCCGAACTGCAGATCGTGGGCAAGGCCAAGCGCGGGGTCACCGGCACGCGGATCCGCTACTGGGCGGACGAACAGATCTTCACCCCGGACGCCAAGTTCTCCACGGACGAACTGGTGCGCCGGGCACGGCAGACCGCGTTCCTGATCCCGGGGCTGCAGATCACCGTGCGCGACGAGCGCCTGCTGGCGGGCACACCGGGGGAGACCGGATCGCACACCGAGATCTTCCAGTACGACGGCGGCATCTCCGAGTTCGCCGAGTTCCTGGCCATTGACGCGCCGGTCACCGACGTCTGGCGCTTGCAGGGCCAGGGCAGCTTCACCGAGCGCGTCCCGGTGCTGGACGACACCGGACGGGCCAATCTGCAGGACGTGGAGCGCGTGTGCGAGGTGGACGTGGCCCTGCGCTGGGGCGTCGGCTACGACACCACCGTGCGCTCGTTCGTGAACATCATTTCCACGCCCAAGGGCGGAACGCACCTGTCCGGGTTCGAGGCCGCACTGTTGAAAACCATCCGCAAGCAGGTGGAGGCCAACGCCCGCAAGCTCAAGGTGGGCAACGACAAGCTCGAGAAGGACGACGTCCTGGCGGGACTCACCGCGGTACTCACGGTCCGTCTGGCAGAACCGCAGTTCGAGGGCCAGACCAAGGAAGTGCTCGGTACCCCGGCGGTGCGTCAGATCGTCACCAAGGTGGTCGAATCGCAGCTGACCAAGCAGTTCACGTCCAAGAAGCGCGACGACAAGGCCCAGGCCAGCCAGGTGCTGGACAAGGTGGTCGCGGAGATGAAGTCCCGGATTTCCGCCCGGGTGCACAAGGAGACCCAGCGGCGGAAGAACGCGCTGGAAACCTCGTCCATGCCCACCAAGCTGGTCGAGTGCCGCTCCTCGGACGTCGGCCGTTCCGAACTGTTCATCGTGGAGGGTGACTCCGCGTTGGGCACCGCGCGTCTGGCACGTAACTCCAATTATCAGGCGCTGCTCCCGATCCGCGGCAAGATTCTCAACGTCCAGAAGGCGTCGATCACCGACATGCTCGCCAACACCGAGTGCGCCGCGTTGATCCAGGTGATCGGGGCTGGTTCGGGTCGCAGCTTCGACGTGGACGCCGCTCGCTACGGCAAGGTCATCATGATGACCGACGCCGACGTGGACGGGGCCCACATCCGCACCCTGCTGCTCACGCTGTTCTACCGTTACATGCGTCCGCTGGTGGAGGCCGGACGGGTTTACGCTGCGGTGCCGCCACTGCACCGCGTGGAGATCGTGAATCCCGGTTCCAAGGTCAACGAGATGGTGTACACCTACTCGGAGCGTGAACTGGAAACGCTCCTGGGCAGCCTGGAAGAGCAGGACCGCCGCTACAAGGAGCCCATCCAGCGCTACAAGGGTCTGGGCGAGATGGACGCCGACCAGTTGGCTGAGACCACCATGGACATCCGCCACCGCGTGCTGCGTCGCGTGCGGGTGGCGGACGCTGAGGCCGCTGAGCACGCGTTCTCGTTGCTCATGGGATCCCAGGTGGCCCCGCGCAAGGACTTCATCGTGGCGGGTGCCGCCCAGCTGGACCAGGACCGCATCGACGCTTGATCCAGGACAGTCGACGTAGCGGTACGGGACAGGCACAACAGCGATGCATCAACGCGTCCGCACCCTGAACCTCGGCCGGCCGAGCAGGCGATGCCCGATCCACGACGGCGCCCCGAACCTTCCTCGCGAAAAGTTCGGGGCGCCGTCGTTTGTGAAGGTGCGACTCAGTCGTCGAGGGGCAGCATGCCCTCATCGGCGGGAGCCTGATCGGCCACGCTCGTAAGGTCAGCTGCGGTGTCCAACCCGGGCACGGGCAGTCCACCGAGAGCGGGCCCCACGGCGTGCACCGCACGGTCCACGCTCACGCCGGAGCCGTCGCGGCGCCCATACTCGTGGGGCAGGTTGCGGGCCACACCGGCCGACGAGACAGCCTTACCCGGGCCGTGGCCGACCCACGCAAGGTTGAGTTCCGATTCGCCCGTGAGCAAGCGTTGTGCTCGCACACCGGCAGTCGCGCGACCCTTGGCGGGGTACTCGGACAGCGGGGTCACCTTGATGGAGGCCTCACCCATGTCCGGCAGCTGATCCTGGGACTTGGCCTGGGTGACGACCACCGTGGCGTCGTCCTCCTTGACCGCTCCGAAGAAGATGGCGCGCTCACCGGACGCCAGCTTCATACCGGCGACACCTCCGGCATTGCGACCCTGGGGGCGCACCAGATCCGCCGCGAAGTGCAGCAGCTTGGCGTCCGAGGACACGAACACCAGCTCGGCGGTGTCCGGGCACGCGGCCACGCCGATCACGCGGTCGCCGTCCTTGAGCTTGATGGCCGGCCACTGATCGAGGTTGAGCGGGTAGTCCGGGTTCACGCGCTTGACGACGCCCTGCTCGGTACCGACCGCGAAGACCTGAGTGAGGGGCACCAGACCCACCAGATGCTCGTTCTTGTCCAGGCCCAGGAAATCCGAGGCGAGAACACCGTCCGCGAGGCGTGGAACGCCGTCGAAATCCTGCAGCACGGGAATGTCGATACACGACACGCGCAGCATACGACCCGTGGACGTGACCGCCCCGATCTCGCCGCGCGCGGTGGTGGGGAGCACGCTGGCCAGGGCGTCGTGCTTGAAGCGCCGCGAGGCGTCGGCCAGCGGGGTGCGCGCGTTGGTACGCGCCAGTCGCCCGGTCGTGGAGACGAACGCCCAGCACGGATCGTCGGTGATCTCGAGTGTCACCGACGACGCCGCCTGCTTACGTTTGCCGCTCGCGTCCGCCGCAGAAGTCACGGCCGGCAGGTCTTCGGCTTCGAGCAGGACGGTCCGACGATCGTCGCCGTGTTTCTCTGCAACCTCCTCGAGTTCGTCGGCCACGACCTGTCGCAGCTTCTGATCGGAGCCGAGGATCGCCTCAAGTTCGGCGATCTCCTGGAGCAACTGATCCCGCTCGGCTTCGAGTTCGATGCGCGAGAACTTGGTGAGCTGGCGCAGGCGCAGTTCCAGGATGTGCTCGGCCTGGGCGCGGGAGAGGTCGAAGACCTTCATCAAACGATCGCGTGCCTCCGCCGTCTGCTCGGAGGAGCGGATGATCTGGATGACCTCGTCGATATCGACGATCGCGACCAAGAGACCTTCCACCAGGTGCAACCTGTTCTGGCGCTTGGCCAGCCGGAACGCGGTGCGGCGGCGCACCACCGTCAGACGGTGATCGGTGTAGACCCGCAGCATGTCGAGCAGGCCCAGGGTGCGGGGCTGGCCTTCCACGAGCGCCACATTGTTGATGCCGAAGGAATCCTCCATGGGCGTGTGCTTGTAGAGCTGAGCCAGCACCGCCTGGGGGTTGAAACCGTTCTTCAATTCAATGACCAGGCGCAACCCGTTGGTGCGGTCGGTGAGGTCCACGACGTCCGAGATACCGGCCAGCTTCTTCGACTGAACGGCATCTTTGATCTTCTCGGCGACCTTCTCCGGGCCCACCATGTACGGCAATTCCGTGATCACGATGCCCTGTTTACGGGGCGAAACCTGCTCGATGGAGACCTTGGCCCGGGTCTTGAACGAGCCGCGACCGGTGCGATAGGCATCGCGGATACCCTCCAGGCCCACGATCCGACCACCCGAGGGCAAATCCGGGCCGGGAACGAACTTCATGAGGTCTTCGAGCGTGGCCTCGGGGTTGAGGATCAGGTGCCGCGCACCGGCGACCACCTCGCGCAGGTTGTGCGGTGCCATGTTGGTGGCCATACCCACGGCAATACCGGTGGCGCCGTTGACCAGCAGGGCGGGGTAGGCCGCCGGGAGTACCCCGGGTTGCTGGAACTGGTTGTCGTAGTTGGGGACGAAATCCACAACGTCCTCGTCGAGGTCACCCGTGAGCGCCTGGGCGGCCGGGGCCATGCGTGCCTCGGTGTACCGCGGTGCCGCCGGCCCGTCGTCGAGGGAACCGAAGTTGCCGTGGCCGTCCACCAGGGGAAGCCGCATGGCGAACGCCTGGGCCATGCGCACCATGGCGTCATAAATGGCCGAGTCACCGTGCGGATGGAGCTTACCCATGACCTCGCCCACCACGCGCGCGCTCTTGACGTGACCGCGATCCGGGCGCAGACCCATCTGGTCCATCATGAACAGGATGCGCCGCTGCACCGGCTTGAGGCCGTCCCGTGCGTCGGGCAGGGCGCGCGAGTAGATCACCGAATAGGAGTACTCCAGGAAACTGGTTTCCATTTCCTGCGTGACATCAATGTCAACAATGTGCTCGGTAAAATCTTCGGGCAGCTCGTCCTGCTCGGAGCGGGTGGTTGAACGACGTCGGGCCATCTAGCGGCAACTCCTCGAATAATCGGCGTGTACCTGTCGAGAGGTCACGCAGTTGGCTACCCTGAAGTCTATGGGTTCTCACGATGAAGGTTCGCAGTCACCGTCCTACCCCGAATACTGGGAAGCAGACGTCATTATGCGCGACGGTGCGACCGCGCATCTGCGCCCCATCAGTCCGGATGACCGGGACTTGCTCACCGAGTTCCACGGAAAACAGTCCGAGGACAGCATCTACTTGCGCTTCTTCTCCTACAAGCCGGCACTGTCGGAGAAAGAACTGGCCCGGTTCACCACCGTGGACCATGTGGACCGCGTCTGCTTCATTCTGTTGCTCGACGGCAAGATGATCGGAGTGGGTCGCTACGACCGCACCTCGGACCGCGTGGCGGAAGTCGCCTTCATGATTTCCGACCATCACCAGGGGCGTGGCATCGGCTCCATCCTGCTGGAGCATCTGGCCGCCGCGGCCCGAGAGAACGGCATCGACCGGTTCACCGCTGAAGTCCTGCCGGAGAACCGCAAGATGCTCCACGTGTTCGTGGAAGCGGGTTACGACGTATCCCGCCAGTTCGAGGACGGCGTGGTGGTGGTTGATTTCGACATCGACCCCACCGAGAAGTCACTGGCCGTCATGGAGTCCCGCGAACACCGCGCCGAGGCCCGTTCGATCCAGGACCTACTCACTCCCGAGGTCGTGGCGGTGGTCGGAGCGTCGTCGGATCCTGACCACGCGGGATACCACGCGGTCGAAGGCATCCTGAACGGCAGCTACACCGGCACGCTCTACGGGGTGGGGAACACACCGTACGAGCGCAAAGGGCTCACGTTCGTGGCGAGCGTGCAGGAAATTACCGACAAGATCGATGTAGCGATCATCGCGGTCCCCCGGGACGCCGTGGAATCCACCATTGCCGAGTGCGGACGAGCCGGTGCCAAGGCCGTGGTTATCATGACCGGCGGTTACGCGGAGGCCGGTGCGGATGGCGCCGCGCAGCAGCGCCGCTTGGTACGTATTGCCCGCGCTTCAGGGATGCGCGTGGTCGGACCGGCCAGCCTAGGGTTCATCAACACCTCGGAAGAGGTCAGCCTCAATGCCTCGGTCCTGCCGCGCATGCCCAAACACGGGGGACTGGGCCTGTTCTCCCAGTCCGGGGCGATTGGCACCATGGTCTACGGTGCCGCACGCCGTCACAGGGTGGGGCTGTCCAGCTACTTGTCCGCCGGTAACCGCGCGGACGTCTCCGGTAACGACATGATGCAGTACTGGGAGGATGACCTCTCGACCACGGTGTGCGGTCTGTACCTGCAGTCCGTGGGTAATCCGCGCAAGTTCTCCCGTATCGCTCGGCGACTCTCGCGGTCCAAGCCGGTCATCGTGGCCAAGTCCGAGGTCACCGGTCTGCGGCTGCCCCCGGGACACACGGGGCGCACTACCCAGGCTCCTCCCGGAGCGTTGGACGCGATGTTCCGCCAAGCCGGCGTGATCCGTGCCGCGACGGCCGAGCAGTTGTTGGACATCGCGTCCGTGGCCGAAAGCCAGCCGGTTCCCGAGAACAATCGGGTGGCCGTGGTGTCCAATGCGTTGGCGCTGTCCCAACTGGCTGAGGACTCGGCGATCCGGCTGGGGATGGAACCGGTCGTCTCTGACGGCAACGTGGACACCAGCCAGGGTCCCCAGCACGCTCACGACGCGATCATCCAGGCCGTTCGGGACAATGCCGCCCGCGAGGGCGTCGCCAGCCTGGTGGTCGTTCTCATGCCCGTTCCGGGGCTCGATCACCGTGCGCTGGTCGACCAGATCGCCCGCGAGGCACGCACGGCGGAATGCACCGCAATCGGCGTGTTCACGGGCCAATTCGGTAGTGACGCCAAGACGGCCACGGTGCACACCACCGACGACGGCGCGTCCCTCCCGTGCTTCGATTCGCCGGGTGCAGCGCTTCTCGCCCTGTCCAGTGTGGTCACCTACTCTACCTGGCGCGATCAGGACCACGGGCACGTGGAGATCCCCGAAGACTTCAACCACGATGCCATCGAAAAGTTCCTCGAGAGGCTCAAGCCCCAGATTCCAGGGGACGGTCTCTACGAACTGAGCACGAACGAGACGACCGAGCTGCTGGGGCACGCGGGGATCACGGTCCTGGAATCCGTACGATTCGAGGATCCGGACGAAGGGGTCCAAGCGGCCGGGCGGCTGGGCTACCCGGTGGCCCTGAAAACCACGGATCCGCACCTGCGCCACCGCTTGGACCTGGGCGGCGTGGCCCTCAACATTGAGGACGAATCGCAGTTGCGAGCGGCCATCACCACCATGAAGCGCGCGCTGGCGAGCTTCGGTACCTCCGATTTCGAGGTTCAGTCGATGGCCGCGACCGGACAGACCGTGATTGTGCGCGCGATCGAGGATCCCCTGATCGGACCCGTGCTCTCATTCGGTATGGCCGGTGACGCCGTGAATCTGCTCGACGACTGGGCCCACCGCGTGCCACCGCTGACCGATCAGGATATTTCCCGGATGGTGCGTGCCCCCAAGGCGTCCAAAAAACTCTTCGGACACCAGGGTGTCCCCGCCGTGGACACGAACGGCGTGGAAGACCTGGTCAACCGGGTGGCGCTGCTCAAGGACCAGTTCCCGGAAACGGCATCCATCGATCTCAATCCCGTCCTACTGTCCGGCTCCGTGGTCACGGTGCTGTCCGCAACCGTCACGCTGGGTGACCCGGGCCAGCGCACCGACAGCGCTCGCCGGGCCATGCGGGGCTAGGTCACCTATCGCGTGTCGGACACGATAGCCGGGCGTTTCGAGCTACTCGAACCCATTGCCAAGGGTGGCAGCGGGGCAGTGTGGCGCGCCATGGACCACAAACTGGAGCGGGAATGCGCGGCCAAGGTGCTACGCCAACGCGATTCGGCCGATCTGCTGCGCTTCGTGCGAGAGCAATCCGTCAAGTTGGATCACCCGCACGTGGTCGCACCTTACGGCTGGGCCGCCGAGGACGAGTACGTGGCCATTGCGATGCCCCTGGTCAGCGGGGGGACCCTCGAGGCAGCGTTGGGGGACAACGGTGCCGTGGCGGACTTCGTGGCGGAGGAGATCGTCTACCAACTGCTTCAGGCCCTGCAGTTCGTTCACGCACGAGGCTGGATCCACCGGGATGTGAAGCCGGGCAACGTGCTCATGGAACCCACCGGTTCCGGGCGGCCATGGGCTCGACTCGCGGATTTCGGTATTGCCGTTCGCGCGGAGGACGCTCGGTTGACCCATACGGGAACCGTGGTCGGGACACCGGGATACCTGCCGCACGAGGCCTACGGACCCATGGAGCCGTCGATCTCCTCGGATCTGTACGCGGCCGGTGTCACGGCGGTGCGGCTCGTGGACCCGCACGTGGATCTCAGCAACCCGTTGGAACCGACAGCGGTGGAGGGACTTTTCCCGGATTCTCCGCAGTTGCGTAGTCACGTGGCGGGTCTGCTGAGCACGGAACCGAAACAGCGCATTGCCGCGGCGAAGATCGCCCTGCACGACTTGGGCGAAGGAGCAGCGAGCCGATCCGACCGCGAATCCCTCACGGCCGAGGGAGAACCCTTCGAGATCTTCGACGTTCTCTCACCCACCACGGAGCGTGAGCTGTCCGTGGTTCCCGATGCAGCGGTGTTGCCCCTCTCGGAGGACGCTCCCACGGCACGCATCGAATGGCACGCCGTGCGCCGCAGGGGAGAGGAACACCCACAGGCGGCAGCCGTGCCACCGATCTCCGACGACCCGTTGAACCCGTTCGGCAGACTGGCAGCCACCGGGGAAACCACCGAAGCTCTGCCACGCCAGGAGACCCCGCGCACTGCCGCTGTGCCGCACGTGGCGAGCGAGGAACCCACGCCCACACCGCGGTCCATTCCGGCCAGGCGAAACACACGGCCCCAACGATCTCGGATGCCCTGGGTGCTCTTGGCTCTGGTGCTGGCCGGTATCGCCTTGACCGCCGGATACTTCTTGGCCGGCCCGGCGCTCAGCTCGTGGCTGGAGGATACGACCGGTGGCGAACCCGACGTGAGCCAAACGCCCGAGGTGACCCCAACGCCGTCGCCACCGCCAGAACCCGGCCAGGACGTGACACCGGTGTGCACCGAGCAAGAAGACGGATCGCTGTCGTGCGTGGTCACCCCCTGACCGTGATAATTGCGCACAGAAGCGGCAAGTGAAGGACAATGGACGCATGACGTATTCAGCTCCCGATGGTTCGCGCCTGATTCAGGACATCGGCACGGCCGGGTTCTATCCCCAATTGGTGGAAGACGTGGTCAAGGATTCCCTGGACGGCCGACAGCCCGTCTCCCACCTGGTGCAATTGGAGACCCACTTCAACAACACCGAACTCCACCGACACATCACCGTGTTGGTGCTCGCCGAGGACGTACTGCACATCACCCACGTGGACGATCAGCAGTTCGACGACAGCGGGCGTGACGTGGTCGCCCGGGTGTCCACGGAAACGGTCGGGATTTCCCAGATCCGTTCCGTGACCCTGAGTTACGCCTACCACCAGCCGCAGAACTACCACCCGGACACGCCCATCATGGAACTGACCCTGGCCGTGAGCTGGACCGGAACCCAGCAGCTCGAGCTGTACCCCGCGATGTGCGAGGACCCCGAGTGCCAGGCCGACCACGGTTACACGGGAACCGCCGCCAGCGAGGACGTCGTCCTGCGCATTAGTTCCGAGGCGGACGGCAAGGACGCAGTGGAGGGCGCCCGCGAATTCGCGCGCACGCTGCGCCGCGCCAACCTGGCACCCGTGACGGATTCGGGTGCCCAGATCGCCCAGTCGCCGCATCAGCGGCCCCTGACCGACCGCAGGCCTTCCGAGGCGCCCGTGCAGCGCCCTCGTTTCGGACACCGCTTCACGGGGCGAGATTCCGGGCGCAAATCCCAATGACACTGCCGTCTGATTTTCCTGCGCCCCCGCGTTACGGCCGGCGCAGCGTGGCAGACGTGATGTCCTCTGCCGCCGCAGCCCTGGGCGTCCCCGACCTCACGAACTCCCTGGGTTTGCCCAAGGCCCAGCGCTACGTGGTGGTACTCGTGGACGGTCTGGGTTCCAGATTGCTCAGCGAGTACGCGAGTTACGCGCCTACGCTCCGGAAGGCGCAGTCCTTGGGGGAGCTCGACGCCGCGTTCCCCACCACCACGTCCGTATCGCTGTCGAGTCTGGGCACCGGGCTGACCCCCGGGCAACACGGCATGCTCGGCTACGACGTGCTGGATCCGGCCCGGGACCGGGTGGTCAACATGTTGGGGCAGTGGAGCCCACAGATCGACCCGGAATCCTGGCAGCCGCATCGCACGGTGTTCAACCGGGCGGAGGACACGGTGGACACCGTGACCATCAGCAAGCCTCGGTTCGAGAACTCCGAACTGACCCGCGCGTCGCTGCGCGGCGGTCGCTTCAAGGGCGCCGACGGCGTATTCGCACGCACCGCCGCCGCCGTCGAGGAACTCCGGGAGGGAAAGCGCGCCCTGGTGTACTTCTATTGGGACGAGCTGGACAAGATCGGGCACTCCAAGGGGTGGCGATCCGACACGTGGCTGCAGGCCCTCGAAGAGCTGGATTCCGCGATCAAGCGGCTCGTCCAGAAGTTACCGGCCAACACCCGCGTGATCCTCACCGCCGATCACGGCATGGTGGACGTGGCTCCCGAACACCGTTATGACGCCAGCGCTGTGCCCGGACTGCTCGACGGCGTGCGACACACCGCGGGTGAACCGCGAGCCGTGCAACTTCACATGGAAGCGGATACCGATCCTGATAAGGTCGCCACTCGCTGGCAGGACCACTTCGGCGACGACGTCTGGGTGGCCACGCGGGACGAGCTGGCCTCGGGCGGCTACTTCGGCAGTGACCCGAATCAGGCCGTCCTGGAACGCGCCGGTGATGTATGGGTACTCGGCAAGGAACCGGTCGCCATTTATGACGTTTCACGGCAGGGCGCCAAGCCCCTGAAAATGGTGGGTCAGCACGGCTCCCTCACGGATGCCGAACGCCTGATTCCGGCGCTGCTCTGGTAACCACCCGATGTCTGGCCACCGGCCAGGGGGGAACGGGACGATTCGACGAGCGCCCAGGTTCGCATCGCGGTGGCGTTGTCCCGGGACCGATAACTGAACACGAAGAGGCCCGATTCGCTGAAGTGCGAATCGGGCCTCTGTGCACTAATTGCTGGGCTTGGGTGTCGATGCCGGCTTGTCGTTGGCCGGCGGCTTCGCCTTCGTCGGCTTGGGAGCGGGCGGCGCTTTGGTTACCGGAGCCTTGGTCGACGGCGGCTTGGGAGCCTGCGTCGGCGTTGACTTCGGCGGCTTGGGCGCCGTCGTCGGTTGCTTCGTCGGGGCCGGGGTCGGCTTCTTGGTCGGCTCGGGCTTCTTGGTGGGCTCCGGTGCCTGGGTCACCGGTGGTGCCGGAGGCGGCGGAACCGGTGCGGGCGGGGGCGGAGGAACCACCGGGGGCGCTACGGGAGGAGGTGGCGGCGGCACGTACTCCTGGACCGGTGGGGCGGTTTCCACCGGGGTGGGAGACGGCGTGCGGCTCGGAGTGGCGCTGCGCGTGGGCGTGGGGGACGGCGATTCGGATTCCGTGGCGAAGTCCGCGGGTTCCTCATCATCCTGGGAATTCGACAGTCCGGTGAAAGCCAGTGCGCCCACCCCCACGAGGACCAGGAGCGCGGCCAATCCGAGCACGAGGGGTGCCATGAATCGGCGGAAACCCCCGTCACCTTCGGGTTCAGTGGAACCACCGGCTGCTTCCGCAGCCGGTTCATCGGCACCGAACAAGTCGTCCTGTATGGAATTACCCATGCAACGCGTCCCTCGAATCCATGAATTGCCAGAGCAAAGATGGACCGCTCTCTCCCCTGAGCCCAATCTGCCTTGATGACTCTAGCGTGTCGACGGGAAATCTGCAGTCCCTCGCGTGGTGCTCCCGGACACTAGTTCGAGTTGGAACCGAAGACGATCTCGTCCCAACTCGGCACCGACGAGCGTTTCGCCTTGCCAGTACGGCCGCGCGGACCGGGAGCCCGTTGCGGTTGCTCCTGTGGTTCCTCGTGGCGTTGCGCCGGCTCGATTTCGGGCTCCGTCTCCGGAGTTTCCTGAAGCGTGGCGGACGTCGATTCCGGTGACTCCGACTCTTCGCCCCGGTCGTCTTGAGCGACGGGCTCCTCCGATTCGAGGGTGGCCATCGACTCCTCGGAATCCGTAGCCACGGTGAGCTGAGGGCCTCGACCGGCGGTGACGGCCTCGGGCAGCGACGGCGACGCCGCCTGGTCCGGTTCCTCGCTCGAGGTCTCGTGCTCGTGGGGAGCGTTCGTGGAATCATCCACGATCTCGATGTCTGCGTCCTCTTCCAAGGCTCGGTCCTCGGCGACGCGGGCGGCAGCGGGCTGGATGGGCTGATCGAACAGCGGAGAATCATCTGGCGCGCCGATGGGTCGGGGACGGTTGTCCACGTGCCCCATGCCGCGGCCGAGGATCTCGGCCAGGCGGTCGTCTTCTTCACTGTCCGAACCCAGACGCCGTCCGCGGCGTGACTGCAGCACGTCCAGCAACTCGTCCGCCTGGCTGGCCTCTCGCTGGAGTTGCTCCACCTGGGCGTTGGGGGCCGGAGCATGGCTCACTGCGGGGGCGGGAACGCCCAGCGGCCCTGACTCGTGCGGTTCCTGACCCAGCGCGGTGGCCCAGTCATTGGCCGGTCGAACCGTCTGATTCGCGGGGTTGTAGGTCCACTCCGCGGGACCATTGGTGTCATGGGGTGCCTGGTCGCGATCGGACACGGTGAAAGACAGTTGCAGTGTCCAGAGTTGGTCCTCGCGCTGCCACGCATCCCAGTCCAACGAATCCACCGCAACACCGGTGTTCCGGGCACGATGGCGCACGGTCTGCTCGAGAGTGCGGGGTTCGCCCTCGAACACGGAACGGTAGCCGTCGTGGGAAGGGCTCGTGCCGGTGACTTTAACCTTGAGGGCTTCCCGCACCATGTGACCGCGCTCGGCGAGGATCGGCCATTCGTAACGCTTGACGCGCTCCGGCTCCCATCCGGACTCGGCCACGATGTCTTCCACGCTGGCACCGGCACGGAAACGAGCCTGGATATCGCGGGGGCCGAACTGGCCCGTCACACGGCCACGCGCGGGTGTCTTCTTCCGCGCGTGCTGCACCGCTTGTCGTAACTGCTGATCGATTTTCAGCGAGTAACGCTGTGAATCGGTGGTTTCCACGATGAGGTGCTCCCCGTCATCGTGTATGCCCACCAGGTGCAACTGGTCCATGCTGTCCTTCCTTTACCGGCGGGAAGTAATGCTGTCAGAGAAATTCCTGCCGCTCATGTCGTGCCAGTCTAGTGCTTTCATGAAGGGCCCCGAACCGGTTTCTGCCCGGGCCACCGCATTTTTCGAGGGACGGGGCGGGGTATACCGGGAGCAGTCGTTCGGGGGCGGATCCGCGTGCTGTAAGACACACATTTCGCCGTAGGAGATTCGGGCTGGATTTTTCGCGGTTGATGGTGAACAATCTACGCGACACGGACCCGGCATTTTTCCCAGAAAGCCGGGGTCTCGACACCCACAGCGATCTCGCGAAGACCGGTTGGAGCGGATTCACACATGGCCACAGATTACGACGCGCCGCGCAAGCAGGACGAAGACCTCAAAGAAGACTCGATCGAGGAGTTGCAGTCTCGTCGATCGGATCAGCAGTCCGGCAGCGTCGACGAAGATGAAGCTGCAGCGGCCGAAAGCTTCGAGCTCCCCGGCGCAGACCTGTCCAACGAAGAACTGTCCGTAGTGGTTCTTCCCGCTCAGGAAGACGAATTCACGTGCGGTTCGTGCTTCCTGGTACGTCACCGTTCGCAGCTTGCCGAAGAACGCGACGGCGTGAAGTTCTGCTTCGAATGCATGGGCTGACACGCGGTCTCTGAATCAGCCGTTGAATATATAGTCCGGGCGGTCACCTTATGGTGACCGCCCGGACTTTTTCAGCTCCGCAGACCGTGTCGTCTCACGCCGAATCCGTGGGGCGACCGGCGTTGATGGCTCGCGCTAATTCTTCGGGGTGACGGGTTGCGGTGAGCCAGTACGGTGTGGGGTCCACGGGGTCCACGATCTCGATCCGGCACATGTCAGGAATGGACACGCGGAAGTTCATGAATGCGCGGCCATCCAGTTCCGGCCCGCGAGCCACTCGCACCGCATCTCCGCGCAGCGGCTCTGCCTCGCCGACGAAACGGCGTTCGATGTAGGCGCGGCCCACGCGAACGTCCTGATCCGTGACCACGATCCTGGGCGAGCCGAGATGGAGGATCAACGTGATCAAGACCATGATCACGACGGCCGCAATGATGCCCACGGCCATGTTGATGGGGGCCAGGGCTATGAAAGACGCCGCTCCGACGAACAGGACCACGAGCCACATCCACCACGCGACGGTGAGTCGCTCCTGATATTCGACCACGGGCTCGGTCGAAGGATGGTCGGGGGTTACCGGCTCTGAGGCCGTGGTGGCGCGCGGATCGTGAGAGGTCATGGCTCCACTTTCCCACAGCTTGCTAGGAGTCTTCCACGTGCAGACGGCGCCCCATGGTGCACCGCGTTAGAGTGGTGGATTGTGACTGATGTAGCCGGTAACCACACCGTGACCGTGGCCCTCAAGATGTTGGATCCTGAGCTGGCACCCCCGTCCTACGCGACCCTTGGAGACGCCGGGGCCGATTTGCGAGCCCGACAAGAAACCGTGCTGGAGCCGGGTCAGCGCGCACTGGTGGACACCGGTGTGGCCCTTGCGATTCCCCACGGGTACGTGGGCTTGGTGCACCCCAGATCGGGATTGGCGGCCAAGCACGGATTGACGGTGGTCAACGCTCCCGGAACCGTGGACTGTGGTTACCGGGGCGAGATCAAGGTGTGCCTGCTCAACACCGACCGCACGGAAACCTACACGGTGAGCCGAGGGGAACGAATTGCCCAGCTTGTGATCCAGCCTGTGGAGACGGCGCACTTCGAGGCAGTGACAGAGCTGCCCGAGAGCGAACGAGGGGCGGGGGGCTTCGGCTCCTCGGGAACCCACTAGACCCCGGCCACCCAATCACCACGACCCGCAGACAGTAAACGGAGCACACATGTTTGGACGTAAGAAGCGCGGCAAGGACGCCCAGGCGGACAGCGGCGCCGTCGCCGAGACCGAGCCGCAGGACGCACCCGAGGAGGCGGAAGCGGCGTCGTCGCCGGACCCCCGCGCGCTGGGACCGTGGGACGAGTCCGAGATGAAGGGCGAGCGTGAGGACTATGTGGACCTCGGCTGCATCCTGATCAAGCCCGTGTCCGGGGTGGCCGTGCGCATGGACCTGGATGAGCAAACGCAACGACCGCGCGCGCTGAACGTCGACTACAAGGACGGCTCGGTCCAGCTGCAGGCCTTCTCGGCTCCCAAGAGCAGTGGCCTGTGGGACGACGTTCGCCGCGAGCTCACAGAGGGGCTGCGCCGTGATGGCGGGCAGGCGACGGTGGCCGAAGGACCGCTGGGCCTGCAGGTCAACGCGAAGTTCAACGCGACCACCGCCTCGGGCGGTCCCGGCTACCGATTGGCGCGGTTCGTCGGCATCGACGGGCCCCGTTGGTTCCTGCGCGCGGTCTACACGGGTGGCGGCGCCATGCCGTCCACGACCGCGGAGGTCCTCGACGACGTCGTGCGGTCGTTGGTGATCGTGCGCGGACAGGATCCGATGCCCCCGCGTGACCTCTTGCAGTTCAAGGTTCCGGAGAATGCCACGCCCCAGAATCCGGGGACCGCATCGCCCGAACAACCCGTCGAGGACCCGCAACCGCCGGTGAGTGCACCGCGCCGCGGTCCTGAAATCACCGAAATCGGCTGATTGTCGTGGTGACATCCCAAGCCACCGGCGCCATCGACGTGGTGAGCGAGTGCGGCGCCGCCGCACAGGATCTGGATCCGGCGGCGTCGTCGCAACGGCGGCGGGTCATGGTTGAGGGTGAGGTCACCGAGGTGACGTTCTCCCCGGCTACGGAGGCTCCGCGGTACCAAGCCGTGCTCCACGTGCAGAACCAACCGCCGCAGGAACTGGGCCGCGCCGATTCCTACATCAAACTGCTCTGGCACGGTCAGCGCAGCGTCCCAGGCGTCATGGCGGGCACGAAACTGCGGTGCGTGGCCGTGGTGTCCTTCACCGATTCGGTGCCGACCATGTACAACCCTCGTTACGAGATCATCACTCCCAAAAGGATCAACCGGTGAGCCACGGAACACCCCCGCCCCCGGAGCACTCCGGTGAGCAGGAAGACAACGATCGGCCCGAGCGGCCGCCGTCCATGGAACAGGCCATGGGGGACTATGCGGCGCGGGCCGGGCTGAGGCGCGATGAACACGGCCAGCTGGACGTGCTTCACGCGGTGGGCGGCTGGCGCGGGCTGATCGAGGCGGTGCTGCCCGGCCTGATCTTCCTGGTCGTGTTCCTGCTGACCCAGCAACTGGGCATCGCCCTGATCGCGTCTCTGGCCACCGCGGCGGTCTTCGCGGTTCTGCGCCTGGCGCAGCGGCAATCCTTGATGCAGTCGATCACCGGACTGATCGGTGTGGCGGTGTGCGCGCTGTTCGCCCGAGCCGGTGGCCAGGCCCTTGATTACTACGTACCCGGTTTCTTCATCAACATCGCGTGGTTCATTGGGCTGTCCATTTCCACCGCGGTCGGCTGGCCGTTGCTGGGCGTGTTTTACGGCTACGTGCGCGGTGAAGGGATGGAGTGGCGCAAGGACCGACGCCGCCGCACGGCCTATCAGCGCGCCACCCTGTTGCTGATCGGCATGTTCGCGACGCGGCTGCTCGTGCAGGTGCCGTTGTACTTCGCGGAGAACGTGGCCGCGCTGGGTGTCACTCGGTTGGTGATGGGCGTTCCGCTGTACGCGTTGGTGTTGTGGCTCGGGTGGATGATGACCCGGCCCGTTCGGCCTCTTCGAGACGGTCCTCGGTAACCTCAACCTCCGGGACGTCCTGGGCCGTGGTGAACATGGCCCGCAACTGTTCCTCACCCTCAGCGGTGGAGATGAAGAACAGTTCGTCCGCACCTTCCAGAACGTCATCGCCGGAGGGCGTGATGGGCACACCGTCGCGCAGAATGGCCACGAGCGCGACCTCCGGTGGCCACGGCACCTGGGACACCATGGACGCGACCACAGGGTGCTCCCTCGGCACCGTGTAGGCGGCCAGCGTGGCACCACCGGTTTGCAAACTCAACAGCCGCACCACGTCACCCACCTCCACGGCCTCTTCCACGAGGGCCGTCATGAGCCGCGGAGTGGACACGGCAACGTCCACGCCCCACGCGTCGTCGAACAACCACTCGTTCTTGGGATTGTTCACCCGACCCACGGTGCGGGGAACCCCGAACTCGCTGCGCGCCAGGAGCGAAACCACCAGATTGGCCTTGTCGTCACCGGTCGCCGCGACGACGACGTCCGCTTCCTCGGTCTTGGCGCGTTGCAGCACCTCCAGGTCACATGCGTCACCCACGACCCACTGGGTGCCGCGCAGGTTCGACCGGCCAATCACCTCCGACGTCGCATCGATCACCACGATCTCGTGGCCGTGGGACACCAGTTCCCGGGCGATCGAGGACCCCACGGATCCACCACCCACGACAATGACTCTCATGACCGCTCCCGTCCGTGCCCGCGTTCTTCGGTGGCGGCCAGGGCCACTGCTTCCATGACCTCGTCCGAGGGCGGGCGGGACAGGACTCTGGCCACGTTCTCGACGTCTTCCACGCGCATCATGGCGTGCACGATATCTCCCTGCTGGTAGCTGGAATCCGACGCCGGAAGAATGCCCTCCCCGAACCGTGTCACAAAGGCCACCCGCACCCCGGCCGCTTCTTCAATGCGGTCCAGGTGCAGACCGGACCACGACTCGTGCAGCGGCAACTCTCCCAGCTGCAACCGCCCCGACGCCTCTCGGAAGTCACCCGTGATCGCGTGCTCCGGCAGGATGCGCCGCAACACTTGATCCGAACTCCACCGCACGGACGCCACCGTGGGAATCCCCATGCGCTGGTAGAACTCCGCGCGGCTGGGGTCGTAGATGCGAGCCACGACGTGCTTGACCTTGAACGTCTCACGGGCCACCCGGGCGGCAATGATGTTCGAGTTGTCACCGCTGGACACCGCCGCGAACGCGTAGGCGTCCTCGATGCCCGCCCGGCGCAAAACATCACGGTCGAAACCGTGGCCGGTGACCTTTTTGCCACCGAAGGACGGCCGGAGCTTTCGAAAGGCCCGATCGTCCTGATCAATGACCGCCACTGTGTGGCCGGAATCCTCAAGGGCGTGCGCAATGGAGATCCCCACGCGGCCGACACCCATGATCACAAAATGCGCCATGTCGCACAGCATAATTCTCCGGGCTTCGGGACAAGACCCCCGCGAGGTACTAGCGTGTTGAATCGTGCACCTGTCCCAACTTGCCCGCCGCGTACTCGTAGGTAAACCACTTCACAACGAGCGCGCCGGCGGAACCCTGCTCCGCAACCGTGCGGCACTTCCGGTCTTCGCCTCCGACGCCTTGTCATCGGTGGCCTACGCACCGGACGAAATCGTGCTGACCCTGGCCCTCGCGGGCACCGCGGCCATCGCCATTTCACCCTGGGTGGGAATCGTGGTGCTGGTGGTGCTGATCGTTCTGATTACCGCCTACCGACAGAACGTGCGAGCCTATCCGTCCGGCGGTGCGGACTTCGAAATCGCCTCCAAGAACCTGGGCCGGCCCTCCGGTGCCATGGTGGGCGCGGCCCTGCTGGTGGATTACACGCTGGTCGTGGCGGTGTCCATGTCAGCGGCGGCGCAGTACGTCGCCTCCGCGGTGCCGTGGTTCGTGGGTCATCAGGTGTGGGTGGCCCTGGCGGGTATTGCAATCGTCGGACTCCTCAATCTGCGCGGACTCCAGTTCATGGGACGGGCATCCACCGTGCCCACGTACGCGTTCGTGGGAGTGGTGCTCCTACTCATCGTTGCCGGGCTGGTACAGAACGTAACCGGAACTTTGGACCGAGCGCCGTCGGCGGACTACGAGGTTCTGCCCGCCGCGGGAATGGACGCGGGCCTGGTGGGACTGGCCGGTGCGGTGCTGGTGCTGCGAGCGTTCTCCTCGGGCGCGGTGGCCGTGACCGGTGTGGAAACCATCACCAATTCGGTGCCCTATTTCCGCAAACCCAAGGCCCTCAATGCCGCTCGCACGCTGGCCTATCTGGGCGCATTGTCCACCGTGTTGCTGCTGGGCGTGCTGTATCTCACGCGGGAAACCCGCGCGGTCGTGGTCATGAACGCGGACGAGCAACTGCTGATCAACGGTCAGCGTCCCGGCGAAGAGTTCTTTCAGGTGCCGATCCTCGGTCAGCTTGCCCAGACCATTGCGGGTGAGGACTCCGTGTGGTTCTTCGTGCTGGTGGCCGTCACCGTGGGTGTGCTGTTCATGGCCGCCAACACCGCATTCTCCGGCTTCCCCACGCTGGCCTCGCGACTGGCCAGCGCGGCCCTGCTCCCGCGACAACTGCAGTCACGCGGAGACCGCTTCGCCTTCACGAACGGCATTGTGCTGCTCTCGATCGTCGCGGCACTGTTCACGGTGATCTTCGACGCGAACGTCAACAGCCTGATCCAGTTGTACGTGGTGGGCGCATTTTTCGCGTTCACCCTGACCCAGGCCGGCATGGTGCGGCACTGGGCGCGTGTGCGGCGCACTCGCACCTCGAAAGCCACGACCCGGCAGTTGACCGTGCGGCAGGGAGTCGCCGTGGTGGCCCTGATCTTCTGCGCGGCCGTATTCGTGGTGGTGCTGGGAACCAAACTTTCGCAGGGAGCCTGGTTGACGATCGTTGCCATTGCGCTGCTCACGCTGTGGATGCGGGCCATCGGCCACCACTACTCGGAAGTGGACCGAGAACTCGAGGTCGATCCGGAATCACCGGTCCGCGCGTTGCCCTCCCGCGTGCACGCGCTGATCGTGGTGACATCGGTCCGCAAGCCCGTGGTGCGCGCCCTGACCTACGCCCGGGCCTCCCGGCCGTCCACGCTGGAGGCCGTGGTCGTGGACACCGACCGCGCCCGCACCGAAGATGTCCTGCGGCAATGGCAGCGGCTGGAATTCCCGGTCCCCATCACGGTCCTCGCGTCCCCGTACCGTGACAGCATCGGCCCCGTGATCTCCCACGTGCGCAGCATCCGCAAGAAATCACCGCGTGACTTGGTGATCGTCTACCTGCCCGAATATGTTGTGGGACGCGGTTGGGAACGGTTCCTGCACAACCAAGCCATCCGACCGCTCAAGACACGACTACATTTCGAACGAGGCGTCATGATCGCCTCCGTTCCCTGGCACCTGGAATCGGTGCGCGAACTACGACTCACGGAGAATCAAGGATGACCGAAGACCAACCCGACACCGCCGACCAGTTGACGCTCCGGCTCACCGGGGTAGCCCACGGAGGGCACATGGTGTCGCGTTCGCCGGAGGGGCGCGTGGTGTTCGTTCGCCACGGTGCCCCGGGGGAGCTGGTGCGGGTCCGCCTCACGGATCGAGGTGAGGACGCCAAGTTCTGGCGCGGTGACGTGGTCGAGGTTCTCGAGGCCTCCGAAGGCCGGCGGGGAGAGCACCCGTGGGCAGCGGCGGACGCGGTGTCGGCGGCGCGGGAGGAGCGATTGCCCGTGGGCGGGGCCGAATTCGGGCACCTCACCCTGGAGGCCCAGCGCGAACTCAAGCGCTCCGTGGTCGCCGAGCAGCTTGATCACCTTGCCGGAATCGACTGGCGGGGACAGGTCGCCGCGGTCGAGGACGAAACCTCGGATGGCACCGGCTGGCGCACCCGCCTGCACCTGGACGTTGCCGAGGACGGGACCGCGGGCATGTACCCGCACCGTTCCAACGAACTGATTCCGATCACCGACATGCCACTGGCCACGCCGGTCATTCAGTCACTGGCCCCGTGGGAACTGTCCGTACCCGGCGCGTCGCGGTTGGATGTCGCCGCGCCGGCCAACGGAAGCCGTCCGTTGCTGCACGTGAGTCTGCGCGCGCGTCAGGACCCCGACGCACTGGCCGAACTGCGCCGTCACCTGGCCGCGTGGGGGAGTGAGCACGAGGTCTCGGTGACCGCGCAGTCCCCGGAAGATCGGGAGATCCAGACCTGGGTCGGTGAACCGGTTGTCCGCGAAACCCTCGACATGCCCGCCGGTGAACCGCTGACGTGGCGAGTGAGTCCCACCGGGTTCTGGCAGATCCACCGCAGCGCCCCGAGCACGCTGGTCGATGCGGTGCTCGCGGCCGCGCAGATGGGGCCCGGGGACACGGTGTGGGATCTCTACAGCGGCGCTGGCCTGTTCACCGCCGCTGCGGCGCCCTTGGTGGGTCCGGACGGTCAGGTCTTCGCGGTGGAAGGCTCCCCGGTCACCTCCGCGGATGCCCGCGTGAACCTCTCGGAGCTGGATCATGTGCGGGTCACCCGCGGCGATGTGGCTCGGATTCTCACGGGCCGCAACCCCGCACGACGCCGCCACGGGGCCTCCCGGGGCCACAAACGTCCCGCGGTGCGCGCCCCTCAGCCGGACATCGTGATCCTGGACCCACCGCGCTCGGGTGCGGCCAAGGAAGTGCTCGCGGCCATCGACGCCGTCGAACCCCGCACGATCGTGTACGTCGCGTGTGATCCCGCGGCGCTCGGTCGCGACCTCGGTCGGTTGTCCCGGCGCGGGTGGAAAGTGGTCAACATCAGGGCCTTCGATCTGTATCCCAACACCCATCACGTTGAGGCCGTGGCGGTGCTGCGGCGCAATGAATGATCCCGAGCCGAATCTCCCGGTCAGGGGAAGTGGCACAGGCTACACTGTGGGGTGACCGTTCGTGCGCGCCCGGGGTGCTTCTCGCGCTCCGTTGACAGCTGCGAACGCATTCAAACGGTGGCGAGAGGAGTTCCACACCATGACTGTGGACAGCTTTGGAGCCAAAGGCGTACTCAACGTCGGCGGCACCGACTATGAAATTTTCCGACTCAATGCACTTGAGGGGGCCAAGAAACTCCCTTACAGCTTGAAAGTTCTGCTCGAGAACCTGCTGCGCACCGAAGACGGTGCCAACGTGACCGAGAAGCACATCGAAGCCCTGGCCAACTGGGATCCCGAGGCCCAGCCCAACACGGAGATTCAGTTCACCCCTGCCCGTGTCATCATGCAGGACTTCACCGGCGTTCCCTGCATCGTGGACCTTGCCACGATGCGCGAGGCCGTTGCGGAACTCGGCGGCGATGCATCCCGCGTGAACCCCCTGGCTCCTGCCGAGCTGGTCATTGACCACTCCGTGCAGATCGATGCCTTCGGTTCCACGGACGCCATTGAGCGCAATATGGACATCGAGTACCAGCGCAACGGTGAGCGGTACCAGTTCCTGCGCTGGGGCCAGACCGCATTTGACGACTTCAAGGTCGTTCCCCCTGGCATGGGTATCGTGCACCAGGTCAACATCGAGAACCTCGCCCGCGTGGTCATGACCCGCGAGGTCGATGGCACCGTTCGTGCCTACCCGGACACCTGCGTGGGTACCGACTCCCACACCACCATGGAAAACGGCATCGGCGTGTTGGGTTGGGGCGTTGGCGGTATCGAGGCAGAGGCCGCAATGCTGGGCCAGCCCATCTCCATGCTGATCCCGCGCGTGGTGGGCTTCAAGCTCACCGGCGAGATCCCCTCCGGCGCTACCGCGACCGACGTGGTGTTGACCATCACCGAGATGCTGCGTGAGCACGGTGTGGTGGGCAAGTTCGTGGAGTTCTACGGCGAGGGCGTGGCAGCTGTGCCCCTGGCCAATCGCGCCACCATCGGCAACATGTCGCCCGAGTTCGGTTCGACCGCCGCGATCTTCCCGATCGACGAGGTCACCATGGACTACCTGCGCCTGACCGGCCGCTCCGAGGAGCAGGTCGCTCTGGTCGAGGCGTACACCAAGGAACAGGGCATGTGGCACGACCCCTCGGAGGAGATCGCATTCTCCGAGTACCTCGAGCTGGACCTGTCCACCGTGGTTCCCTCGATCGCCGGCCCCAAGCGCCCGCAGGACCGCATCGAGCTCACTCGTTCCAAGCCGCAGTTCCGTGACGATCTGGTCAACTACGTTGAGGGCCAGGAAATCGTCAAGGACCGCAGCGAGAACGGCACCTCGTTCCCCGCTTCGGACTCCCCGTCCCACGACGCCACCGAGGAGCAGGACGCTTCCGAGCGCCCCCGCGACCACGACGTACAGGATGTCGAAGGCCGAGCGTCCAACCCGATCAAGGTCAACATGGAGGACGGCCGCGAGTTCGAGTTGGACCACGGTGCAGTCTCGATCGCCTCGATCACCTCGTGCACCAACACCTCCAACCCGTCGGTCATGATGGCGGCCGCCGTTCTGGCTCGCAATGCGGTGAGTAAGGGGCTCAAGGCCAAGCCGTGGGTCAAGACGTCCATTGCTCCGGGTTCCAAGGTCGTCACCGACTACTACGAGAAGTCCGGTCTGGTTCCGGACCTGCAGGAGCTCGGCTTCTACATCGTGGGTTACGGCTGCACCACCTGTATCGGTAACTCCGGCCCGCTCGAGCCCGAGATCTCCCAGACCATCCAGGACAACGACCTGGCCGTGACCTCGGTGCTGTCGGGTAACCGTAACTTCGAGGGTCGGATCAACCCGGACGTGAAGATGAACTACCTGGCCTCACCGCCGCTGGTCATCGCCTACGCCCTGGCCGGAACCATGGACTTCGACTTCGAGAACGAGGCCCTGGGGCAGGATTCCGACGGTAACGACATTTACCTCAAGGACATCTGGCCGAACCCGACCGAGGTCCAGGAAATCATCGACCGGTCGATCGACACCGATATGTTCACCACCCAATACGGCACCATCTTCGATGGCGACGAGCGTTGGCAGAACCTCGAGACCCCCACCGGCGACGTCTTCGAGTGGGATCCCAACTCCACCTACGTGCGCAAGCCACCGTACTTCGACGGCATGTCCATGGAGACAACCCCGGTCGAGGACATCAAGGGCGCTCGCGTGCTCCTGAAGCTGGGCGACTCGGTCACCACCGACCACATCTCCCCGGCAGGTTCCTTCAAGTCGGACACCCCGGCCGGTAAGTACCTGATCGAGAACGGTGTGGAGCGCAAGGACTTCAACTCGTACGGTTCCCGTCGTGGTAACCACGAGGTGATGATCCGCGGCACGTTCGCGAACATCCGCATCAAGAACCAGTTGCTGGACGGCGTGGAGGGTGGCTTCACCCGCGACTTCACGCAGGCAGACGGCCCGCAGTCCACGGTGTACGACGCTTCCGTGAACTACCAGGAAGCCGGCGTTCCGCTGGTCGTGCTGGGCGGTAAGGAATACGGTTCCGGCTCCTCGCGTGACTGGGCCGCCAAGGGCACCTCGCTGTTGGGCGTGCGCGCGGTCATCACCGAGTCCTACGAGCGTATTCACCGTTCCAACCTGATCGGTATGGGTGTGCTGCCGCTGCAGTTCCCCCAGGGCGAGTCCGCTGACTCGTTGGGCCTGGACGGCACCGAGACTTTCGACATCGAGGGTGTGACCGCTCTGAACGAGGGCGAGACCCCCAAGACCCTGAAGGTCACCGCCACCAAGGAAGACGGTTCCACCGTGGAGTTCGACGCCGATCTGCGCATCGACACCCCGGGTGAAGCCGATTACTACCGCAACGGTGGCATCCTGCAGTACGTGCTGCGTCAGATTGCCAAGTAAGGCATTCGCGGCCTGACAACCCGGCCGACGGTCCTCTCGAGGATCGTCGGCCGGGTTGTTTCATCAGGTGCCTGTGCAGTGCTGTCGGTGATGACGAGTAAGATCGAACGGTACGTCGGGGCAGACCGACAGTCTGCTGTCGACCGACACCGCACTGACCGATCCCGAATTTTCAAGGCACGGAGAGCACGCAATGACGCTTCTGGAGACCATCAAGAGCCCGGCAGACCTCAAAGGACTGGACGCCGCGGCTCTCGAGCAACTGGCTGCGGACATTCGCTCGTTCCTGATCACGCACGTGGCCGCGACCGGTGGTCATCTGGGACCCAACCTGGGTGTGGTCGAACTGACACTTGCCCTGCATCGGGTCTTCGATTCACCGCGTGACTCCATCGTGTTCGACACCGGTCACCAGTCCTACGTTCACAAGCTCGTGACGGGGCGCCAAGACTTCTCTACGCTGCGCCAACAGGGCGGCCTGGCAGGCTACCCGGACCGCGGCGAATCCGAACACGACATCGTGGAGTCCTCACACGCGTCGTCGTCCATGTCATGGGCGGACGGTATCTCGCGCGGTTACCAGATGACCGGCCAGCACGATCGCCACACCGTGGCCGTGATCGGCGACGGCGCCCTGACCGGCGGTATGGCCTGGGAAGCCGTCAACAACATTGCCTCGGACAAGAACCGCAAGGTCGTGATCGTCGTCAACGACAACGGCCGTTCCTACGCGCCCACCGTGGGTGGTTTCGCCAACCGGCTGCAGGAACTTCAGGCGAGCGTGCAGCAGGGCGTGGACGCCGTGCGTACCGACCGCCGCTACGAGCAGACCATGGACAAGGTCAAGGGTTTGCTCCAGGAATCCGGTCACTTGGGATCGGCCGTGTACCGGGGTCTGCACGGGATGAAGCAGGGCATCAAGGACGTGGTGGTCCAGCAGGGGATCTTCGAGGACCTCGGCATGAAGTACGTGGGCCCGATCGACGGCCACGATCTGGACGCCATGGAACAGGCGCTGAGTAACGCCAAGAACTTCGGTGGCCCGGTCATCGTGCACGCGATCACCGAGAAGGGCCACGGGTACCTGCCCGCCCGACTCGACGAGAACGACCAGTTTCACTCCGTGCCGGTCATTGATCCGTCCACGGGCAAACCGACCGCGACGTCGTCCTCCCGGACCTGGACCCACGTGTTCCGTGACGAGATTGCGGCCATCGCGGACGAACGCGAAGACATCGTGGGTATTACGGGCGCCATGCTCATTCCGATGGGACTGCAGAAGATGCAGTTGGCCCACCCGGATCGCGTGGTGGACGTCGGAATTGCCGAGCAACATGCCCTGACCATGGCCGCGGGAATGGCCTTCGGCGGACTGCATCCCGTGGTGGGGCTCTACGCCACCTTCCTGAACCGTGGTTTTGACCAACTGCTCATGGACGTGGCGTTGCACAAGGCCGGTGTGACCGTGGTGCTGGACCGCGCCGGCGTCACCGGTCCGGACGGGCCCAGCCACCACGGCATGTGGGACCTCGCGCTGTTGCAGATCATTCCCGGACTGCACTTGGCCGCGCCCCGCGACGAGGCCACCATGGTGGAGGAACTGCGCGAAGCCGCGGCCGTCGAGGACGCACCCACCGTGGTGCGCTATCCCAAGGGAACGGTGGGAGCGCCGTCGCCGGCGTTGGAGCGCTTACCGGACGGCGTGGACGTGCTGGTGCGCAATGGCGACCCGACCGAGCCCGGCACCGATCGCCGGGACGTGCTGATTGTGAGCGTGGGTGCCATGTGCGACATCAGCCAGGACGTGTCCGAGCGACTGGCTGCCCACGGTGTGTCCTCCACGGTCGTGGACCCGCGTTGGGTGCTTCCGGTGGCCACGTCCGTGGTCGAGCTTGCGGCGCAGCACCGCATTGTCGTGGTCATCGAGGACGGTGTGCGGGCCGGTGGTATCGGCTCACTTATCCGTCAGGAAATGCGGTCGGCCGGAGTGGATACCGCTCTCAACGAGGTGGGCCTGCCCACTGAGTTCCTGGCCCACGCGAGCCGTGAACAGATCCTGGAGCGGACCGGACTCACCGCGCAGCGCATCGCCCAGAACACACTGTCCTCCGTGCTCGGCACCCGGGTTCCCTATGCTCGACCCGCCGACGAGGAAAAAGTACGCGCCACCCAGACGAGCCAGATGCGGCGGGTGGACGGCGCGTAAGCAGGCGGGCCTGGGCCTTCCGGCCCGGGGGCGTCAAGCCCGGGCCGTTGGAACCGGTCACCCCACGATGATGCGGTCGCCCTGAACCGTGACCGGGTATTCGACGAGTCCACTGGTCGCGGGACCGCCCTGCACATCACCGGTGGCCATGTCGAACGTGGAGCTGTGGCACGGGCACACGTAACTCTTGTTGGCGGGATTCACCACGCAACCCTCATGGGGGCACACGGGGGAGAAGGCCTTGAAGGTGCCCTCGGTGGGCTGGCCCACAACGGCCTGCAGGCCGTCTTTTTCAACCTTGAGACCCTGGCCTACCGGAACGTCCGAGGTCGCAGCTACGTCCACGGGGCTGGTGGGTGCCTGGGGCGTGGCCGGGTCGCTGGATTCCTGATCGGAGCCACCGCAAGCGCTCAGTCCGACCGCGGCAACTGAAGCGAGTCCCGCAGCACCCATCACGCGGCGTCGCGTGGGCAAGCCGGAGGTATCTGCGGTGTCGGACGGTTGATGACGTTCGGTGCTCAAGGGGACCCTCTCTACGGTGTGGTTGCCATCAGTCTAGGATTTCGACCCTGGCAATTTGGTGCGACTGGCCGAGAGCCCGTGCGTCAACCCTGAGGGCCACGGCAAAGATCAGTAGGATGTGTATTAGTCAAGGGGCGCCATGATGGCTGCCTCGAAGGAATGAAAGGAATCAAGATGATCAAGCGTCTCGCTTTTGTCGCCGGTTTCGGTGTTGGTTTTGTCGTGGGTTCCGCCTCGGGCCGTAAGAGCTACGAGTCCCTGCGCGAGAGCGCCATCAACACCTGGAACGACCCCAAGGTCCAGGACAAGGTCGCTGAAGGTACCGACTGGGTCAAGGCCGAGGTTCCCGTGGTGGGCGGTAAGCTCGCCGAGACCGCGCAGAAGGCAGCCGGCACTGTGTCCTCCAAGGCTCAGGAAGGCGCTTCGGCCGTCAAGGACAAGGCTCAGGGTGGTGCCGCATCGGTGAAGGCCAAGGTCGGTTCCAACTCTTCCGATGCTGATCTCCCCAAGCCCGTGACCACCGAGAAGGACGTGGACATGGACGCCGCAGAGCCGGCTCCCACCAAGGACGACATGAAGAACTGATGTCTGTCCGTCACAGACGAGTGGCCGCGCATCCCCCGGGATGTGCGGCCACTGTCATCTGCGGGTGATCTGGTGTGCAGACCTTGTTCGCGACCCGTTTCGGCCCGAACGCAGCGGTGTCTATTGCTGCTCGGATGTGCCGGCACTCGTGTCGGGCTCTGTACCCGAAGGGGAGTCGTCCGCGTGTTTCTCCGCGCGACGCTGGGCTCGCAGTTCACGCCACGTGCGGCCGATGACCGGAGTGACCTGCTCGACCTGCCATTGCCGGACGCCTAGCTCTGTGAGGCGCTGCGCCACGGCGTCGTCCGAGGTGGAGCGGGGCGGCTGCCAGCAGAACCGACGGAGCAACTCGGGCGTGACCAAGTTTTCGGTGGGCATGCCCACGGTTTCCGCGTGTTCCGCCACGGCGGGTTTGATGGCCTTGAGCCTCGCGGCGGCCTCCGGTCGCTTGGTGTCCCAGCCCTTGACCGGCGGAAGTGCGTCCGAGGGAACGTTGTGGGGTACGGGATCTTCCGTCAGCCGCGCCTCCTGGACCGCCGTCAACCAGCGGGGGGCCTCACGGGAAGCGGAGCGGCCGTGGAACCCGGGGGTCGCGAGCAATTGCGGCACCGTGCGCGGCATGGCGTTCGCGGCGGCAATGATGGCCGAGTCGGGCAGTAGCCTGCTGGGGGAGAGGTCCTTGTGCTTGGCCAGGTTCTCGCGAGCGGTCCACAGGTTGCGCACGGCGGTGAGCTTGCGACGGCCACGGACGTTTCCGATTCCGTGAGTGCGGCGCCACGGATCCTTCCGCGGCGGGGGAGTGGGCGCGGTGCGCACCGCCTCGAATTCTTGCCGGGCCCAGTCGAGTTTGCCGGCTTCGACGAGCCGCTCCTCGGTGGCCCAGCGCAGCTGAACCAGGACCTCGACGTCGAGAGCAGCGTAATTGAGCCAATCCTGGGGGAGTGGCCGCTTGGACCAGTCCACGGCCGAGTGTTCCTTGGACAGCGTGAATCCGAGCAGCTCCTCGGTCATCGAGGCCAGGCCCACTTTGCGTAGTCCCAGCAACCGACCGCCCAATTCGGTGTCGAACAAGATATCGGGAGTCATGTCCAGATCCCGCAGGCACGGCAAGTCCTGCGTGGCGGCGTGGAGGACCCATTCGACGCCGCTCAGGGCCTCGTTCACGCTGGCCAGTGATCCTACGGCCTCGGGGTCGATCAGAATGGTGCCCGCGCCCTCACGGCGGATCTGAACCAGGAACGCTCGTTGTCCGAAGCGGAACCCGGATGCCCGTTCCGTGTCGATCGCCACGGGGCCGGTGGCTTCTGCCAGTTGTTCTGCTGCGCGAGCAAGACCGCGTGCCGTATCCACCACGCGGGGGATACCCTCGGCGGGCCCGTTCAGGTGAACCGTTGTGGGGACATGGAAATCCTCGAACCCCTCGACCACCACTTCGGTGGATTGGGGCTCGCGCGGCGGCCTGGCAGATTGATCACTCACGGTGTTTATGAGAATTCCTGACAAATGGATCGATAACTGTTGTACCTACCGTACTGCCACTGAACCCGTCAGTAGGTGTGATCCACTACAAATACGTCACGCCTTCGCTGTACGGGGGAAGTCCCGTGGCGGTGCACAGTAATTCTGACCAGGCCTCCACATGGGCGGCGGCCCAGTTCTGCGGTTCGTACTCGGTGAGCGGAGTCCAGGACGCGCGGACCTCGATTTCCACGCTGTCGGTGTTTTCGCGCAGAGAGCCGAAACCCTTCTCCATGGTGCGCGAGGCCGTGCCGCCCTCGGCCATGTAGCGGGCGCCGCTGCCGTCCAGGGCGTCGGTGAGCCAGGACCAGCTGACATCGGTCAGTAATTCGTCACGTCCGATATCCAGGTCCATGTGAGCCCGGAACCAGCTGACGATTCGGAAGGGCCCGCCCCACGGCTCGGGCCGGGTGGGGTCGTACAACATGACGAATCGCCCGGTGGTGGGCGCCTGGGTTTGCTCCGGACTTCGCATTGCGCGGAGGGTTCTCCGTTGAATTCGGCCCACTTCCGCGGCAATGGAGATTGCGTGCGGTGCCAGTCCGTTCGGCGGCGCGATGCGGGCCAGGGAAACCTCAGGGCGGGTGCGTGCACGACCGAGAGATCGCACTGCCGTGCGAAATTCCTCCGGGGTGCCGTTCAGCTCGCTTACCGCGCTCACAACGCTCACATTAGCCAGTGAGTCGGTGAGGGTGAGGGGAGCCACGCCGTGTGCGACTCTTACGACTTCTCCGAGCCAAGGGTGACTGCGCGGTAGCTTAGTTGACCGCTAGCCGCCCTGCGACTCCGGCACCAACCGCATGGAAACCGAATTGATGCAGTACCGCAGGTCGGTGGGTGTGTCGAAGCCTTCGCCCTCGAAAACGTGCCCCATGTGGGAGTCGCAGGCCGCGCAACGGACCTCCACGCGCTTCATGCCCATGGTCGTGTCTTCGATGTAGCGCACCCGGTCCTCGGCCAGCGGTTCGAAGAACGAGGGCCAGCCGCAGTTCGAGTGGAACTTGGTGGTCGAACGGAACAATTCCGCCCCGCAGGCGCGACATTCGTAGACACCGGTGGTTTCGGTGTCCACGTATTCGCCGGTGAAGGGGCGTTCCGTACCGCCCTGGCGCAGAACCTGGTACTCGGTGGGCGACAGCATCTCGCGCCACTGTGCGTCGGTGCGGGCGGCGGACCGTGCGGAGACCGATTCGTTGGTGGAGTTCTCAGACATGGCTTCTCCGTATCGTAGTTCGAGTTCTTTGATCGTGATGGCCGTGATGGAGCAGGCCTCTGGGTACAACACTTCACCGTCCTCCAATATGCCCGCCGGTGCCGTCCAGGGTGAACATGTCAGAATGACGACATGGCTTCGCTTCTGACTCCCGCCGGAGACGCCCCCGCCCGTTCGTGGCGACACGGTGCCATCGTGGGTGCCACGGCGAGCATCGGTGCGGCGTCCGCGACGTTCGCCCTCTCCAGTGGTCTGGCGGCACTGATCGCACGCCAAGTGGTGGTGCCTCCCAAGGTCGGTGGAAAACTCACCGTGCTGAAGCTCGAGAACGACCCAAACTCCGGTCAGCCGCTCATTACTCTGCCCGCCAACACGGACACCCGCGCCGCCGGAACCTACGCCCTGCGCTTCGACGAGGGCCAGAGCATGGCGCGCATCGGTTTCGTGGTGCGGCAGAACAACAGCACGGTCACCCGGTTGGTCGAGCGGGTCTACCGGGGTGAGTTGGAAGAGGGCAAGAAGGGTTGGTGGACCGGGACGGTCTACGCGCGCCCGGGCGACGCCGGATTCGTGTTCGAAAAGGTGGACGTGGATACGGACCTCGGTCCGGCTCCGGCATGGGTCATCCCCGCGGACGGAAACACTGACCGGACATTGCACGACGGAGTGTGGGCGGTCATGGTGCACGGCCGCGGGGCACAGCGCATGGAATGCATTCGTGGTGCCCGTGTGGCCCAGGAACTCGGGCTGCACAGTCTGATCGTCTCCTACCGCAACGATCGGGAGGCCCCCGCCACCGAGGACAACCGTTACGGCCTGGGTTTCACCGAATGGGAAGACGTCGAGGCGGGCATCGAGTACGCCTTGTCCCGAGGTGCCACGGACATCGTGCTGTTCGGTTGGTCCATGGGTGGTGCGATCGTGCTCCGCACCCTGGAACTCACGCAGTATCGCAACAAGGTTCGCGCGGTGGTGTTGGACGGTCCGGTCGTGGACTGGTTCGAGCTGGTGGCGCACCAGGCCAAGATCCACCGGATTCCGCGCCGGATCGGTCGCATGGCCACGGACCTGATCTCGCATCGGCTCGGTCCCAAGATCACCGGTCTCGCGGCACCCCTCGACCTGCATGCGTTGGATTGGCTGTCCCGCTGGGAGGACATCACCACCCCCACGCTCATCCTGCACTCCACCGACGACGAGGTGGTTCCGGTCGAGGGCTCCGTGCACCTGGCCGAGCTCAGCCCGTTCGTGGACTTCGTGGGTTTCGCCGGCGCCCGGCACACCAAGGAGTGGAACATCGACCGCAAGCGCTGGGAGCGTGCCGTGCGCGAGTGGCTACCCACCAAGCTCAAGCGGCCAGCGGTGCGTACCGCCCGTCCGTCAGCCTGAGCAGGTCCTCGGGGGACAACTCGACGTCCAGTCCGCGCTGCCCACCGGAGACCAGAACGGTCGGCCGGTTCCGCGCGGATTCATCCAGCAGCGTGGGTGACGGAGTCTTCTGGCCCAGTGGCGAGATGCCGCCCACCACGTAGCCGGTCCGGGTCTGAGCCGCCGACGGTGCCGCGAGACTCGCCTTCTTCCAGCCCAGTTCTCGTGCGGCTGCCTTCAGATCCACCGTGGAGCTGACCGGGACCATGACCGTGGCCCAGTTCTTGTCGTGGACGACCATGATGGTTTTGAACACGCACGCCGGATCCTTGCCCAGAGCATGAGCTGCTTCCAGCCCGAACGATTCGGCGCGTGGATCGTGCTGGTAGGGCAGCGCCGTATAGGCAACCCCGGCGGCGTCGAGCATCGCAAGCGCCGCCGTAGCAGCGTGTGATGCCCGAGCCCCGGGGCGGTTACGAGCCACGATCAGCCGGCGGAGCGAGCCGCTTGCTGGTCCCGAACCTGTCGTTTGATCCGGCCCAGCATCGCGGACATGCCGCGCATGCGCAGCGGGGACACCAGCTTGGTCAGCCCGAAGCGCTCGGGCAGATCATCGGGGATGTCCAGCACGGTGGACGCGGGCAGACCGTCCAGTCCTTCGTACAGAATGGACGCGAATCCACGGGTGGTCGGAGCCTCCGCCGGCGCGGAGAAGAAGATGTTCACGCCGGGATCCTGGGTACCCTCTTCGAGCTCAACGGCCAGGAACAGCGGGGACTGGCACTCGACCACCTGCTCGAGGTCCTCCGGGTGCTCGCCGTACCGGGCGGGAAGCTCGGGAAGCGAACGGGAGAACTCGAGAAGGAGCTGGAGCTTGTCAGGTTCCGGAACGGCGTCGAAATCCTCGATCAGCTCTTGAATCTGATTCGGTAATGCGTCAGTGGTCACCGGACACCCTCCGGAGCTTCGCCGCGGGCCTCGCCCTGGGCCACGGGCACGCGCACGGCGTTGCCCCACTCGGTCCAGGAACCGTCGTAGTTGCGGACCTTGTCGAAGCCCAGCAAGTGGGTGAGCACGAACCACGTGTGGGAGGAACGCTCGCCGATGCGGCAGTAGGCGACGATGTCGTCACCGTCGGACAGGCCAACTTCTTCACGGTAGATCGCGTCCAGCTCGTCACGGGACTTGAAAGTGGAGTCCTCCGCGGCGGCACGGGCCCAGGGAACGGACGCTGCGGTGGGGATGTGACCGCCGCGCAGCGTGCCCTCCTGGGGGTAATCGGGCATGTGGGTGCGCTCGCCGGTGTACTCCTGCGGGGAACGCACGTCGATCAACGGCGTGGTGCCCAGGTTCTCCAGGACGTCCTCGCGGTAGGCGCGGATCACGGAGTCATCGCGCTCGACCACGGGGTAGTCGGTCGGAGTGACCTCGGTGGCATCGGTGGTGAGTTCGCGGCCCTCGGCTACCCACTTGTCGCGACCGCCGTTCATCAATCGGACGTCCTGGTGACCGAAGAGGGTGAAGACCCACAGAGCGTAGGCGGCCCACCAGTTGGACTTGTCGCCGTAGACCACGATGGTGTCGTCGCGGGAAATGCCCTTGCGGGACATGAGCTCCGCGAACTGCTTGCCGTCCACGTAGTCACGGGTGTCCGGCTCATTGAGATCCGTGTGCCAATCAACCTTCACGGAACCGGGGATGTGACCGGTTTCGTACAGCAGAACGTCCTCGTCCGATTCGACAACCACCACACCGGGCTTGCCCACGTTATCGGCCACCCACTGGGTGGAGACCAGCCGCTCGGGATGGGCGTACTGGGAGAAATCCTGGTTGTTCTCTGCTTCCACGGGCATGTGGAGTACTCCTCGTGTCTAGACGTGCGCGTCACGGCGCGCGGGACTTGTTTTCCAGCGTAGTGCGCCAGCGGTGGCGAATGCATGCGAGAAAGCCGCAACCGGGCGCTGCAGCGCGCGTGTTCACCACGGGCTGACCGGTAGCATCGGGGCAGGAGCAGTTAGGCTGCTCAGAATCCGTACCGATCAATGCCGTCCGGTGCCCGGTGCCCGTGAATTCGCGGGGGAGTGGCGCAGCGGGCAGGGAGGCCCTTTACGTGAACATGCACATTGAACACCTCGTGGAGCGTAATCCGCGCGTATCCGGCCACGAGTTGCTGGACGGTTTCCGTCCGTCCGAGCGCTTCGGAGAGGTCTCCTTCGACACGTACCGGCCCGATCCTTCCCAGCCCTCGCAGGCCGAGGCGGTCGAGAAGCTCAAGGCCTTCGCTGCAGGCGTGGGTGGCGGCCAGGCCTCCGGCAACGGGTTCTTCTCCAAGCTGTTCGGTGGGGGCGGCGGCCAGAAGGGTTCGCCCGCGCAGGGCATTTACCTGGACGGTGGCTTTGGTGTGGGCAAGACCCACCTCCTGGCATCGCTGTGGCACGCGGTTCCGGGGCCCAAGGCGTTCGGCACGTTCGTGGAGTACACCAACCTGGTGGGTGCGCTGACCTTCCGCCACACCGTGGAGGCGCTCAAGGACTACAAGCTCGTGTGCATCGACGAGTTCGAACTCGACGATCCCGGGGACACCGTGCTGATGTCCCGCCTCATGCGCGAACTGGCGGACGCGGGCGTCAAGCTCGCGGCGACCTCCAACACGCTGCCCGGTTCGCTGGGCGAGGGCCGGTTCGCGGCCCAGGACTTCCAGCGCGAGATCCAGGTGCTGTCCTCCCAGTTCGACGTCGTGCGGATCGACGGCGAGGACTACCGCCATCGCGGCCTTCCCGAGGCGCCTCAACCCCTCGCCGACGACGCCGCTCTGGAAGCGGCTGCAGAGCAAGCCTTCTCGGGTAGGACCGTTGCGATCGACGATTTCGACGCGCTGGTCGTTCACCTGTCCCGCGTGCACCCCTCCCGCTACCGTGCGTTGATCGACGGCCTGGACGCCATTGTGTGGCGCGGGGTGCGCACCATCGACCAGCAGGCCGTGGCACTGCGATTCGTGGTGTTGGCAGACCGACTGTACGACAAGGATCTGCCGATTCTGTCGACCGGTGTGCCCTTCGACCAGGTCTTCACCGAAGAAATGATGGCCGGCGGCTACCAGAAGAAGTACTACCGTGCCGTGTCCCGTCTGACCGCGCTCGCTCGTGAAGGCGGGGAAGCGGCCTAGGTTCCGCAACGACTCTCTTCAAGCACGTGTGCATAGCAAACGGCGCCCCTCGGAATTTCTTCCGAGGGGCGCCGTTCTATCAGCTGTTACTGCTCGTTGCCGCCGCCGAGCTTGTCACGCAGCGCATCCTGGCCCTTGTCGACGTGTTCCGCGTGCTGACCGCCGGTGCGGTCGTCCACGGTGTCTCCGGCCTTGTCGATGCCCTGGTCAACCTTGTCCGGGTTGTCCTCAGCGAACTGCTTTGCCTTGTCTCCAAGTCCTCCGATGTCCACCATGACGGTCTCCTTTCGGTAGATCGAGCCGCCCCGCTCGGGGCGCTGATGTGATCATCATGACTGGTGAGCCAGAGAGTTGGGAACACTTTCTGCGACGACTTCGCGGAGAGGAAACAACCAATGACAGACGGGGTTACTCGTGAGAAAGTGACCCTCGGTCACCCTGCCCACTTGTGCCGCTCCATCGATGCGTAGGATTCGAGGACCTAGATATCTGCACCGTGGTTTAAGCCGCTCGGTGGGCTACTCTTGAAGCTCGGTCGACTCCCTCTCACAGATTTGTGATGAAGCCCCTTGGACTCGACCGATTTTCATACCAAGCGAAGGAGCCAGCGCGCGCCATGACACCTGAAAAGGTTGAACTGCTCCGCCACCCGGCGGAAGCCATCAACTGGAACCGCATTCAGGACGACAAGGACCTAGAAGTCTGGGATCGCCTGACCTCCAACTTCTGGCTCCCCGAGAAGGTGCCGCTGTCCAACGACGTCCAGTCCTGGAAGACCCTGACCGAGCAGGAACAGGACCTGACCATGAAGGTCTTCACCGGTCTGACCCTGCTGGACACCATTCAGGGCACCGTGGGCGCTGTGTCGCTGATCCCGGACGCCAAGACCCTGCACGAGGAAGCGGTGTACACCAACATCGCATTCATGGAGTCGGTGCACGCCAAGTCCTACTCCTCGATCTTCTCCACGCTGTCGTCCATGAAGCAGATCGACGAGGCTTTCCGCTGGTCACGCGAGAACCCGTACCTGCAGCGCAAGGCCGAGATCATCATCAGGTACTACAAGGGTGATGACCCCCTCAAGAAGAAGGTTGCCTCCACGCTGTTGGAGTCATTCCTGTTCTACTCGGGCTTTTACCTGCCCATGTACTTCTCCTCGCACGCCAAGCTGACCAACACCGCGGACCTGATTCGTCTGATCATCCGCGACGAGGCGGTGCACGGTTACTACATCGGCTACAAGTACCAGCGCGGTCTGGTCGAAGAGACCCCGGAGCGTCAGGAAGAGCTCAAGGCGTACACCTACGACCTGCTGGACGAGCTCTACGAGAACGAGATCGCCTACACCGAGTCCCTCTACGACACGGTGGGGTGGACCGAGGACGTCAAGAAGTTCTTGCACTACAACGCCAACAAGGCCCTCAACAACCTGGGCTACGAGGCGCTGTTCCCGCGCGAGATGACCGAGGTGTCCCCGGCGATCCTGTCCTCGCTGTCCCCGAACGCGGACGAGAACCACGACTTCTTCTCCGGCTCCGGTTCCTCCTACGTGATCGGCAAGGCCGTGAACACGGAAGATGAGGACTGGGACTTCTAGGGCCTACACATTTCGACTCGAGGCCTGAAAGCCCGGATCTGCAGGTTTCTGCAGATCCGGGCTTCTTTTCACATATATGACTACAGGACGGGTGAGTGCAGAGGGTGTACCTCGGTGTTGGGCATCCCGCACGGGAAGTACCGGAGGGCACTAACAATGCACCAGCCCACATTCGGACGAAGTACCGGAGCGTGTTCGCCTGAAAGATGCGACCAGGACGACGACAGAGTTGGATCAGAGGCAGCCATTCGGAACCGCGGGAATGTCCCACACTTTAACTGAGCTGATGGCAGAATCTCGAGGCCCAAACTAATGGAAAACCGATCTGACGAGAGTAGCTTGTCAAGCTTTCGTAGAGCCAAAGGCATGAGGCTCGGAAGCACTAATCGAAAACTAGGCGTCCCCCGCCGCAGAGTCCGCAAAGCCAGGTCTAGCGGCTTTTGTCACGTCATGGGGGCTACCTGAATTGGATGGCAACCTTGAAAGAATCCCTTCACCCCAGCTTTCCGCTGCATACGGTGGTCCCTTTGAAAGCACCTCCCCCGCATCCAAGGTCACCCTCCATACTGCCTAGTTGTAAGAGGGCATGACGTTATTGGATCGGGCCGGGGTGGGTGAGGCCGGGGGCTGATCACCACAGGCGGTATGCGGCCGATGATACTTGAAGTCGTTGACCCACATCTCGATCGCTTCCCGGCGGGCCTGTTGGCTGGCGTAGGGGGCGGACGTAGAGGACCTCGTCGGCCAACAGCCGATTGAACCGCTCCACTTTGCCGTTGTGGCGCGGCGAGTAGGGGCGGATTCGTTGGTGCCGGCTGGCGAGGGCTTCCACGCACTGGGTGAAATCCCGAGCCTTGTAGTTGGCGCCGACCTGGTGCAGCCGGGTGATGCCGTAGGCGGCGAAGAACGCCCGGGCCCGGCAGAAGAACCCGATCGTGGCCACTGCCTTCTCATCGGGGAGGGCCTCGGTATAGGCCAGCCGCGAGAAGCCGTCCGCGGCGCAGTGCAGGTAGGTGTAGCCGACCTTCGCCCCGGGCCCACGCTTGGACTGCTTGGCTGCAGCGCTGCAATGGCCGTGAGCCGGCCACCCGCCACCGTCGGGGATGTGCCCGACCTTCTTCACATCGAGGTTGATCATGTCTCCGGGCCAAGCTGCACGGATCCGCCGAGGCGGGCGACGCAGGCCGTCCCCGTCCGGGGTGAGGTCGCGCAGGCGGGAGAGTCCCAGGTGGGCCAACCACCGTCCCACGGTGGGCAGGTGCAGACGGTGTCCGAGACCGCGCAGGTGGCGGTGGATGGGCCTTTGCCGACCACTTCCGTTCCCGGCGCAAGGACTTGATCGACTCGACGACCGCCGCAGGGGTGCGCTGAGGGCTGCGCCGCGGCGTCGAGGGGTGATCGGCCAGTCCCGCCTCGCCGGACTCGAGGTAGCGGGCCATCCAGGTGGCCACTGTAGCTCGGCTGACCCTGAACTCGGCGGCCACGTGGGCCTTGGGGATCCCGTCCTCGAGGTGACGGCGGACCATGCGCAGACGGCTGGTCGGGTCCAGGGGTGCGTTAATGTGGGTCATGAACGGGCTCTCTCGTACAGGCGAAGGGTGTAGGAATTTCCCTCCTGTGACAAGGAGCCCGTTCCTCATCTCACCGACGCACCCGTGCCAAGAACCTCATGCCCCGCAACAACTAGTCCCAGCCGAACAAACCTGGGTGAGTGTTGACACTTCCGAGCTATTCATACAACATAACTTGTATGTAGGAAGGGTGTGACCTGGCCTAAGAGGTGGGGCAGCATGGATTCTAGGTCAACATGTGACACCCCATTTAAAGAACGGAAGAGGCTAATGGCATCAACTTCGTCGTTGTCTGAGAAACCGTTGACAAGAACTCCCAGTCTCACGTCGTTGCTGGTGGTTGGCTCATGGGACGGATTAATGATCGACGTAGCGACCCAGCCACCCGGGTGTCTAGATGTCCACTATTGTGATGAGCAGGGCTGGCCTTGACCCCGGATGGTGGACACGGGGTTATGCGGCTTGTTGAAGATCCGCAGTCTGGTTACAGTGTT
>NZ_JAVKPR010000090.1:0-588 GCF_040980905.1 Kocuria sp. CPCC 205235
ATTTCAACTTTTGGCTCTTCGCAAATTTTGGTGCACATAGTGCTAAAGCTTAAGCGCAACCTTTTTCTCCAACAAGGTGATGGAGGCTCGTCCTGCCATAATTCGTTTTACTGTTTTTATCTTGCATACCGTTCCTTCAAGAATTCCATTGTTCCATTTGCTGGTAATGGAATTCTTGATGGCCTGGTAGTCGTCAAGCAAACCCATGGCAAACTTTTCTATTCCATCCACCCCACATCCAATGGCCATATTTATCCATTTGTATAGTCCCATTTTGTTCTCTCCACTCAATATCCCTTGAAATGTGGAGACAAAGTATTTCAAATCATACATGTTTTTTTGTTGCATGAAAATCTTGACAGATTCCGTCTTTGGTCTTGAATTAAAGTGTACAATTGCGTTCCAAAGATCATGCTCTTCCATTCGTATGCTTTCTTTTGATAGAAATTTCCTCATTCTTTCTTTGTACTCCCCATATTCATTTTTCCATTTCTCCCTCAGAATGGACAGCAACATTTTCATTGCATACTGTTTCCCCGAACCATGAACGCCCTTGACCACACCTGAGTATTCCAAAGTCTTTTTCTC
>NZ_JAVKPR010000091.1:0-584 GCF_040980905.1 Kocuria sp. CPCC 205235
CACAGCTATATTAGATGAAACTCTAAAAGTAACAGATGGTAGCCGAGTACGCATACGGCTTCTAGATGATATAATGATTAATGATGCTCTTTTAACTAAAGGTACTTACCTATATGGGAATGTATCTGGCTTTAAAGCCCAAAGAGTACACATTAATATTTCCTCTATAATGGTTGATGGCAAACAAATGAAAGTAGATTTATCCGTATATGATAATGACGGACAAGAAGGTTTCTTTGTTCCTTCATCAGCTTTTAGAGATTTGAGTAAAGATGTTGGAGCGCAAATAGGAAGCCAAACTATACAAATGAACAGCCAATCAGAAGGAGTAGAACAATTCGCTTTAGGTGCTTTACAAGATGCTTACCGTAGTACAACCCAAGCTCTTTCCAAAAACATCAAAAAAAACAAAGCCAAATTAAAATATAACACACAAGTTTTTTTAGTAAACAACAAAGATAAAGAACAATAATATGAGAAAGATTTTTATTGCATTATGCACAATGATTTCTGTTATTACAGGAAATACACAGAACACCCCTATTGGAGAAAACATCGAGCTTGCAGGTGAAAACCCAGAAGAA
>NZ_JAVKPR010000092.1:0-575 GCF_040980905.1 Kocuria sp. CPCC 205235
GAAGGCCCCGTCCAGGTCCAGGAGCACGGCCCCGGGAAGGGCCTCCTCGGCCCGGTTCAGCGTGGAGCTCGCGTCCACGAGCACGAGCCGGGGGTCGTGGAGGTGCTCGGCCAGCCAGTGCGTGCCCACCACGGGCCCGGGGAGCTCGAGCGGGGTGCCGTCCTGCGGGGTGCCGGTGCTCATGCGCCCCAGGGTAGTGCCGTCCGCGGCGGGCCGCCGGGTCAGGCGACGCCGGCGAGCGCGCGCTCGAGGTCCTCCAGCTGGTCCTCGACGTCCTCGATGCCCACCGAGAGCCGCACCAGGTCCACGGGAACGGCCAGCGCGGTGCCCTTCACGGAGGCGTGCGTCATCTCCGAGGGGTAGCAGATCAGGGACTCCACCCCGCCCAGGCTCACCGACAGCGAGTACAGCCGGGTGCCCTCCGCCACCGCGCGGGCCGCGGCCTCCCCGCCGGCGAGCCGGAAGGAGACCATGCCGCCGAATCCGCGCATCTGCGCGGCGGCGAGCGCGTGGCCGGGGTGCTCGGGCAGCCCCGGGTAGAGCACCCGTGAGACCTCCGGGCGCTCGAGGAGCCA
>NZ_JAVKPR010000016.1:0-78189 GCF_040980905.1 Kocuria sp. CPCC 205235
ATCGAGGACCTCGACGTCTATCCCCAGCTACCCCGCACCACCGGCGCGCCCACACTCAACTCTGAAGAGCCGGTAATCGGCATAGCTCCCTCAGCGCTGGCTCTTACTCATGGGCGCTCCCTTGGTGCTTTGATCAGGACTGGGATGTCAGTCGGCCCAGGACACCCGTTTGGGCCAGCAGAGCGAATCGGTCCGGCACTCCCCAGTGCTCGACGATCTGCCCGTCCACCACCCGTGCAACGTCGATCACGGTGAAGTCCACTTCACAACCGGTGGGTGGTCCGAAAAATGGACCTGTATTAGTGCCGTGCCCATGAGCACGGACCCAGACTGTGTCACCTTGTGGGCCAGGAGTCGTTGTTGAATCTTCAATGGTGAACTTGATGTCCGGGAAAGCTCCGTGCACATCCGCCATGGCAGCTTTCACATGCTCAATAGCTTCCGCGCCGGTGCCCGCCAAGCCGAATTGGTGATCGATCATGTCCGGGGAACATAACTCATCCGCCACTGCCCCGTCACCGGTGGCGAAACCTTCCTCGAACATTCGTTGCATGACCCGGACCGGATCGTTGGTGCCATTCTCATTCATGGCGTTCTCCGCTCAAGTGGGCTGTCCCACGCACGGCAAGGCAACCGACGGTTGATGCCTTTGACAGTAGACCTGTGGTGACGGCGCCACCAGAGTTTCCCTCGCCGGGTGAACTTGACCTCGGTTTCGCCTGGCACACAACACCGGTCAGAATGGTGGAATACGCGTTGGGCCGCGCAGTCTCGGTTCACGCTCCCACCATCGAAAGGTGATTTCACTCTTGCGGCTCATTCTCGTTCGACACGGTCAGACCAGCTCCAATGTCGGTCATTGCTTGGACACCGCGGAACCCGGTGCAGATCTGACGGAGCTCGGACGAGAACAGGCCGAAGCGCTCGTGGACACATTAAGGAGCGAACCAGTCCGAACGATGTTCGTGTCCAACCTCGTGAGGACGCAGCAGACCGCCGCTCCCCTGGCTCGCCACTTCGGTTTGGAGCCTCTGGTGCGCGAAGGTCTCCGAGAGATCTCGGCGGGTGACCTGGAAATGGCCAACGACGAGGAATCGATTCAGACGTACGTCCGCACCGCCGTGGGCTGGTCCGCGGGTAACTGGAACGCTCGGATCCCGGGCTCCGAAGAGAACGGCCACGACGTGATCCGGCGATTCGACGCCGTCGTGTCGGAAGCCATCGACAGCGCAGCAGACGGAGACGTCCCCATCCTCGTGTCCCACGGTGCCATCATCCGTGCCTGGACTGCGGCCCGGTGCGAGAACATCGGCGTGGATTTCGTGGCGCACAACGCGCTCTCCAATACTGGCGCCGTGGTGATCGAGAGCTCCGACGACCGCTGGGTGGTGACGCACTGGCAGGAGCAGGCCCTGGGCGGGGCGCCGTTCGAGGACCCCGCGACCGACGGTGCGGCAGCGGATCCCGTCCGCTGACCGCTCAAACGGTCAGCAACACCTTGGTGGCTCGACGTTCGTCCATGGCCGTGTAACCCTCCGCGGCCTTTTCTAGCGGCAGTGTCAGGTCGAAGACATCGCCCGGGGTGATCTCACCCTTCATGATCAGGTCGATCAGCTCCGGCAGGAACCGTCGCACCGGAGCGGGACCGCCATGTAGGTGCACCTCGGACATGAAGAGCTGACCGCCGTCGATGGACACACCGTGCGAGACGCCCACGAATCCCACGTGCCCACCCGGACGCGTGGACTTGATGGCCTGTTGCATGGCTTCTTGCGTTCCCACAGCCTCGATGACGCAGTGCGCGCCCAGTCCCCCGATCAGTTCTTTGATTTTCTCGACGCCGTCGTCGCCGCGTTCCTCGACGATGTCGGTGGCGCCAAACTTGGTGGCCAGGGCTTGGCGATTCTTGTGTCGGCTCATGGCAATGATGCGCTCGGCGCCCAGCTGCTTGGCGGCGAGAACCCCGGAAAGGCCCACGGCGCCGTCGCCGACCACCGCTACCGTCTTGCCCGGCCCGACCCCGGCCGCCACTGCGGCGAACCATCCGGTGCCCAGGACGTCCGAGGCAGCCAGCAAGTGCGGAATCTGCTCGTCGGCCGGCTGGGACGGGGTGGCGACCAGGGTGCCGTCGGCCAGGGGAATGCGCGCATACTCGGACTGCGTGCCGATCCCGCCCATGCCCACGTTGTTCACGCAGCGGCTCTGGTAACCGTCCTGGCAAATTTCGCACGTGTTGTCCGAGGCGAAGAAAGAGCCGATCACGAAATCCCCGACCTTCAGGTTCTTGACGTCGGCACCGATTTCTTCGACCACGCCCACGTACTCATGCCCCATGGGTGCGGGTTCGGAGATATCGCCGTAGCCGCGGTAGGGCCACAGATCGGAACCACAAATGCAGGTGGCCGCCATGCGGATGATCGCGTCCGTGGGTTCTTCGATGACCGGGTCCGGGCGATCTTCGACTCGGATATCGCCGGGGGCGTGAATCATGACACCGCGCATAACGAGACTCTCCTTGAATTAGTGTGCGCCGTATTCTTACCGGTCAGGCTGCGAATTCCCCGAACGGCGCCTAGAGGTGTGTGTCGTCGATCCAGCGATTGAATTTCATGCGTAGCGCGCGGTCCAACCCGGCCAGGATGCCGCCGATCTGCAGGGCAGTGTTCAGCCAGCCCGGCAGGTCGAACGTGGGAACGGTGAAGTCGAGCAGCCGTCCCAGAAAATTCAGGAGTTCCGGAATCTGGGTCACCAGAGCCAGGACCAACACAATCCAGGAACAAGCGGAAATGATCCTGTCAGCCGTCGGGTGATTGGCCGAGAATTTCGCACGCCGGTCCTCGCCCGTCCCCGCGCTTGGCCGGAATGATTCGGCGCGACGGCCGTCCAGATAAACCAGCCGCACGTATTGCATCCCGTACAGGGACAAAGCCGCTTCCACGGTCGCGTAATCGTCCACGCGCAATCGGGCGGGCGAGCTGTCTACTGCCACAAACTTGCCGTCCCGGTACAACCGGATCTTCTCCGAGAAATCGAAGAAGTCCACGTCCGCAACCAGTAATGAGCCCCGGTACTCCAGCTCGAAGGTCGACCGCCAGAGCCAGTCCCACTTCTTGTATGGCGGAAGGTGTTCCGGATTCTTGGCCACGCACGTTCCCTTCGGCACCGGGGGTTCAACTGGGACTTCTGTTGCCCAGACTAGGCGAAGGTTGACGAGGCTACAGCAAACGCGGCTGAGTGGCGGTTTCCTGCTGTTTCTTGGCCGGGCGTTTGCGCCGGGGCTTGGGCTCGCTCTCCCCCGCCTCATTCGCCGTTGCCGGCGACGACGCCGCTGCGGTTCCTTGCGATGGCTTGCGCGCCGGGCGGCGTCGTGCGGCGGCCGGTGCGGTGGTCCGACGGGACGTGTCCGGCACCAGGGTCTGCTGGCCGGCCAGTTCCGCTTGCTGCTCGCGCAGCACGTCGATGGCGCGCTCGAAGTCCTCGAGACCCTCGAAGGCCTGGTACACCGAGGCGAACCGCAAGTAGGCCACCACGTCCAGGCGCCGCAGCGGGGTGAGGATCGCCAGGCCCACATCGTGGGCGTCGATCTCGGCTGAACCGGAGGCGCGCACCGATTCTTCGACCTCTTGAGCAAGCATCGCCAGGTCGTCCTCGCTCACCGGACGACCCTGGCACGCCTTGCGCACGCCGTTCACGATGTTCTGGCGGTCGAACGGCTCGGTCACGCCGGAGCGTTTGATCACCGAGATCGAGGTGGTTTCTAACGTGGAGAATCGTCGCCCGCACTCCGTGCACTGACGGCGCCGTCGAATGGCGGTGCCGTCATCGGTGGTGCGGGAATCGACCACCTTGGAGTCATTGTGTCGGCAGAACGGGCAGTGCACGGATCAGCCTTCCCGGCCGGATGCTTCGGAGCGGATGGTCACGGCCCGGCCGTGGGCGGGCAGATCTTCGCTCGTGGCCAGTGCCACGATGTCGTCCTCGAGCTCGGCCAAGGCGTCCCGGCTGTACTCGATGACCTGCACGGCCTTCATGAACGACGCCGCGTGCAGACCCGAATTGAAGACCGCCGTGCCGCCGGTGGGCAGCACGTGGTTGGACCCGGCCGCGTAGTCACCCAGCGGGACGGGGCTGTAGGAGCCGATGAAGATGGCCCCGGCGTTGCGCACTCGACCCGCTACCTCGCGAGCGTTCTCGGTGTGGATTTCGAGGTGCTCGGCGGCGTAGGCATCGGCCACTTCGATGGAGCGGTCCAGGTTGTCCGTGAGCACCACACCGGACTGGGGGCCGCGCAGGGCAATCCCGATGCGTTCCTGGTGCTTCGCCTCGGCGACCTGAGGGGCCAACTCGGCTTCGACGGCTTGGGCGAACTCCAAAGAATCGGTGATCAGTACCGAACCCGCATCCGGATCATGTTCGGCCTGGGAAATCAGGTCTGCCGCGACAAAACGAGCGTCGGCGCTGTCATCGGCAATGATCGCGATCTCGGTGGTGCCTGCCTCAGCGTCCACGCCCACGATGGAGCGCAGCTGACGCTTGGCCATCGCCACGAAGATATTGCCCGGACCGGTCACCGTGTTCACGGGTTCCAGCTCATCCTGGCCGTCAGTCAGGCCGTAGGCCATGGCGGCCAGCGACTGCGCACCACCGATGGCCCAGACCTCATCCACTTCGAGTAGACCAGCTGCGGCGAGAATGACGGGGTGCGGGAGGCCACCGAAGTCCTTTTGCGGCGGGGTGCACAGCACCACGGACTCCACGCCGGCCGCCTGCGCGGGCACGACGTTCATGATCACGGACGAGGGGTACACGGCCAGCCCGCCGGGAATGTAGAGGCCCGCACGCTTGACCGGGGTCCAACGGTGGTTCAGGACGGCACCGGGCGCGATCTCCACCTCGACGTCCGCCGGGCGTTGGGCCTTGGCGAAGCGACGTGTCCGGTCGATGGCGGTTTCCAGGCCCTTGCGCACGGCGGGATCCAGCTCGGCAACGGCCTTCTGGATCTCTGCCGGATCAACCTTGATCCGGCCCTGGTCCACGCCGTCGAACTTCTGGGCGTACTCGCGGATCGCGGCAGCGCCGTTGGTCTGAACGTTCTCAATGATCGATCGCACGCTGGCTTCGGCCTCCGCCACGGACGACGCCGTCTGCCGGGGTACCGCATGACGCAGCTCGTTCCAGCTCAGGTGCTGTCCGCGCAGGTCAATGACCCGCAGGAAGCCGGAGGGAGTGGTTGCGGTTGCAGAATCCAGGGTTTGTTCAGTCACCCTTCCATTCTACAAGCGCGCGGCCACAGCCCCGGGTATCCCCGGCCCTGGATACTCGAGGCACCAATCGCACGCGCCTGACCTCCAGATGCCCGGTTACGCCTCCAGGCAGGCCGGTCCCAACAGCACCTTGAGATCCCCGAACAACGCCGGAGTGGGATTCACCCGATAATCAGGGCCCAGCCGAAGCACTTGCAGTGACCGGTGGGTGTCCAGGTGAATGCGCACTTCAGACTCGCCGCGGTGATTGCGCAGCACCTCCCCGATCTGGCGGATGGTGGCTTCCGTGGCGCGGTGCTCCGGCAATGCCACGCACACCGGGCCGGCCGAGCCATCCATACTGAGTTCCGGAACCGTGAGTTCCTGCGCGGAGATCGAGATGGACCCGTCGTCGCGGCGCTGCATACGGCCCTTGATCACACAGATCAGGTCCTCCGCGAGCACCCCGGCAATCGGAGCGTAGGCCTTGCCGAAGAACATGATCTCGATGGAACCCGAGCGGTCCTCGAGCTCGATCCGGGCGTACGCGTTACCCGAGGTCTTGGCAATGCGTCGCGAGAGAGAGGTGATCATGCCACCCACGGTGACAATGGCACCGTCGGGCCGGTTGTTGTCATCGGACAACAGCGGCTGGATGGCCGTGTCCGTGTACTGGCTCAGGGCGTCGTCGAGCCCGCGCAATGGGTGGTCCGAGACGTACAAGCCCAGCATCTCGCGCTCGAAGGCGAGCATGTCCTTGCGCTCCCACTCGGGGACGTCGGGAACCTCGACCGAGAACGTGTCGCTCTCGGGATCGTCGGAACCGCCCATCGCGAAGAGATCGAAGGTGAATTCGCCGTTGTCTTCCTTCTTCTTCTGGGCGACCACGTCTTCCACGGCCTGCTCGTGACACATGACCAGGCCGCGGCGGGTGTGTCCGAGTTGATCGAACGCGCCAGCCTTGATCATGGACTCGATGGTGCGCTTATTGCAGACCACCGCGGGCACCTTGGCCAGGAAGTCGTTGAAGGACGTGAAGCGTTCCTTCTCGTTGCGGGCGTTGACCATCGCCTGGACCACGTTGGCACCCACGTTGCGCACGGCTCCCATGCCGAACCGGATGTCCGTGCCCACAGGAGTGAAGTTCAGCTCGGACTCGTTGACGTCCGGCGGGAGCACCGTGATGCCCATGTGGCGGCACTCGGTGAGGTAGAGGGCCAGCTTGTCCTTGTCGTCGCCCACAGAGGTGAGCAGTGCCGCCATGTATTCGGCCGGGTAGTGCGCCTTGAGGTAGGCGGTCCAGTAGGACACCAGACCGTAAGCAGCGGAGTGCGCTTTGTTGAACGCGTAGTCGGAGAACGGGAGCAGGATGTCCCACAGCGACTTGATGGCCGCCTCGGAGTACCCGCGGTCGATCATGCCCTGGTGGAAGCCCTTGTACTGCTTGTCCAGCTCCGACTTCTTCTTCTTACCCATGGCGCGGCGCAGAATGTCTGCCTGGCCCAACGAGTAGCCGGCCACCTTCTGCGCGATCGCCATCACCTGCTCCTGATACACGATCAGGCCGTAGGTCGTATCAAGAATCTCCGCGAGCGGTTCTTCCAGCTCAGGGTGGATGGGCGTGATCTCCTGCGCGCCGTTCTTACGCAGCGCGTAATTGGTGTGCGAATTCGCGCCCATGGGACCTGGACGGTACAGGGCGATGGTCGCGGAAATGTCCTCGAAGTTGTCCGGGCGCATCAGCTTGAGCAACTGGCGCATGGGCCCGCCGTCCAGCTGGAACACGCCCAGCGTCTCACCGCGGGCCAGCAGGTCGTAGGACTCCTTGTCGTCCACGTCCAGCTGTTCCAGATCGAGCACGAAACCGTCTCTGTTAAGGGTGATGTTCTCGATGGCGTCCGAGATGATCGTGAGGTTTCGCAGCCCCAGAAAGTCCATCTTGATCAGGCCCAGACCCTCACACGTGGGGTAATCGAACTGGGTGATCACCTGGCCGTCCTGCTCGCGGCGCATGAGCGGGATGATGTCGATGAGCGGGTCCGAGGACATGATCACACCCGCCGCGTGCACACCCCACTGACGCTTGAGCCCTTCCAGGCCCTGCGCGGTTTCGAAGACCTTCATGGACTCCGGATCATCGGCCAGGGTGTCCCGGAGCTCGCCGGCCTCGTCGTAGCGCTTGGCGTCCTGGTCGTAGACGTCTTTGAGCGAAATGCCCTTGCCCATGACGTCCGGCGGCATGGCCTTGGTGAGCTTCTCACCCATCGAGAACGGGTAACCGAGCACGCGGGATGAGTCCTTGAGCGCCTGCTTGGCCTTAATGGTGCCGTAGGTGACGATCATGGCCACGCGCTCGTCGCCGTACTTCTCGGTCACGTAGTGGATGACCTCGGAACGGCGCCGATCATCGAAGTCGACGTCGAAGTCGGGCATGGACACGCGGTCCGGGTTGAGGAAGCGCTCGAAGATCAGTCCGTGCTGGAGCGGGTTGAGCTCCGTGATACGCATGGCGTACGCGACCATGGAACCGGCACCGGAACCACGCCCGGGCCCCACGCGGATACCGTTGTCCTTGGCCCAGTTGATGAAGTCGGCCACGACCAGGAAGTACCCCGGGAAGCCCATCTGGATGATGATGCCCTTTTCGTACTCCGCCTGCTCACGGACGTCATCAGGGATGCCGCTCGGGAACCGGTAGTGCAACCCCTTTTCGACTTCTTTGACGAACCAGGACTCTTCGTTCTCGCCCTCGGGAACGGGGAATCGGGGCATGTAGTTGGCGGTGGTGTCGAACTCCACGTTGCAGCGCTCGGCGATTTCCAGCGTGTTGTCGCAGGCCTCAGGGAAATCGCGGAACAGCTCGCGCATCTGCTCCGGGGATTTGAGGTAGAACTCGTCCGCGTCGAATTTGAAACGTTTGGGATCCTGCAGTGTGGAACCCGACTGCACGCACAGCAGCGCGGCGTGGGACTTGGCATCCTCCGCGTGGGTGTAGTGCAGATCGTTGGTGGCCACGAGCGGCAGGTTGAGTTCCTTGGCGAGCTTCAACAGGTCCTGCGTGACACGCTTTTCGATGCCCAGACCGTGGTCCATGAGTTCGCAGTAGAAGTTCTCGGCGCCGAAGATATCGCGGTACTCGGCGGCCGCCTGCACAGCCTGGTCGTACTGTCCCAGGCGCAGTCGGGTCTGCACCTCACCGGACGGGCAACCGGTGGTCGCAATCAGGCCCTTGCCGTATTGGTTCAACAGCTCCCGGTCCATACGCGGTTTGTAGAGCTGCCCTTCCAGGGACGCCTTAGTCGAGGCGCGAAAGAGGTTCTGCATACCCTGGCTCGTTTCGGCCAGCAGCGTCATGTGGGTATACGCGCCACCGCCCGAGACGTCGTCACGGCCGCCGTCCGCAAATTTCACGCGCGTTCGATCCTGACGGGCGGTGCCCGGGGTCAGGTACGCTTCCACGCCGATGATCGGTTTGATGCCGGCGTTGCGCGCGCGGTTCCAGAAATCGAACGCACCGAACACGAACCCGTGGTCCGTTGTCGCCAGCGAGTCCATGCCTTGCCGGTGGCATTCCTCGAACAAATCGTCCAGGCGCGCTGCACCGTCGAGCATCGAGTACTCGGTGTGTACGTGGAGGTGGGTAAAGCCTTTTTTGCCGGTCGCCGTGGTCACCGGACCAGTCTAGGGCGGGTCACCGACAACCTCACGTTCCGGCGGGAGCGATCTATGCCTCATCCCCGCGATCCCCGACGACGACGCCGCTCACCCGCCCAGTTGCCCTCGGTCACGGATCGTTCCGACCACGGTCCCGGCGCGTTCACAGTTGCGGTCCGCCGTCCCTGAGCGTTTCCACCGCAAACGCGAGGTCCGCGGGATACGCGCTCTCGTATTCCACGTACTCCCCCGTTTCCGGGTGAGCGAAACCGAGCCTCTTGGCGTGCAACCACTGCCGAGTCAAGCCAAGCCCGGCTGAGAGCGCTGGATCTGCTCCGTACGTCAGGTCCCCCGCACACGCGTGCTTGAGGGCGGAGAAGTGAACGCGAATCTGGTGGGTGCGTCCGGTTTCCAGGTGCACCTCCACCAACGATGCGCGTCCGAAGGCCTCCAGCACCTCGTAGTGGGTGATGGAATCACGGCCGTCTTCGAGCACGGCGAAACGCCATTCGTGTCCGGGGTGACGACCAATGGGTGCATCGATGGTGCCCTTGAGCGGATCAGGAATTCCCTGCACCACCGTGTGGTACACCTTGGTCACCGTGCGTTCCTTGAAGGCCCTTTTGAGCACGGTGTACGCGTTCTCGTTGCGAGCCACGACCATCAGCCCGGAGGTTCCCACGTCCAGGCGGTGCACGATCCCCTGCCGCTCGGGTGCGCCCGACGTGGAAATGGACACTCCCGCTCCGGCCAACGCCCCAACCACTGTGGGTCCCTTCCACCCGGGTGACGGGTGGGCTGCGACACCCGCCGGCTTGTCGACCACCACGTAGCTGGGCGTCACGTGAACCAGCTGCAGATCGGCCACATGCTGGGGTGCGATGCGCGTGGGATCCTCAGGTACCGGGACCTCCACCGCGTAGGTCTCCGACGTCTCCACGCGGTGGGACTTGGCCACCGGCCGCCCCTTGAACAGCACACGGTCGTCGGCGCATAACTGGGCCGCCGCGGACCGTGACAGGCCCGTCCAAGCCGCGACGGCGGCGTCGGCGCGGGCACCGTCGAGTGCGTCGGACACGGTGAAGCGCTCGGCGACGAACTCGGGTTCGGAACCTGTGGGACGGGTGCGGGAGTCAGTCATTCTTGGGGCTGGGTCCTTCGGTCTCTGGTTCCTGCGTGGCGGATTGGTCGGCCTTGACGCCGCGATGCCCAGCGGGCTGCGTCAGGTCCCGGTCGCCCAGGATCAGGACCATGATCACCGCAATACCCACGACCACGCCGCAATCGGCAAGGTTGAAGATCGCGAAGTTCGGCACGGCGATGAAATCGACCACGTGCCCCTGACCGAAACTCGGCTCGCGGAACAAGCGGTCGGTGAGATTACCCGCGGCGCCGCCGAGCACCAGACCCAGGCCCACGGCCCAGAACGAGTGCCGAACCTTACGCAGGGTGAAGGCGATGAACACCACCACCACGGCCATCACAACCGTGAAGATCCATGTGAAATCCGACCCCAGTGAGAAGGCAGCGCCACTGTTGCGGATGTGCTGCCACCACAGCAATCCCGGAATCACCGGGAACTGCTGGCCCAGGGGCAGTTCGGCCACGACCCACAGCTTGGTGAGCTGGTCAGCGCCATAGATCAGCGCGGCAACGAGCAAGGACAGAATGAGGCAGCGGCGGCCCCGACCCGAAGGTGTGGGAGCCGCCGCTGCCTCGCGAGCTTGATGCGACACCGAGTGTTACTTGACCACGGTGCGGTTCGAAGCGTTACCGGAGGGCGCGTTGCTGGGCGCCAATGAACCGGTGGAATCGATGTCACGCAGCTGACCGTTAATGAAGTTCTTCAGATTGCTGCGGTAATCGCGTTCGAAAGTACGCAGTTCGCTGACGGAAGCTTCCAGACGGGACTTTTCCTTCTCCAGCGTGGAGAGAGTCTCTTCCTTGGTCCGCTTGCCATCGGAAACGAGCTTGTCGGCCTGGGTGCGGCCTTCGGAGATGAGACGTTCGCGCTCGGAACGACCCTGCGCCACGTACTCGTCGTGGAGCTTCTGGGCCATGGCGAGCACGCCCGCGGCGGACTCGGCAGATTCGGTGCCGGGCTGGCCTGCATCCGTGGTGGTACCCGCAGTTGCCGTCGCGGTGGGAGCCGCAGCGGAAGCAGGAGTAGTGGTCTCGCGAACCTCGGTGGTCTCGGAGACCTCGACGGCTTCCTTGGGTGCAACCGGTGCGGAAACAGCGGAGTCGCTGCGACCCTCAGTCGCCGCCTGGCCACCGGAGGTTTCAACCTGCTTGCGCAGGTCCTCGTTCTCCTGGTTCAGACGACGCAGTTCGACCACGATCTCGTCCAGGAAGTCATCGACCTCGTCCTGGTCGTATCCCTCGCGGAACTTGGTGGGCTGGAACCGCTTATTAATGACGTCTTCTGGTGTCAAAGTCATGTGAGTGCTTCACTCCTACTTCTAATCAAGCCGCGAATGCCAGGCCTCGGTCAAGATATCTAACGCTAAGGATACAACTACGGCGTAACCAACGCGCGGTGATCGGGGTATCACCGCAACTTATCCCCGCAAGAGCATTCCCCAAAGGATCGATTGAATGATGCTCACGGCGAAGACCAAGATCAGGAAACCCAGGTCCAGGGCGACACCACCGAATCGCAACGGTGGCACCACCCGTCGCAACAAATTCATGGGCGGGTCCGTGATCGAGTAGATCAACGACGCCGCAATCAGCACGATGCCCTGAGGTCGCCAGTTCCGGGCGAACATCTGCACCCAGTCCAGCACGAGACGGCCCAGCAACGCCACATAGACGAGGTGGACCACCAGGTACAGAACGGAGATGAGAAGATCCACGATCAGCCCTCAGCCTGTCCGTAGGACTCCGTGTCCTCGTCAATGTCACTCGTGTGGCCCTGATCGCGCACCTCGACGTACGAGGGGGTGAGCAAGAACACCTTGGCAGTGACACGTTCGATGGAACCGTGCAGGGCGAACACCAAACCGGCGGCGAAGTCCACCAGGCGCTTGGCCTCGGCCTCGCCCATGTCCGACACATTCATGATCACGGGGGTGCCGTCACGGAACGCTTCACCGATCGACTTGGCGTCGTTGTAGGAGCGGGGGTGCACAGTGGTGATGGTGCGCAATTCGCTGTCGTCCTCTCGGGAACTGGGAGCCCTTCTAATGGGCGTCACGGGGGCTCGATACTCCGCGGAACGGCGCGCCACGGCACCGTTTCCGCTGTCACCGACCACTGCGGTGGAACCGCTTGCCGGTGCCTGCGTGACTTCCCGGGGACGGCTGGTCTCTTCGGAGGTGTAGTCGTCGTCGGTCTCGGCGAGGCCGAGATAAATCATGGTACGACGCAGCGCTCCGGCCATAGTCTCTCCTCAATCACTGGACGAGTGACAGAAATGTCACCCGCGAAATTATCTCTCATTACGCTACCGCACGGCGGGACGCGGCCCGAGGACATCCGAGCCGATGCGCACGTGAGTGGCTCCCGCTGCCACGGCGGCCTCCAGGTCCCGGCTCATGCCCGCCGAGACGGCGGTGGCCCCGGGATGCTCTCTCTGCAATTGCTGGGAGATCTCCCACAGTCGTTCGAAAGACTCACGGGGGTCGCCCTCCTTGGGGGCCACAGCCATCACTCCCGCAAGTTCCAGCCCGTCGGTGTCGACGATCAGCCGTGCGAGCTCGGCCACCCGAGCCGGGTGCGCTCCACCTCGCTGGGAATCTTCCTCCGCCTCCGGGTCCAGGTTCACCTGGATGCAACACTTCAGGTCGGCGGTCGCTGCGGGGCCCGGGGCGACGTCGTTCTGGTCCACGGCGGCGCGATGGTTACCCACGGCCTTACCCAGGGCAACGACCAGTGACTCTCGATCCACAGAGTGCACCCAGCTTGCGTAGCGCACCACCCGCTTGGCCTTATTGGACTGGAGTTGCCCGATGAAATGCCACACGGGCTCGCTCGTGTCCGCTTCCCGCTCGGTCAAAGACTCGGACACCTCCTGCGACTTGGGCAGGGCTTCTTGGTCCTTGTTCTCGCCGACGGCGCGCACCCCCAGATCCCGCAGCCTCACCACATCTTGGGCGGGGAAGAATTTTGTCACCACGATCAGTGAGGGCAGTTCACCACCGTGGGCGCGGTCCTCCGTCCGTTGCTCTGCCGCCTCGAGAATGCGCTGTCTCACCGCGGACAGGCGCTGGGCCAGTTCGGCGGTGCGCGCACCGTCATCGGTGCTCTGCATCTGGTCTTCGGAATGCGTCACGGAGTGTCCTTTCCCGCGGAGGTGGTTGCCGAAGGTACCCAAACAACACCCGCAAGGCGAGAGGTCGTCTTGTCGCGCCGGTACGAATAGAGCACATCGTGTTCCAGGGTGCACCATTCGGAACGATCGGCACTGCTCTCGCTCACCCTGACGTCTAGACCGTCGAGCAGCGTGCGGGCGGCTCCAGGCAGATCGAGCCCGGGGGTCTGCCACGAGGTTACGGTCTCGATCCCGGGCAGCAGGTCAGCCGACTCGGTACGCATGTCATCGGGGACTTCGTAGCACGAGCCGCAAATCGCGGGCCCCACCCACGCCGTGATGGATTCAGCACCGCGCTCGCGCAGTTCTCGAACAGTGTTCTGAAGTACACCGTCCAGCAGGCCCCGCCGGCCGGCGTGCGCCACGGCCGTGAGAGGGACGGTCATCTCGGCCCGTTCGGCGACGAAAACGACCGGAAGACAGTCCGCGGTGAGTACGGCCAGGGGTGTGCCATCATCGCTGATCGCCGCGTCCGCTTCGGGAGCTTCAGGGGCGTTCGACATCTCCTGGCCATTCGAGTGGTCGGTGGTACCGGTCGAGAAGGACACCACGGTGGTCCCGTGAACCTGACGCATGAATCTCAAGGACCCCACGGGCAGTCCTAGCGTCACTTCGAGCGCGGCCCGATGGGCCGCTACCTCCGAGGGGTCCTCCCCGGTGTGCGCCGCAACATTTCCCTCGTCCGCGTCCGTGAACGCAATGGCCGCACCCGCGTGCCGGTCGGTGAACCACACGACCCATCATCTCCTCACCACATGACAACGGGGTGGGTACCGCTTGGCGATACCCACCCCGTGATCCAATCTTTCGGGGGTCAACCCGGCGGGCAGAACCCGCTCAACTCACTTCAGGAAATCCGGGAAATCCAGGGAATCCTTGCGGGACGAGTTGGATGACGAGTTCGAGGACTCGCCCTCGGCGGGCAGATCGACGTCGAAGCCGGCGTCATCCGGGATGTCGTCTTCCTGCGACTGGCGGGAGCCGAAGGACTGCGAGTTGTTGTTGCCGTAGGAAGAGCCACCGCGCTGCGGGGAACGACCCACGCCCGAGGGACGCGACGCGTCGCCGCCGAAGGCAGCACGGGTGTTGGCCGCCTGACGCTCCGCCGGGGAGGAGTTGTTGGCGTTGGTCTCCTGCGAGACGGAATCGAAACCGGCGGCGATCACGGTGACGCGGGCCTGATCACCCAGGGCGTCGTCAATCACGGCGCCGAAGATGATGTTGGCCTCGGGGTGAGCCACTTCCTGGACGAGGCGAGCGGCCTCGTTGATCTCGAACAAACCAAGGTCGGAGCCACCCTGGATGGACAGCAACACGCCGTGAGCTCCGTCAATGGATGCCTCGAGCAGCGGGGACGCAATGGCGAGTTCGGCAGCCTTGACGGCGCGATCTTCACCCTGCGCCGAGCCGATGCCCATGAGTGCCGAACCGGCCCCCTGCATGACGGATTTGACGTCCGCGAAGTCCAGGTTGATCAGGCCCGGGGTGGTGATCAAATCGGTGATGCCGGAGACACCGGACAGCAGAACCTGGTCCGCGGACTTGAAGGCATCCAGCATGGACACGTTGCGGTCCGAGATGGAGAGCAGACGATCGTTGGGGATCACGATGAGCGTGTCCACTTCGTCGCGCAGGGTCTCGATGCCGTTCTCAGCCTGGTTGGAGCGGCGACGTCCCTCGAAGGTGAACGGGCGGGTGACCACACCGATGGTCAAGGCACCCAGCGAGCGAGCGATGCGAGCAACGACCGGCGCGCCACCGGTGCCGGTGCCGCCGCCTTCACCGGCGGTCACGAAGACCATGTCAGCGCCCTTGAGCACTTCCTGGATTTCTTCTTCGTGGTCCTCGGCAGCCTGGCGTCCGACATCCGGGTTGGCTCCGGCGCCGAGGCCCCGGGTCAGTTCACGACCGACGTCGAGCTTGACGTCTGCGTCCGACATCAGCAGTGCTTGTGCATCGGTGTTGATGGCGATGAACTCAACGCCGCGCAGACCTTCCTCGATCATGCGGTTGACAGCGTTGACACCGCCGCCGCCGATGCCGACCACCTTGATGACAGCCAAGTAGTTCTGGGGGGTTGAGGAGTCCATATGCACCTAACTCGCGTGGGGCTTACCGACAACCGTTCCGCTCATCCAATAAGTTCAAGAATTACTTGAGACTTGAGCGATTTATGCGCAAACGGGAATGTCGCATTTCATGTCGACCATAGAGTACCAATCACCTGCGCGTTCTCCATATCACGACCGTTTGTGTTTCCTGATAAGTCGCCACTCCCCCTAGTCACAGCGGAAGTGGGCAGATTCAAGGTGAGCTTGAAGCTGAGATATGCGGGTGAATGGGGATTATTCGATCGTGGGATGAAGCGGCGCGGAAACGTCGTACACGGTGCCGTCCGCCGTGGCCTGGTCGCCCACAAGAGCCGCGAGCACCTGGGCCTTCAACTCGCTGTCGGAGGAATCACCCCAGATCGCCTTCCGGCCGTCTGCGAAGGTGAGCTCGACCGACGATTCGGAGGGCGCGGAGGCGGTCTCGAGTTGGGTCAGTACGTTCGAGGGCAAGGACGCCAACACATTGGAGATCGCCGCAAACTTATTGGTGCTCAGCACGTCCCGACCGCCCTCGATCATGGGGACGTCGGGACGATCGCCCTCGCCGTAGGTTGCCAACTGCTGCCCTTGAGAATCCACGAGGATGAGGTCCTGCCCGTCCTTCACCGCGGCCACTCCCACGCGCTCGTGCAACTGCACGGTGATGGTGTGCGGCGGTTCCAGTACCACGTCCACGGATTTCACCTGGGGCACGTCACCCACGGCGGACCGTACGTCTTCCTTCGAAATCCGGGTCAGCGGAACGCCTTCGAATCGCTGCAGAGCTTCCTCGACGTTCTGGGGATCCGTCAGGCGGGCTCCCTCGACATCGATGGAACGGGTCGCGAACAGCGGTGAGAAGAACACGATGCCCACGAATAAGGCCGCCACCAGCAATGCGGCGAGCAGTGCGAGCCAGCGCTTGCGGCGGCGTCGGCGATGGGAACTACGGGGAAACGCGACCACGGTGTCCGGATCAGTGGAATCCGCATCGGTGTCGTCGGCGGCCGCTTCCGCTTTGGCGGACTTGCGGCGCTGTCGCCAGGTCGAGAACCGACCACCCGGTAGCGGTGTCTCCTCCAACTGGCCGGTGTCCACGCGCGAGACCTTGGACTCGTCGTTGACGCTGACCCGCACGGGCTCGTTCTCACCCGCGTCGTCGAACTCGTCGTGGGCGGCGCCGTCGAACGGGCTGTCCTCGCTCTGTCCGGTCAGCTGAGGGTCCTCGGCGTCGCGGTCGCGGCCCAGGCGCGGTTGATGTGGTGGTGTGGGCCTGACCATCAGTTGAGCGCCAACCCGTCCACAATCTTGGGACCGAGTGCGGTGACGTCACCGGCACCAACGGTCAGGATCAGGTCGCCCTCGGCCGCGGATTGCAGGACTGCTCCGATCGCCTCTTCCGCCTCGGGTGTCGACACCACTCGACCGGACGGTGCCAGATCCGAAATGCTGCGACCCGTGATGCCCGGTAGCGGCTCTTCACGAGCGCCGTAGACGTCCAGGACGTACGCGTGATCCGCCAGCTCGAGCGCGGCGGCGAATTCGGCGGCGAACTCACGGGTCCGCGAGTACAAGTGGGGCTGGAAGATGGCGTGCACCTTGTGCTCGCCCGCGACCTCGCGAGCTGCCTTGAGCGCAGCCTGGACCTCGGTAGGGTGATGCGCGTAATCATCGAAGACCCGCACCCCACGGGCCGTGCCCTTCAGGTCGAAGCGTCGCGCCGAACCGTGGAACTGACCCAACCCATCGACCAGGGCTTCGGGCTCCGCACCGGCTGCGAGGCCAGCGGTGAACGCCGCGGCGGCGTCGGCGATGTTGTGCGCACCGGGCACCAACAGGTCCAACTCGAGTGACCGGGGCTCACCGCCTGCCAAGGAGAAGGTCAGGGTGCAGTGCGAACCCACGCCGCGCGCCTCGATGCCCGAGACGACCACGTCCGCCGCAGGGTCCACTCCGTAGGTGAGGACGGCTTCGCCGGTCCCTCGACGCCGCTCGGCCAAATCGCGCGAGCCTGCGTCGTCCAGGCACGCGACCAGCGTGCCGCCGGGGCGAATGGTCTCCACGAAACGATCGAAGGACGCGAAGAACTCGTCCGGGGATCCGTAGTGATCCAGGTGGTCGGGTTCGACGTTGGTGATCACGGCGATTTCGGGCAGGTAGGCCAGGAAGGAACCGTCGGACTCGTCCGCCTCAGCGACGAACCAGGCGCCGTCGGCGAAGCCCGCGTTGGCTCCCAGGTCCGCCACGAAGGCTCCGATGGCCCACGACGGATCCAGGTCCGCCGTTCGGAAGGCCACGGTGGTCATCGAGCTCGTGGTGGTCTTGCCGTGGGTTCCCGCAACAGCCACCACGCGGCGACCGTGCATGGCGGAGGCCAGAGCCTCTGAACGGTGTACAACGCGCAGGCCGCGCTCCCGTGCGGCGACAAGTTCGGGATTGCTGGGCTTGATCGCCGTGGAGATCACCACTGTCCCGGCACCGTCAACGTTCTGGGCCCGCTGGCCCACGAAAACGGTGGCGCCCAGTTCCTCGAGCTCACGTAGGCCCTTGGAGTCCTTGGCGTCCGACCCGCTCACGTCCACACCGCGTGCCAACAGGAGGCGAGCCACGGCGGACATGCCCGCACCGCCCATGCCGATGAAGTGGACGCGCCCCAGCGCGTGGGGGTCGAGCTGGACCTGGGAGTTCACGGTGGTCTCCTCCGAACGGGAAGTGGGAAGTGATGAGTGGTCGGTGACTAACCTTAACGGCGTGCTGCGTGCTCCAGGACCAACCGCGCCATCGTCTGGGCGGCATCGCGGATGCCGTGGGCCGCTGAGGCCTGAGCCATGCTCGCCAGACGGGGCGCGTCGGTCACGAGCGCGGCGACCGTGTCCCGGTAGTACTGCGGGGTGAAATCGGAATCCTTGACGAGTTCCGCTCCCCCGGCCGCTACCAGCGACCGGGCGTTGAGAGCCTGTTCACCGTTACCGATCGGCAAGGGGACGAACACTGCCGGGAGCCCCACGGCGGCAACTTCACACACCGTGGCCGCTCCGGCTCGGGCGACCAACAGGTCCGCCGCGGCGTACACCTTCTCCATGCCGTCCACGTATTCGGTCTGCACATAACCCGGTGCCCGCAGCAGTTCACCCTTGTCGGTGCGGACCTCCTTGGTGCGCCCGGTCACGTGCAAGAGTTGATAGCCCTGTTCGGCCACTTCATGCGCGATCTTGGCCACGGTGCGGTTCATGGATTGAGCTCCGGAGGAACCTCCGGTCACCACCACGGTGGGCAGGTCCGGATCCAGTCCGAGGTCTTCACGCGCCCGGGCACGCAGGGCGCCCCGGTCGAGCTGGGCGATCTCCTGGCGCATGGGCATCCCCACGGCAACAGCCCCTTTGAGGGGGGTGTCGGCGAAGGCCGTGGCCACCACGGACGCGAAGCGGGCTCCCACTCGATTGGCGAGTCCGGGCCGCGCGTTGGCCTCGTGGATGATCACGGGAATTCGACGCCGCGCAGCGGCTAGGTACACGGGCGTGCACACGTAGCCGCCGACGCCCACCACCACGTCCGCTTGCTGGGAGTCGAGAATCCGACCGGCCTGCTGAACCGCCCGGTTAAGCCGTGCCGGTAGCCGCAGCAGATCTGCTGAGGGGCGGCGCGGCAGCGGTACCCGCTCAATGAGTTCAAGGGGCACGCCTGCGGCCGGAACCAGCCGGGTTTCCATACCCGACGCCGTTCCCACAGCGCACACGGAGGCCGTAGGGTCGGCGTCCCGAATGGCGTGCGCGATGGCGAGCAAAGGGCTCACGTGGCCCGCGGTGCCACCACCGGCGAGCATCACGTTCACCGTGGCCTCGGCGTTGTCCAGCGGTTCACTGGTCATCATGTGCCTTTCCACCCTGCGAAGTCATACGTCGCAACCATTGTGGCCCCCGACGCCGCGGGTCCCCGTCACCGGAGACCTCGTGGGCCTCCTGCCGATCCAGGATCGCGGACTTGTCTCCCACCTCGACCGACCGTGGCACGCGGGCGAAGGACATGACCACGCCCACCGCGGCCAAGCTGATCAGCAAGGCCGAACCACCGTAGCTGATGAAAGGCAACGGAATACCGATCACGGGGAGCAACCCGGTGACCATGCCGAGATTCACAAAGGCTTGACCGACGATCCAGGTGGCAACACACGCCGTGGTGATTCGGACGAAAATGCTGCGGGTGCGCAGGATGATGCGGGCCATGGCAACCACGATGATCGCGAAGAGCAACAGGATGATCGCGGTACCGAGCAGGCCGAGTTCTTCTCCGATGATCGAGAAGATGTAGTCGTTGTGAGCCTCGGGAACGTAGTTGTACTTGAGTCGCGACTGGCCCAGGCCCACGCCCCACCAGCCACCGGTGGCCAGCGCGTTCAGTCCCTGCTCGGCCTGCCAGCACGCATCGGTGGCACCGCATTCACCGAACAGCCAGCCCGTGATGCGGTCCACGCGGTGCGGGGCGGTGATGATGGCGCCCACGCCGAGCACAACGCCCACGGCGGCTGCCCCGGCAAAAATTTTGAGCGGCGCACCGGCAAAGAAGAGCCCCGCCGCATAGATCAGCACGAACACGATGGCGGTGCCCATGTCACCGCCGGCCGCAACCAGGCCGGTGGGTACCAGGAAGCCGATGGCCGAGGGCCACAGGGCCTTCCTCCAGTCCTTGACCTCGTCACCCTGTTTCGCGAACTGCGCGGCCAACCACACGCACAGGGCTAATTTCGCGGCTTCGGAAGGCTGCAGGGTCAGACCGCCCAGGCTCAGCCAGTTGCGGTTGCCGTTGACCTCCTCACCCAACGGAGTGAAAACCAGGAGCAGCAGCCCGACACCCAGCCCCCACAGCCCCCACGCGAACTTTCTGAAGAGCCACGCGGGAACGAACGACAAACCAATCATCACGATCAGTCCGACCACGCCGAACATGGCTTGGCGTTGGAAGAGGAAATAGGCGGAACTGTCCTCGGCAATGGCCTCGACCGCAGAGGCGGACAACACCATCATCATGCCGATCGCGGTCAGCATGATCACGGTGCCCGCGAGAGCCCAGTAGGAGTGGAACAAGGGCCCGTCCACCAGCTGGTGCCACAGGTGGCGCAGTTTGCTGGTCAGGGGACGCCCTCCCCCGCCGCTGGCCCGCACCACACCCAGATCCTCGTCACGTACGCCGGGGCCCGGGCGGGTCACCGTTGAGTAAGTTCCCTTCGGGTGATCGGCTACCGCGCCGTTGCGGGTCGTGTTGGAGCCTCGGCCAGGGGATGTCGCCATCAGAGTCCCAGTTCCTCGCGTACGCCGTTCACAAAGGCATCTCCGCGGTCCGCGTAGTCCTGAAATTGGTCCATCGACGCGGCCGCCGGTGCCATGAGCACGGTGTCTTTCGGATTCGCGAGCTTCCGCGCCTGTTGCACGGCGGCGTGCATGGCGGCGTGGCCGTCCGTGGGATCGGCGGCAGGATCGAGCGCGTCGGGGCCCGACGTCGCCACGACGGCCACATCGGGCGCGTGGCGTTCCAACGCGTCCAGCAGCGACTGGTTGTCGGTGCCGATCAGGATCACCGTGTGCAGACGGGAGGCATTGCGTTCGATGAGCTGGTCGTAGCTCACGCCCTTGGACAGCCCACCGGCGATCCAGATGACCGAGTCGAAGGCGGACAGTGCTGCCTGGGCTGCGTGCGGATTGGTGGCCTTGGAATCGTTGACCCAGCGAACGCCGTCGGACTCGGCCACCAACTGGATTCGGTGGTCACCGGGCTGGAAGGCGAGCAGCCCCTCTCGGACAGCCTCCGGAGCGACACCGGCCGCGCGTGCCAGAGCTGCGGCGGCCAGAGCGTTGGCGACCACGTGCCGGGTGGGCAGCGCTCCCGTGTCGGCAACGGTGCCCAGCTCGGCGGCGGTGTTCTTCCGATCCGCCACGAATGCCCGGTCCACCAGCAGGTCGTCCACCACACCCACCATCGACAGATCCGGGGTGCCGGTCGTGAAGCCGATGGCGCGGCAACCTTCCTGCACATCCGCTTCCTCCACGAGCCCGACGGAGCCCTCTTGCTCCACGTTGAACACGCACGCGACCCGGGTGTTCTCGTAGACGCGGGACTTGTCCGCCACGTAGTTCTCGTATCCCTCGTGCCAGTCCACATGATCCTGGGCCAGGTTGAGCACCACGGACGCCAAAGGCGCCATCGAGTGGGTCCAGTGCAGCTGGAAACTCGAGAGCTCCACGGCCAGGACGTCGTATTCGACCGGATCGCGCAATGCATCCAGAATGGGCGTTCCCACGTTTCCTACCGCGATCGCCTTGAGGCCCGCGGCCTGGAGGATGGATGCGGTCATTCCCACCGTGGTGGTCTTGCCGTTGGTGCCGGTGATGCACACCCATTCGGCGGTCTTGCGGCCTTCGCGTTCCCGCACCCGCCAGGCCAGTTCCACGTCACCCCAGATTTGGATGCCCTCTTCACGAGCGGCGACGAGCAACGGATGGGTGGGCGGGAAACCCGGAGAGGTGACGATCACGTCGGGGCGGTCCCCCGCGACGTCGGGAACGAATGTCATGGCGTCCTGGCCGAGGTTGACGTCCAGGGCCCCCACGATGCGCAGTGTGTCGGCGCGCTGTCGGTTGCGTGCGGTGTCGTTGCCGTCCAGTACGACGACGCGCGCGCCGAGTTCGATGAGGGTGTCCGCGGCCGCGAATCCCGAGACGCCGATGCCGGCCACGACCACTCGAAGGCCGCGCCAGTCGGCGTCCCAGCTGGTCAGCCCGGCTAGCCGCGGGTTATCGAGCACTGGGTTGTCATTACTCGCGTGAATCATCGAAGTGCCTCAGCTCCGGGGAAAGCCCCTCCGTTGTGAATCAACCAGTCACCGTAGAACACACCCAGTGCCGCGGCCACGAACAATCCGGCAATGATCCAGAACCGAACCACGATGGTGACTTCCTGCCAGCCCTTGAGTTCGAAGTGGTGCTGCAGCGGGGCCATCTTGAAGATGCGCTTTCCGCCGGACAGTTTGAAGTAGCCCACCTGCATGATCACGGACAACGTGATGACCACGAACAGACCGGCGATCAGGATGAGCAACAGTTCGGTCCGGGACAGCACGGCGAACGCGGCCAACGCGCCACCGAGTCCCAGCGAACCGGTATCGCCCATGAAGATCTTGGCGGGTGAGGTGTTCCACCACAGGAAACCGATCAGCGCGCCCACCAGGGCCGCGGCAACGATGGCGAGGTCCATGGGGTCGCGCACCTCGTAGCAGGCCGCCTGGTTCACGTTCTCGCACAGGTGGCCGGACTGCCACAGGGCAATGAGCATGTAGCCGCTGAACACCAGGATGGAGGCGCCGGTCGCCAGTCCGTCCAGGCCGTCGGTGAGGTTCACCGCGTTGGTGGTACCGGTCGCGATGAGGTTCACCCAGATCACGAACAGGATGGCCCCGATGATCGGCCCGGCAAAGGCGAGATCGACATTGGTGTCGCGGGTCCACGAGATGGCGGTGGATGCGGGGGTGTTGCCCGCCTCGTCCGGGAAGAACAGCACGAGCACGGCAAAGGCCACGCCGATGGTTCCCTGCAGGATCATCTTCCCGGCGGCCGTGAGACCCAAGTTCTGCTTCTTGGCGATCTTCTTGTAATCGTCCAGGAACCCCACCAGACCCATGCCGAGCATGAGCCCGAGGGCAAGGACTCCGGACAGCGTGACGCCGCCGTTTTCTGGCCAGGCCAACATGCTGACCACATGGGTCACCAGATAAGCGGCCACCACGGACAGCAGAATGGTCACACCACCCATGGTGGGCGTGCCGCGTTTGGTCTGGTGGCTAGTGGGCCCGTCGTCGCGGATGTATTGACCGTACCCGCGGCGGGCCAACATCTTGATGAGCGCGGGGGTGCCGAAGATCGAAAAGACGAGGCCCAGCCCCGAAGCCATGAGCAACTGAATCATGCGGGCTCGTTCCCCTTGCCGTTGGTCGTTTCATGGGTGGAGGCCGTTTGGTCGGACCCCTCGGCTGCCACGCGATCCCCCAGATGGTTGAGTCCTGCGGCGTTGGAGGATTTGAAAAGCACGATGTCACCGGGTTGCAATGCGCCCTTCAGATGATCCTCCGCTTCCTCCGCGGTGGCCACCCACTGGGCTTCGTCCCCCCAGGAACCTTCAAGGGTAGCCGCGGTGAAAATGGGGCGTGCCAGGTCGCCCACGGCCACCACGTGTGAAATGTTCATGCGGACCAGCAGCTGGCCCAGTGCGTCGTGGGCCGCCACGGACTCGTCTCCGAGTTCGTACATCCCGCCCAGAACGGCCACGGTTCGACGCGGTGCGGTCTGTCCGTCGCCACGCCCCATTTGCGCGAGGGTCTGCAGTGCAGCGCGCATGGACTGCGGGTTGGCGTTGTAAGCGTCGTTGATCACGGTCACGCCGTCCGGGCGCTCGGTGCGTTCCATGCGCCAGCGCGACTGCGCACCCTGGCCGTTGAGACCGGCCACGATGGCCTGCGGCTCGATCCCTGCAGCGAAGGCGACGGACGCGGCCGCCAGAATGTTTGACACGTGATGCGCGCCGATGAGTTTGGACTCGATCTCATGCGCGGAACCATCGGGCAGATGCAGGGTGAAACGCGGGCACCCGTCCGCGCCCACCGTCACGTCCTCAGCCCAGACCCGGTCGTCGCCGTGCTCGGGCGCGTTCGGCTCAGACCCGAGGCCGAAGGACACGATGTTGGCCTGGGTGCGGGTGCGCATCTCCCGTACACGGGGATCGTCGTCGTTGAGCACAGCGGTGCCGTTCGGGGCGAGACCCTCGACCATTTCGCCCTTGGTGCGCGCAATGTTCTCGACGCCGCCGAACTCACCGGCGTGCGCGGTTCCCACGCACAGCACGGCGCCGACATCCGGGTGCACCATGTTGCACAGGTATTCAATATTGCCCAGGTGATTTGCGCCCATTTCAATCACGAAGTACCGGGTGTCCTCGTGCGCGGTGAACACGGTGAGCGGGACGCCCACCTCACCGTTGTAGGAATTGCGCGGCGCCACGGTCGGACCCTGGGATCCGAAGATTCCGGCCAGCAGGTCCTTGGTGGTGGTCTTCCCCACCGAGCCCGTCACTGCGACCACGGTCACCGGGTGCTTCTCTCGCAGCCGGTCGATCACGTTGCTCGCGAGAGCGCCCATGGCCTCGACGACGTCGGGCACGACCACACCGGGGTAAGGCTCCCCCGCGTCGTTGGTCACCTCGCGCTCGAGCAGGTTGAGCACGGCACCGGCCTGGGCCGCCTGGGGTACGAACTTGTGCCCGTCCGTGGCCTCACCGGGTTTAGCCACGAACAGCGTCCCGTGAGTGACCTCGCGGGAGTCCGTGGTGACGGACGAGATCACCACGGACTCAGCGTTCTGGACACCGACCAGGCGGCCTCCGGTGGCTTGCGCCACCTGAGTGGCGGACAGGGAAATCATTTCTGCTCCTTACGGCCCGAGTGCAGCGCATCCAGCGCCGCCCTGAGCTCCACGCGGTCATCCAGCGGATGTGCCACGCCGTTGAGATCTTGGAAAACTTCGTGGCCGCGCCCTGCCAGAATGATGGAATCCTCCGGTCGGGCCATGCGGACCGCCGTGTGAATGGCTACCTCGCGCGGGGCGATCACGTGCACCTCAGCGGCACGTGCTCCGCGCTCTTGGGCCTCGCGTGCGCCCTGGGCCACCTGTTCGCGAATGGGTGCGGGATCTTCGTCGTGGGGGTCGTCATCGGTCACGATCACGATGTCCGCACCCTCCGCGGCGATCCGCCCCATGATGGGTCGCTTGGTGGTGTCGCGGCGTCCGGTGGCACCGAACACGATGATCGTGCGGCCACCTTCTTCGGTGGGTTCCACGGACTGCAGAGCTCGGACCATGGCATCCGGGTTGTGGGCAAAATCCACGACCGATGTGGGCCGGGTGCCGATCAGCTGCATGCGCCCGGGCACATCGGTGGTCAACGGATCGTGCTCGTCCAGAGCCTTCTGCAGGGTGTCCAGGTCCACCCCGGAGTCCAACACCATGAGGACGGCCAGGGCCGCGTTGGCCACGTTGAAGTCGCCCGGCAGCGCCGTGGAGACCGACAGCTGGCGGCCGTCGCGGTGCTGCAGGGTGAACGCGTGACCGATTCCTCGGCGGGTCAGGGAGTTCAGGGTCCAGTCGGCACCGGAGCGTTCGGGGCCCGCGTGGGCGTCGTCCCCGATATTGCCGCGCAGCGCAACGGAGGTGACGTGGTCCGAGCCCAGGTTCTCGCGGGCTCGGCGGGCCATTGCTTCTCCCCATTGATCACCTTCGGTCAACAGAACGACGGCGCGCTCCGCCCGCTCGGCGGTGAACAACTGGGCCTTGACCTCGAAGTAGGCCTCCATGGAGCCGTGGAGATCCAAATGGTCCTGGGTGAGGTTGGTGAATCCGGCCACGTTGTAACGGACGCCGTCCACGCGGTGGAACTCCAGGGCGTGGGACGAAACCTCCATGGCGGTGGCACCGATGCCCCGCTCGCGCATGAGCGACAACAACGAGTGGACGTGCGGTGCCTCGGGCGTGGTGAGCTTGGAGGGGATGGGGGTGTCTCCGGCCAGGATCTCGATGGTCCCGATCAGCCCGGTCGTGTGCCCCAGGGCCCGCAGAATGGAGGTCAGAAAGTACGTGGTGGTGGTTTTACCGTTGGTTCCGGTGACCGCGAACAACTTCTGCGCGCTGCCGTCCTCCGGCTGGGAGTTGTAGATCTCGGCGGCGATCCGACCCGTCCACGCTCGCGGATCGTCACTCACCAGTACGGGGAGGTCCACGGCTGCCTGCGCGACAAGGTCCGCGCCCGCCGCGTCGGTGAGAATGGCCACGGCACCGGACGCGGCGGCGTCGGCGGCGAATTGTGCCCCGTGCGTGCGCGCACCCGGAAGTGCCGAGTACAGGTCCCCCGGCTGGATCTCCCGAGAATTCAGGACCACGCCCGTGACGGGGACGTCCGAGGCACCCTGTGAGGTGACGATCTGCGCGCCCGTGAGATGAGCTAACTGCTCAACGGTGTGAGCCACGGGTCGGGACGGACGCACCGACTGCGCGTCGCGTCCCTGTTCGGCAGATGCAACCATGGAAGTCCTCTTCAAAAAGCTGTAGCGAGCGAACCCCGCTCACCGGGGCCGGTACGTACCGGTAAATAAGGTGGTGCTGCGAGTTTATCCCTGTGATTCTTCCCGAGCCGGTGAAGGCCACGTTTGGTCCAGCGCGTTCGTGGGAGTCACGGAGCGGTCGAGATTGTCCGGAACTTCCTTGGGGATCTCCACGGGATCCGTCGTAGAAGGAGGCACGTTGTAGTGGTGCAGGACCTGTTCCATGATCGTGGAGAAGGTTTCCGTGACGCCAATAGTGTGGACGTCCCCCTCGGGGCGCTGGAGTGTCACGGCCACCAGGTACTGCGGATCTTCCATCGGTGCCACGCCCACGAACGACGTGGTGTAGCCGTCGTAGCCACCCTGGTCGCTGGGCGCCTCCGCGGTACCGGTCTTGCCGCCCACGCGGTAACCGGGAACCGCTGCCTCCTTGGCGCCACCCTCGGTCACCACGGTCTCCATGACGTCCATGGTCTGCTGCGCTGCTTCGGGCGAGACCACTCGCTTGCCTTCCGGCTGTTCGGGAGTGGTGACCGAGCCGTCGGCTTCCTCCGTGGACTCCACGAGGCGAGGTTCGATCAGCACGCCGTCGTTGGCAACCGCCTGGAAGATCGATGCCGTGCGCAGCGGGCTCTGTGAAACGCCCTGGCCGAACAGCACGGTGAATTGCTGGCGGAAATCCCAATCGTCAGCGGGAGCCAGGATGCCGGAGGTCTCACCGGGGAGCTCGATGCCCGTGGACTGGCCAACCCCGAAATCCGCCATGTAATCGTGGCGGGTCTGCTTGTCCATCTTGGAGCCCATGATCACAGTTCCCGTGTTCATGGAATCCGCGATGATCCCGGCCACCGTGCGGTTCTGGGTGCCGTGATCAAAGGCGTCCGTGATCTTTTCCGAGTCGATCTGCAGGTGCGGAGGCACCGTGATCTCGGTGTCAGGATTGGCAATGCCCTGGTCCATGACGGCGGCGGTGGTCAGGATCTTCTGGGTCGAACCGGGCTCCACCGCGTGTGTCACGGAGCGGACGCCCAGGTCCTCCCCTTCGGCCTCGCCGGGCACGTTGGGGTCAACCGTGGACGAGTCCGCCATCGCCAGGACCTTGCCGGACTTGATGTCCATCACCACGGCGCTGCCCCATTCAGCATTGAGTTCCTCGGCGCGCTCGGACACTGCCTGTTGCGCGAAGTACTGGACGTCGCTGTCCATCGAGAGTTGAACATCAGCGCCGTCCTGCGGTGACTGCAACTCTTGCGGGGCAACGGGAATGCGCACCCCGTCACCGGAAATTTCGTAACGACGCTCGCCGTTCACGCCGCGCAGCTTGTCGTCCTGGGTCTGCTCGATACCGCCAAGGGCCTCGTTGTCGCCGCCCAGGAATCCCACGATGGACCCGCCCACCGCGCCGTTGGGGTAGCTGCGTTGGAAGGTCGGTTGACCGAACACGTACGGGAGATTGAGGTCCTGAATCTTGCCGTACTGCTCCGGGGTCACACCACGGGCCACGTAGTTGAAGGTCTTGTCGCCGTCCAGGGCGTTCTTGACCTCGGTGTCCGGGAGGCTGAGTGCATCGGCGATCTCGTACACCGCCTGGGTGGGAGTCACCACTTCGGTGGATTGGTCTTCCTTCACGCGGGTATAGGCCGCCACTGCAGTCTGATCCACCGTGATGTCGTAACGCTGCAGGGTGCGGGCCAGGACTTCACCGTTCGTGTCCTTGATGTCACCGCGTACAGCCGGAATCACCTCTGTTTGGGTGCGGCTCTCCGCCGCGGCTTCCGCGCGACCGGTGGGATCCAGCCCCTGCACCCAGAAGAGCTTTCCCGCGACCACCAACAGCAACGCCAGCAAGAGGGCGATACCCACCTGCGCTCGCGTCCAGCGGGGTCGCCAGGACGCGTTTCCGGTTGCGGGTGATGACACGATGAATCCTCAATTCCTAGCAGTCAGCGTAGCGGGCTACCTCCGAAGGTGCGGCTGTGGTTCCGGCACCGTTGCCGGAAGTGCATAGTTTACTGGCCGGGCTCGCGCTGTGCAGGCGCCGGGATGGAACCGCCGTTGAGGTTCTCCTTCTCCTGGGCCTTCTGCTGCGCCTTGCGGTCGGCTGCCTTCTTCTCGGCCTCTTCCTTGGCGCGCTTTTCCGCGCGTTCCTCGGCAGCCACGCGGGCGTTCTCCGCTGCTTCGGAGCCCTTCATCTTGGCCGGGGGCACCAGGATGTCCTGGGCGTTCCCCTTTTCTGCCACGCCCGACGCCGCCGCAACGGCACCGGTGCTCAATTCCACGGTTCCCACGTCCTTGGCCTGGACCATGCCCAGGTCGTTGGCGCGTGCGGCGAGGTTCTGGGGAGCGGCGTTGGCTTCGATGTCCTGCGTGAGCGCCTCGTTCTCCTGGGAGAGAGCTCGTTCCTGAATGGTGAGTTCGGTGAGCCGGTACTGACCCGAGGAGATCTGGATGTTGAGGAACAGGATGCCCATCAGCGCGGCCGCGAGGGCAATGGCGCACATCACTACGGTGGAGACTCGGCTGCGACGGGCCTGACGCTGCGGGACGACCGACAGCGGCGTGCGCGATTGTTCGGAGCGGAGCTCTTCCTGAGGGGTCGATGACGGCGCCGGATGTGACATAGCCGCGCTGCTCATCGTGTACTCCCTGACTTCATGGTGGTGCGAATCTTCTCTACAGCCCGCAACCGAGCCGAGGCCGCTCGGGGGTTGGTTGCGGTTTCCTCGTCGCTGGGCCTCTCAGCTCCGCGAGTTAGAACCTTGAGCGTGGGTTGATGTTCCGGCAATTCCACAGGGAATCCCTTGGGTGCCGTGGACCGCGCTTCACGCGCAAATTCCTGCTTCACAATTTTGTCCTCAAGCGAGTGGTAACTCATAGCGACGACACGCCCGCCGACCCTAATAGTTTCCAACGCGGCAGGAATTGCACGGGTTAAAACATCAAGCTCTTCATTAACTTCAATGCGTAACGCTTGAAAAGTTTGCTTGGCAGGATGCCCCTTTTTATGTTGCGCACTCATGGGCACGGCGGACTTGACCACGTCCACGAGTTCACCCGTGGTCTTGAGGGGTTTCACGGCGCGCGCGGCGACTATGGCTCGCGCAATGCGCGGGGCAAAGCGTTCCTCTCCCCAATTGCGCAAAATGGTGCGCAATTCATCCTCGCTGTACTCGTTGACGACCGTTTCTGCGGTGAACTCCGCTTGGGAGTCCATGCGCATGTCGAGTGGTGCGTCGAACGAATACGCGAAACCACGCTCGCGTTCGTCCAACTGCAACGAGGAAACACCCAGATCGAAGAGGACACCGTCCACCGCGTCCACACCGGCCACAGCTGCGGCATCGGCGATGTGCTCGTATGTGGTGTGAATGCTCCGGAACCGATCGCCGAAGGGTGCCAATCGGCGCCCCGCGAGTTCAAGTGCCTGCGGATCCCGATCAATCCCCACGACCGTGAGATTCGGAAAGCGTTTGAGCATGGCCTCACTGTGCCCACCCATTCCCAGGGTGGCATCCAGAACCACTGGTGAGTCAGTTTCGAAACCGGGTGCAAGAAGGTCCAGACAGCGCTCGAGCAGCACCGGTACGTGGCGCTGCTCTGCTGGTGTGTCCTGCATTCGGGCTCCTGATCTGTTCCGGGTTCAGCCCTGGTTGCTGTCACCCGCGTGGTTGACGGTCAAAGGTCCTCCGCGGTCCGGCTACCAGATCCCCCTCCGCCACTCGCCTCTCGAATCCGGCCTGACTCGGGGGAAGTCGAGTCAGGACGGTGACGTGGGCGGCTGGAGATCTCGTATCCGGTGCGCGTGAGCTGCGGTGAAATCAGAACAGTCCGGGGATCACCTCTTCTTCGGTGTCCGAGAACGCTGCCTCCTTCTCCTCCAGGTACTGCTGCCATGCCTGTGCGTCCCAGATCTCCGCGCGACTTCCCGCACCGATCACGGCGAGCTCTTTACCGAGACCGGCGTAACTGCGGAGTGACGCGGGGATAGTCACGCGACCTTGCTTGTCCGGAACCTCGTCCGAGGCACCGGACAGAAAAACGCGGATGTAATCCCGAGCCTGCTTGGACGACAGCGGTGCCGCTCGCATTTGTTCGTGCACACGTGCGAATTCCTCTTCACTGAACACATACAGGCAACGCTCTTGCCCACGAGTCAGTACGAGTCCGTCCGCCAGTTCAGCCCGAAACTTGGCCGGGAGGATCAGCCGGGCCTTTTCATCAAGGCGCGGCGAGTATGTTCCGAGAAACATCTCCACCACCTTGATTTGGGGGTCCTACTGCACCCTCGTTCCTCTACCGCGCTCCACTTTACTCCACTTACCTCCACCGTCAACGCAGCTACTCCACTTCCCCATGTTTCCAGGGAACCTGTCCCGCTCCTGACAGGTTTGAGGCAAAGAAAAACTCCCCGGTCAGCGACCGAGGAGCCAGAAATGAAGTTGTGGGGAGGAAAGTGGGGGAAAAGTGGAGGGACTAGTTTCCGCCACCCTGATTGCGCTGGTCCCACTTCTGTTCGAGGTTCTGCAAGAAGCCGGAGGAGGACTTGGGGCTGCCGCTCTTCTTGGGCCCGGCAGAGCTGGAGCCTGCGCGCTCCCCCTTGGCCGGAATGATGGCGACGTACACGCCGACCCCCATGACGATGAAGCCCAGCACACCCAGGAGAATCAGGTTGGTGGCGACACCGGCGAGGACAATACCCAGACCGACCACGGCAATCACCACGCCCAGCACCACGTTGCGCTTGGAACCACGCCCACGAGTGGGTTCCGGCTGCATGGTGGAAGCGAAGCGCGGATCTTCTTGGTGCAGTTGCTTTTCAAGCTGCGCCAGAAGTTGCTGTTCGTGCTCGGAAAGGGGCACGATTCCTCCTGCGTGTAGAGATGAAGATGACCGCGAAACCCAAATGATCATCACGTGTTATCAAGGATATCCCCTGCGGACCGGTTTGGCACGGTGGGATCAAGGAGCTTGGCGGGCCTGACCACTCCCGGACCGAAACGACTGTGAACTCGGTCCATGGCCTGCTCAGCGGCCCCCCATTCTTCCTCGCGGCCGTCCAGACTGAGCTGCAAAGCGTGGTCCGCGGCCGCCAGTTTTTCAGCGCGAACTCCCAGCAACCTTACCGATTGCTTTCTGGGTCCGAGGTGGTCCAGGAGCGCTGCCGACTCCGTGTACAGGTCATGGGCGGACGTGATCGGGTGATTCAGAGTCCGCGAGCGCGAAATGGTCGAGAAGTCCGAGTACCGCAGCTTGAGACCCACCCGTTCAGCGCGCAATCCGTGTCGGCGCAATCGGGCGGCCGTGTCGTGGGACAGGCCCAGCAGAACCCGCTTGAGTTGGGCGGTGTCCGAGATGTCCTTGTCGAAGGTCCGCTCTGCGCCCAGGCTCTTTTCCTCGCGCACGGGGGTGACGGGACGTGGATCGTGGCCGTTGGCCAGCTGGTGCAAGTGGTGGCCGGCGGCGTCACCCACGAGCGATCGCAACCTGGTGACGGGTGTCCGAGCGATGTCTCCCACCGTGCTCAGCCCGGCACCCTCAAGGATGGCCGCGGTGCGTTTACCCACTCCCCACAGCTTGGTGACGGGCAATTGGGCCAGAAAAGCCAGGGTGTGCTGCGGCTCCACGATGAGAAGCCCGTTGGGCTTGCAGTAGGCGGAGGCAATCTTGGCCACGGTCTTGGTTTCAGCCACCCCCACCGAAGCGGTCAGGCCGGTGCCGTTCTCGATCTCGGCACGGATGCGCCGAGCAATCACTGCGGGCGGCCCCAACCGGCGAATGGCGCTCGAGACATCCAAAAAGGCCTCGTCCACACTGAGCTGCTCCACGCGGTCGGTGATGTCCCGGAACATGCCCATGACCAGACCCGAATAATAGGTGTAGTCCTCCCGGTGTGGTTCCAGCACCACGGCGTGCGGGCACGCCGCGCGCGCTTGTACGAGCGGCATGGCGGAGTTCACACCGAACTTCCGCGCTTCGTACGAGGCCGACAACACCACGGACCGCGGGCCCAATCCGGCCACGATCACCGGTTTCCCTCGGTGCTGGGGTGTCCGCAGCAATTCGACACCCACGTAGAACATGTCCATGTCCACGTGCAGGATGGCGCAGCGGCGGTACTTCTCGAGTTGTTCAGGAGAGGGCCCGCGGGTGGGCCGGGTTACCGGACTGTCGTTCACCGAAAACCATCCCTCCCCGTGACTCGTGCTGGTCATTCAACGGCCACACAGGGGCCTCATTCCGTGAAAGCGCTCTGCGCGGCCAGCAATTCTTCTTCCGTTGTCCCCAGCCTAGGCACGGGCACCGACACGTTCAGAGCGGTTGTCATCCCGTTAGGCTGGAGCGGTGCTCCTGGCCACTGGTGGGAGCAGCATCAACCACATCACCAGGACAACGAGGTGCCCGCCGTATGACCGAGACGCCAGACCCCGCAGCCGCAGCAGGTGCCGAGGACGCACAGTTCTCGCGGGCGCTCAACGATCTATTGGCTGAATTCTTCTCGGTGGAACGCGAGCGCGTCTCACAGATTTCCCAGGACGCCCCTCGGTTGGTGGATTCCATCGAGCGGCTCACATCCGGCGGCAAGCGGTTACGAGCCAGGTTGAGTTATTGGGGTTGGCGCGCCGCGGGTGGCGAAACACTCGCGCCCGCCATTGTGCGGGCGGCGGCGTCGCTCGAACTGTTCCAGTCCGCTGCCCTCATTCATGACGACATCTTGGACCGTTCGGACACCCGCCGTGGGCAACCCAGCGTGCATCGGGACTTCGAACGGGTACACACGCAAAAAGGCTGGCGCGACGACGCCGCCCACTTCGGGATCAGCGCGGCCGTCCTGACCGGTGACATGAGCCTGTCCTTTGCCGAGCAGCTGTTCGCCCAGGCCTCCACATTGCTCCCCCGGGACTACGAACGTGCCGGCCGCGCGATCTTCGACACGATGCGCACCGAGGTCATGGTGGGTCAGTACCTGGACGTGCACGCGGAGGTCGCCCCCACGCCCGAAGATCCCGAAGAACAACTGACTCGCGCCATGGCGGTGTTGCGTTACAAATCGGCCAAGTACTCGGTGGAACACCCCGTGCGGATAGGTGCCGCCCTGGCCGGTACGGATGAGGATTTCTTGGCTCATTGTTCGGCGTTCGCGTTGCCGGTGGGTGAGGCGTTCCAATTGCGGGATGACGTTCTGGGAGTGTTCGGCAACCCTGAAACGACCGGCAAACCCGCCGGCGACGACATCCGCGAAGGCAAGCGCACCGCACTCGTCGCATTGTGTGCCAAAGGCGGGTCAGCAGAAGACATCGAATGGTTGGACTCCACCCTGGGCCGCAGTGACCTCACGGAGGACGAGATCCAGCGCGCGCGCACGCTCATGGAGATCAGTGGGGCGCTGGGACATGCCGAGGACCTGATCGGCGAACTCGTCGCCACCGCGGACCATCAGCTCGCGACACTCCCGACGAACGAGGTGGCCCGCGCCGGGCTGCGCGCACTCGCGGATGCCGCGGTGCGGCGCAGCCGGTAGGGCTACCAGCCCAGGGCTTGGGCGCGGCGTCGTACTTCGGTCTTGCGACCTTCGCGCAGTGCGTCCACCGGCCGACCCGGCAGGGACTCGTCCGCGGTGAACAACCAGCGGATGGCCTCGGCGTCCGTGTAGCGGGCGTCCCGCAGCACGGCAATGGTGCCCTTGAGAGCGTTGAGCGGCTGACCTTCGGCCATGAACCCCGCAGGGACCACGCGAATACCGTCGGAGGGGCGGCGGACTTCCAGGAACTCACCCTGATCCATCATGCGGTGCACCTTGGTGATCTGGATGTCCAAGGCTTCCGCGATGTCCGGCAGGTAGGTCCACTCCCCCACCAGGGAGTCGAGTTCGGCAAAGGTTTCGGCGCTGATATCGGATGAAGGATTCACGGACAATACTTTGCCACGGTTGGCCGTTGCGGTCAGTTCTTCAACTCGCTCAGTCGGGTCGGGTACTCTGGTCACGCTGTCACGGCTCGCGTGAGTCGGTGGCCTTCCCCTCACTCTCGTACTTAGGCAGGAAGCACGAACATGCCGGTTGAGCCGCCAGAAGATCGCCCGTCCGCTCGTTCCACGTGGGCCCGTCGAGCCACCAAAGGTTCGGCAGTCACCGCACTTGCCGCCCTGTCAGCACTCGGAACCCTGGGCACGGCACACGCGCAGTCGCCCGTGACACCCCAGAACACCGGCACCTCCCAGCACGCCCAGGCACCGGGTGAGATCACCGTGGCCGCCGGTGATTCGGTCTGGTCGCTGGCCACCAAGCACGGCGTCACGGTCACCGGGTTGATGAAGGCGAACAAGATTCCCGCCCACGCCATGGTGCGCCCGGGCGACCGCCTCGCGATTCCGGGTCAACAGGACAAGGCCTCGGAGACCAAGCCCGCCCAGACCGAGCCCGCCGAGAAGCCGGAGCCCAAGGAACCGACCGCTCGCCACACCATAGCCTCCGGTGACACCATCTGGGACCTCGCGGCCAAGCACGGGGTCAGCGTGCTCGAACTGCAGCAGGCCAACGGCCTCACCGCGTCCTCGCTGCTCCGTCCGGGACAGGCCCTCAAGATTCCCGGTTCTCAGGCCGCACCCAAGGCCGACGACGCCGCTCACGCGCCCGCCGCGGCGTCGGCACCCGAACCCGCACCCAAGACCAAGGCGCCGGCGGCGCCGAAGGCGACCCCGATGCCCGCCGTGGGCGATACATTCGCCGGTCGGACCTACCCCCAGCACGTGGTGGATTCCGCGAACAAGCACCACGCCGAACTGCAGCGGCGCGACCTGCCGTCCCAGCAAGCAGTGCAGTCGATGATCCGCGAGACCGCGGAATCCATGGGTGTGGACCCCAAGCTCGCGCTGGCCCATGCGGCCCAGGAGTCGGGTTTCCAGCAGGGCGTGGTCTCCCCCGCCGATGCCGTGGGAACCATGCAGGTCATCCCGTCCGCCGGCGAGTGGGCTTCCAGTCTGGTCGGACGCGACCTGGACCTGCTGGACACGCAGGACAACATCACCGCTGGTGTGGCCATCATCAAGGAACTCCAGGACAAGGCGCCGTCCAAGCACATGGGCATCGGGGCTTACTATCAGGGTCTGCACGGCGTGAAGACCTATGGTTTGTTCTCGGACACCAAGGACTACGTACGAGCGGTTACCGCTCAGGAAAAGCGATTTGCCTGATCATTCCCCCCACGATCGCCTGACCGGCACGCTGCTGGACCACCGATACCGGATCCAGCGGCGATTGGCCACGGGCGGAACGGCCTCCGTGTACGTGGGGCTGGACGAGCGTCTCGACCGACCGGTGGCGCTCAAGATCATCCACCCGCACTTCGCCGACGATCCCAAGTTCGTGGAGCGCGCCCAGCGCGAGGCGAAGTCCGCCGCACGCTTGCATCACCCGAATGTCGTGGCGGTGCTCGACCAGGGCCAGACCGCTGACGGCGTGGTCTATCTGGTGCTCGAGTACGTGGACGGCCCCACCCTGCGTCACGTGATCGCCCGCGAGTCCCCCATGACGGCCCGTCGCACTTTGGACCTGCTCGTCCCGGTACTGCGCGGCCTGGCGCAGGCTCACCGCTCGGGCATGGTCCACCGGGACATCAAACCCGAGAACGTCCTGCTGACCACCGGCGGTGACGTCAAGGTCGCAGACTTCGGTCTGATGCGCGCCGTGGACGAACACACCTCCACGAGCACCATCCTGGGCACGGTCGCGTACGCCGCCCCGGAGCTCGTGGGCCACGAACCCGTGGATCAACGCTGCGATGTCTACGCGCTGGGCATCATGGCTTACGAAATGCTCACCGGGTCACGCCCCTATACGGGCACTGCCCTTCAAGTCGCCAACGCGCACGTCAGCCGCGACGTCCCCGCGCCGAGTCGCATCTCCTCCGGCATCCCGGGCAGTTTGGACGAGTTCGTGCTGCGCTGCACCGCCCGCAATCCGGACGCTCGTCTCGCCGACGCCGCCGCCCTCCTGGATCTGGCCCTCGCCATTCATCGTTCGTTGCCGGCCGTGAATGATCCGGTGTCGCTGAATCAGGCGACCCATGTGATTCCTGCTTCCGATGAGACGCAATCATTGCCGCAGTCCGGTCAGGCGCTTTTTTGGGGAGATGCAGAAACCACGGTGCTGTCGGCTCAGCCGCAGGATTCACGGTCGACCGAGCCGATCTCTAGTTCTGGGGTTCGGGATGCGGCCACGCGCGCGATTCCCGCTTCCGGAATTCTGCCGACCTACGATCTGGACGCCACCCAGACCGTGGCCATCACCGCCGCCGGCTCCACCGCACACCGGACCCCGGAGCAGCCGCGCGTCACACTCAACCCGCAGCCCTCGCCGCTGCAGCTGGCGATCGGTTCCGTGGTATTCGTACTCCTGTTGGCTTTGGCCGGTTTCCTGGGGTGGTGGCTCGCCTCCGGCCCGGGAACGGCGGCCAGTACCGTGCCGGATGTATCTGGTGTCCCCGTGGCCAACGCCGAACGCACGCTCAGCGCGGCGGGGATCAACAATGTGGGTGTGCACACGATGACCAATGCCCAGATTCCAGCGGGTTCGGTAATCGGCACGGACCCCGATGAGTCCGCACGTGTTCACGGCATCGAACAGGTGGTGTTGTTGGTCTCCGAGGGCCCCGCACAGCTGGACGTGCCGATGTTCGAGGGGATGACCCTGGACGAGGCCCGCAATGCGATCAGCCAGGCCGGCTTCACCGTGGGCGGTGTGCAGACCCAGTACTCGGATCAGCCGGACGGAACGGTGTTGCAGCAACAACCATCGCAGGGTTCCAAGGCCGAGGAAGGGACAGCGGTGGACCTTACCGTGGCCACGGACAGCCCGCCGGACCAGGTCCCGAACGTGGTGGGCCAGAACGTCGATTCAGCCAGGGAATCGCTCGAAGAACTCGGTTTCACGGTTGAGGTGAACCGTCCCGTGGGCTCGACACTGGACCGCGTGGTTCATCAGCGCGAGGACGGCGACACGGTGATCCTCACGGTGTTGTGAGTCTGTACCCATCACGTAGGACGGCGGCACCGCTGGATGACGTCCATGACAGGAATCATTCAGCGGTGCCGCATTCGTGGTTCTAAGGGATCAGTTCTGCTTGGAGAGGTACTCCGCTACGAGGAACGCGATCTCAAGGGACTGCATGTGGTTCAGGCGCGGATCACACAGGGTCTCGTAGCGCTCCGCGAAGGAGGACTCGTTGACCGGGTCCGAACCGCCCAGGCACTCCGCGACGTCGTCGCCGGTCATTTCCACGTGAATGCCGCCGGGGAAGGTACCCAGGGCCTGATGCACCTCGAAGAAGCCGCGGACCTCGTCCACCACGTCGTCGAAGTTGCGGGTCTTGTAGCCGGAGGGCAGGGAGACCGTGTTGCCGTGCATGGGGTCAGTGACCCACACGGGCTTGGCCCCGGAACCCTCGACCGCCTGGATGATGGCCGGGAGCTTCTCGCGGATGTTCTTGGCACCCATGCGAATGATGAACGTGAGACGGCCCGGTTCGCGATTCGGATCCAGGGCGTCGATCAAGCGCAGTGCGTCCTCGCCCGTGGTGGACGGGCCGAGCTTCACGCCGATCGGGTTGCGCAAGCGCGAGAGCAAGTCCACGTGAGCGCCGTCGAGCTCGCGGGTGCGCTCACCGATCCACAGGAAGTGGCCGGACGTGCCGTAGGGCAGGTGCGTGCGGGAATCGATGCGGGTCAGAGCGCGCTCGTAATCGAGCAGCAGCGCCTCGTGACCGGCGAAGAACTCGGTGGTCTTGAGCGCATCGAAGTCAGCGCCGCAGGCCGCCATGAACTTCACGGCGTGATCGATTTCTCGAGCCATGGACTCGTACCGGGCGTAGGCGGGGTTGGCCGCGAAGCCCATGTTCCATGCATGCACGCGGCGCAGGTCCGCGAAACCACCGGTGGTGAAGGCGCGGATCAGGTTCAGCGTGGACGCGGACGTGTGGTAGCCGCGCAGCATGCGGTTGGGATCGTGGACGCGGGAGGACTCGTTGAAGTCGAACCCGTTGACCATCTCACCGCGGAAGGTGGGCAGGGTCTGATCACCGCGGGTCTCGAGGTTGGACGAACGCGGTTTGGAGAACTGTCCCGCCATACGGCCCATCTTGACCACGGGCAACGAGGCGCCGTAGGTCAGGACGACGGCCATCTGCAGGAGGGTCTGGACACGACCGGAGATCTTGTCAGCGGTAGCGCCCGCGAACGTCTCGGCGCAGTCACCACCCTGTAGGAAGAAGGCCTCGCCCGCGGCCACGGAGGCCAGGCGCTCACGCAGCAGGTCCACCTCGCCCGCGAAGACCAGCGGCGGAACGGCGTTGAGCTCTTCGATGGTGGAGGCGAAGTCCGGGTGCTCCGCCCACTGCGGGTGCTGACCAATGGTCCGATTGCGCCATTCGTCCAGGCCGGGATAGTTGGCGGCACTGGGCGAAGGGGTGGTCATGGCGCGTGATTGTTCAGACTGAGTTACAGAGGTCATTACCCCAGTCTAGGCGTTTCGGTCCGAGGACTGGTCATCGTTTCCATCATGTGAACGCCCCGGGAATTTGGAACCGAGCTGCTCCGCCTGCTGCGTGACGGATGCGGACACGGATCGACCCTTTTCCCGTGCCGATTCGGCAGCGTCTTTGACCTGGGTCCGGAACTGTTCGCGCTTCTGCTCCGCCAGTTCCTTCTTGTAGTTGGCCGCGTACACATCCGCGGTTTCCTGACCGGAGAGTTCCTGGATCGCGGCCATGATCTTGTCGGTAACCTCACGCATTACTGCGTGATCACCGTGCTGACCCTTGAGGTGGGAGAAGTCCAGGGGCTTACCGAAGATGGTGGTGACCTTGGCTTTGCGAGGGTCAGGAAACTTGGAACCGAGGGGCTGGATCTTGTCCGTACCCACCATGGCGATCGGGACCACGGGAGCACCGGTTTCCAGGGCCAAGCGCGCCACACCGATCTTGCCGCGGTACAGACGACCGTCCGGCGAGCGCGTGCCCTCCGGGTAGATGCCCAGCAGTTTGCCGTCCTGCAGGGCCTGACCGCCGGCGCTCAGGGCCTTGGCACTGGCCTTACCGCCGTTACGGTCCATGGGGATCTGATTGATGGCACGGAAGAAGGCGCCCACGATCTTGCCCTTGACGCCCGGCCCCGTGAAGTACTCGGACTTGGCCAGGAAGTACACCTGGCGGGGCACGGCCACCGGCATGAACACGGAATCGGAGATCGACAGGTGGTTGCTCGCCAAGATCGCCGTGCCCTGCGACGGGACGTTCTCCAGACCGATGGCCTTGGGGCGGTACACCGTGTTCACTACGGGGCCCACCACGTAACGCTTGAGGAACATGTACACCATGACTCGGATCCTTCCGGAAAGCTTCTGTTGCCCTGTTGACCGCGGCTTCGAACGGGTTTGATATGCGCGGATCAGCAGTGCGCGTATCGGATTCCCCGCTGGATTCTCTCACGACAATTGCTCGGACTGGCACAATGGCGCCATGAGCTTCGATCCCGCCACACACGGCCATCAATTCTTCCCGGGTTCCGCGTCCGTGGGCGTGCTGGTACTGCATGGTTTCACCTCCACGACCGCCTCGGTCATCGAGTGGGCGCGCGCCATTCACCAAGCCGACGACGCCGCCGGCCGCCACCCGTCCGTGTCCGTTCCGTTGCTGCCCGGTCACGGCACCACGTGGGAAGACCTGGCCAAGGAGAGCTGGCACGCGTGGCGTGACGCCGTGGATGAGGAGTACTGGGCATTACGCTCCCGGCACGAGCACGTGGTGGTGTGCGGCCTGTCGATGGGCGGCGCGTTGGCGGTTCAGCTGGCCGCACGATATCCGGTGGCAGGTCTTTTGAAGGTGAACCCCGCACTGGCTCTGACGAATCGCGCGGCCGCGTACAGCCACGTTGTCAAGCACGTGGTGCCTTCCGTTCCGGGGATCGGTAGCGACATCAACCGGCCTTCCAAGGGTGAGACCACCTACGACCGCACACCCGTGGCCGCCGTAGCGCAACTCAATATCCTGATTCGCCAGGCGATCAAGACCCTGCCCGCCGTTACAGCGCCGGCCATCGTGTTCCGTTCGACGACAGACCGGATTGTGGCCGACGCCTCTGTTGACCTGATCCGCGAGCGCAGCGCGGGCCCGGTGGAGGTCATTGCGCTGCCCAACAGTTTTCACGTGGCCACCATGGACTACGACCAGGGCTTGGTGGAGACAGCCTCCCGCCATGCGGTGCAGAACCTCATGCGCGGCTTTGGTCTGACGGTCGAGACGGGCCGAGCGGCGGCGTCGGCGTGAGCAAACGAGACCCCGAGGATCCCCAGCCGGACGACGATTTCCGCCGCATCATCGAGGGCAACGACTGGGAGAACGTGCCCCGCGACGATGAGGACGCCGAGCCGTGGGCGGACGAGATTCCATGGGAACCGGCGGAGCAACCCGCGACCGAAGTGCCGCTCGAACTCTTCGAATCCGAGGAGGACGAGTCCTACAACCCCGATCCCGGTGACATCACCCGCGGCGTGAGCGCCAAGATGGTGCGGGCCGTTACGGTGATCCTGGCGGTCCTCGTGATCATGATCGGCTTGGCTGCGCTGCCGGGCCCGCTGCCCACGGTGGTGTGGGCTGCAGGTGTCGCCGGAGTGATCGGTGGCCTGTACCTCGTGTATCGCGCCCTGCCCGAAGATCCCCGCGATGACGACGGCGCGGTGGTCTGAATGAATGTGCCGCTTCAAAGGTGGACACGTCCATAAATGCCACATCATGACCTGGATCACACAGTAGGCTGGCTCCATATCTCCACGAAGAAGGTGCTAAATGAGACGCGTGAGCGTACCCCCCGTAGTTGACCCGCTTCCGCACAACAGCGTGGCCGAGATCCTGGCCCGCCAAGCGAGCGAGAACCCGGACATTGTCCTGTACACGATCCTCCATGAAGGCAAGGAACGCGACGTAACGGCGCGTCAGTTCCGCGAAGAAGTCATTGCCGTGGCACGAGGCCTGGCCGCCCGGGGTATTCAGCCCGGGGACCGCGTAGGCATCCTGAGCCGCACGCGCTACGAGTGGTCGCTCGTGGACTTCGCCCTGTGGTGGGTGGGCGCGGTTCCCGTGCCCGTGTACGACACGTCCTCCCCGGATCAGATCGCCTGGATCCTGTCGGACTCCGAATCCAAGGCGATCTTCGTCGAAACCGATGAGCTCGCGGAGCGCGTCCAGGCGGCCGCCGCCATCACGCCGTTCGCAGCGTCCTCACGGATCTGTGTCTTCGACACTGCCGATCCCAAGTCGTCCTTGGAAACCTTCATTGCCGAAGGTGCCGACCGGACCGATTTGGAGGACCCGCACGACGGTGATTCTCTGGATCGGACCGCCACCATCATTTACACCTCGGGTACTACCGGGCCGCCCAAGGGTTGCGAGCTCACGCACCGAAACTTTATTGGGTGCTCGGCCAACACGATTCCCGTTGCGTCTGAGGTGATCTATCCCGGTGCCCGCACGCTGATGTTCCTTCCGCTGGCTCACGTGTTCGCACGTTTCGTGGAAGTCGTCGCGTTGGACGCCGGTGTCACCCTGGCGCACACCCCGGACGTCTCCGGACTGATGGAGGACCTGGGTCGCTTCAAACCCACGTTCATCCTTGCCGTACCGCGCGTGTTCGAGAAGATCTTCGTGGGCGCGCGCCTGAAGGCTGCCGCTGCGTCCCCGGTCAAGAAGTTGATCTTCGCCCGTGCCGTAGCAGTGGCGGTCGAGTGGTCCAAGGCTTCGCAGGCGGGCAAGGTTTCGCCGTTGCTCGAGGCTCAGCATCGTCTGTACGACAAGCTCGTCTACTCCACGCTGCGCAACGCCATGGGTGGCGACGTGCGCTATGCGGTATCCGGAGGTGCACTCCTGGGTGCGCGCCTGGGGCACTTCTTCAACGGCATCGGCGTGTACGTGGTGGAGGGTTACGGTCTGACCGAGACCACCGCACCTATCTCCGCGAACTTCCCGAGCATCAACCGCCTGGGTACCGTGGGCCACCCGATCCCGGGCCATGAGATCGCCATCGCTCACGACGGCGAGATCCTGGTGCGCGGCAACAACGTGTTCCACGCGTACCACGGCATGCCGGACAAGACCGCAGAAAGCTTCATCGACGGTTGGTTCGCCACCGGTGACCTGGGTGTCCTCGACGAAGAAGGCATCCTCACCGTGACCGGTCGCAAGAAGGAAATCATCGTGACGGCTGCGGGCAAGAACGTGGTCCCCAATACCCTGGAGGATCCCATCCGAGCTTCGGCCACCGTGGGTCAGATCATCGTGCTGGGCGACAACAGGTCATTCATTTCCGCGCTCATCACGTTGGACCCGGACACCCTGCCCAAGATCCTGCCGACCCTGGGCCTGGACTCCTCGCTCACACCCGCTCAGGCGGCCAAGGAGCCGGCAGTCATCGACCACGTACAGAAGATCGTGGACCACGCCAACGCCAAGGTGTCCCGCGCCGAGAGCATCCGTAAGTTCACCATCCTGGATCGTGACTTCACCATCGAGGACGGTTATCTGACGCCCTCCATGAAGCTCAAGCGCCCCAAGGTCATTGAGGACTTCTCGGACGAGATTGAGGCGATCTACGCCAAGTAAGTCTTGGCGCATAGCTCACCATGACAGAGCGGGGCCCTGCGGATCAGTGATCCACCGGGCCCCGCTCTGTCATGGCCCTGCCACGTGGCGACACCGAGTGGCTTGCTTACATCGCGACCTGTCCCAACCGCCGGCGAGAATTAACTATCGGTCGATGACGCTCAGCGTTGCTCCGGCACGTCCAGCCCTAGCAGCGCGTTCTCGACCACTTCGGCCAGTGCCGGGTGAATCCAGTACTGACCGCGAGCCATTTCGTGGGCCGTCTGACCGAAGGACATGGCCTGGATGAGCGGCTGAATCAAGTTGGACGAGTCCTTACCGATCAAGTGCGCGCCCAGCAGCAATCCGGTCTTCCTGTCCGCAATCAGTTTGCAGATTCCCACGGAGTCCTCCATGGCCCAGCCGTAGGCAACATCGCCGAAGTTCTGTTCCTTGACGGTGATGCCCGTGTCGTTCTGCTCGGCCCAGACGCGTGCCTGTTCCTCCGTCATACCCACAGTGGCGATCTGTGGCTCGGTGAACACCGCGGAGGGCACGAACCGGTGATCGGTTGCACGCAGGTCATCGGGGTGGACCACGTTGTGCGAAACCGTGCGCGCCTCCGCGTTGGCCACGTGCTTGAGCTGGTACGGAGAGCAGATATCGCCCAGAGCCCAGAGGCCTTCAACGGGTTGATCATCGCTGAGCACGCGCTGGTACTCGTCCACGGCCAACAGACCGGAATCGTAGACATCCAGGTTTGCCGCCTCCGGATTCAATGTGTCCGAGTTGGGCACGCGGCCGGTGGCCACGAGCACCACGTCCGCCGTACCTTCCCAGGTCTCCAGGGATTCGTCCGACGCCGCCGCGGTCACCGTGAGCTTGCCGTCCGGGGTCTGCTCGATGCCGGTGATGGAACGGTTCAGTTGCAGGTCCCATTGCAGGGCGGCCTCGCGCTTGAAGCGCTCGGCAATCGTGTGGTCGTGTTGGCGCAAAAGTCGTTCGGACCGGTTGAGTTGGGTGACCTTGGATCCCAGCCCGTTGAACACGTGGCAGAACTCGGCGGCAATATAGCCACCGCCCACCACGATGATCGACTCGGGCAACTCGTCCAGGCGCATCACGGTGTCCGAGGTGTGCACGCCAGGAAGATCAATACCGGGAACGTCCGGGAGCTGAACCCTGGAGCCGTTCGCCAGGACAATCTGGGGCGCGGTGATCTGCTCCCCCGATTCCGTTTCCAACACCTTGGGCGCCACGAAGTGCACGTATTCCTGGATCACGGTCACGTTGTCCAGGGATTTTCGGTAGGTCAGACCCCCGTTGGCGATGGCGTCGATGCGGCTGAAAATCCGATCCCGCATGGCCTGCCAATCCACGGAGTCCCTGGATGCGTGCACCCCGAGACGGGAAGCATCCAGAGCCTCACGGGCCACCGTGGCCGGGTACACGTACATCTTGGTGGGGATGCACCCCACGTTGAGGCACGTGCCACCAAAAGTACCCGGTTCCACGATGGCCACGTCCAGATTGTGGTACTCCTCCGTGAGGATGGAATTACCGGAGCCAGAGCCAACAATGATGAGATCGAATTCGCGCATGGATCCCATCCTAAATAGCTTGGCAAATCAGCGATCAGGCGGGGTCGATCACCAGCACCAAGTCGCCGCCGCTCACCTGCGCCACGTCCCTCAAAGCCACGCGGGACACGGTTCCGCCGGTGGGCGTGGTGATGGAGGCTTCCATTTTCATGGCTTCGATGGTGGCCACCGCCTGACCCGGCTCCACGGTGTCGCCCTCGGCAACCGTGACCGTGACGGCCCCGGCAAACGGCGCAGCCACGTGACCCGGATTGGCGGAATCGGCCTTCTCGAGCTCCACGGAGTCCGTCTTGACGGAGTTGTCCCGGATTTCCAGCAGGCGCAGCTGGCCGTTCAGTGTGACCATCACGGTGCGCATGCCCTTGTCGTCCGGCTCCGAAATCGCCTGCAGGGTTACGAGCAGCCGCACTCCCTTGCCCAACGAGATCACGTGCTCGAAGTCCTGGCGCAGACCGTAGAGGAAGTCACGCGTGTGCAGCACGGACAGGTCTCCGTACTTGACCTGTGAGGCCTCGAACTCCTTGGTCGGCGCGGCGAACAGCAACCGGTTCAGCGTGGCCCGGCGGACCTCACCCGGCTGGTTCAATCCTTCCTGGTCCTCATCGCTCAGTTCCTTGTCGCCCAGGGTCACGTTGCGACCCTTGAGTGCCTTGGAACGGAACGGCTCGGGCCAGCCCGCGGGCGGGGTTCCGAGTTCACCGGCCAGGAAGTTGATCACGGAGTCCGGGATGTCGAACTTGTTGGGGTTGGACTCGAACTCGGCCGGGTCCACGTCCATACCCACGAGCTGCAGCGCCAGGTCACCCACGACCTTGGAGGACGGGGTCACCTTGACCAGGTGGCCCAGCATCTTGTCCGCGGCGTAGTACATGTCCTCGATGGCCTCGAACTTCTCCCCCAGGCCCAGTGCAATCGCCTGCTGACGCAGGTTGGAGAGCTGGCCACCCGGAATCTCGTGACGGTACACGCGACCCGTGGGGCTGTTGAGTCCCGACTCGAAAGGCTTGTAGATCCCACGCACGACTTCCCAGTACGGCTCCAAGTCGCTCACGGCGTCCAGGCCCAGGTTGGTGTCGCGCTCGGTGTTCTCGAGGGCGGCCACCAACGCGGAGGCCGAAACCTGCGACGTCGTACCCGCCATCGAAGCCGAGGCGACGTCCACGGCGTCGACACCCGCTTCCGAAGCGGCCATCAACGTGGCCAACTGGCCGCCCGCGGTGTCGTGGGTGTGCAGGTGCAGCGGGAGGTCGAAGCGTTCGCGCAGTGCGGTGACCAGCTTGCGGGCGGCCTCCGGACGCAGCAGTCCGGCCATGTCCTTGATCGCCAGGATGTGGGCGCCCGCATCCACGCACTTCTGCGCCAGATCCAGGTAGTAGTCGAGGGTGTAGACCTCTTCGTTGGGATCCAGGAGATTACCCGTGTAACACAGGGCGACTTCCGCCACAGCAGTTCCGGTCTCCCGGACGGCCTCGATCGCGGGGCGCATTTGCTCCACATCGTTGAGTGCGTCGAAGATCCGGAAGATGTCCACGCCAGTCTCGGCGGCCTCGGCGACGAACGCGTTGGTCACTTCGGCCGGATACGGCGTGTAGCCCACGGTATTGCGACCGCGCAGCAGCATTTGGATGGGGATGTTGGGCATGGCCTCGCGCAGGCGGCGCAGGCGATCCCAGGGGTCCTCACCCAAGAAGCGCAGAGCGACGTCGTAGGTGGCACCGCCCCAGGCCTCGACCGAGAAGAGGCCCGGCAGCGTGTGAGCGTAGGCGGGTGCGGCCGCGAGCAGGTCGCGGGTACGTACACGAGTTGCCAACAGTGACTGGTGAGCGTCACGGAAGGTGGTGGACGTGACGGCCAGCGGCTTGTACTCGCGCAGTTCCTGGGCGAAACCCTCCGGGCCCTTCTCCTGAAGCACCTGACGCCAACCGGCCGGGGGTTCGTGGCTCGACGCGCCGTCGAAGGGGCTGCGGTAGGGCTCGTCCGACTTGTCGCCGGGGTAGTGCGGGAGCTTGGTGCGCGGGTCGATCCCGTCCACGCGATCACCGTTGGGCTTGTTGACCGTGACTTCGGCCAGGTAGGTCAACGCACGCGTCGCACGGTCCGCGGAGGTCTTGCCCTTCAGCAGTTCGGGGTGATTCTCGATGAAGTCCGTGGCCACGTCCCCGGCGATGAAATCGGGGTCGTCCAGCACGGACTGCAAGAACTGAATATTGGTCGCGATACCGCGAATTCGGAACTCCGCCAGAGCACGGCGCGCGCGGTGAACGGCGGTCGTGTAATCAATGCCGCGACACGTGAGCTTCACGAGCATCGAATCGAAGTGCGGCGAGATCTCGGCGCCGGCGTAGAGCGTACCGCCGTCCAGTCGGACACCCGCGCCACCGGCGGAACGGTAGGCCGACACCTTGCCGACGTCCGGGCGGAATTCGTTGGCCGGATCCTCCGTGGTGATACGGCACTGCAGGGCCGCGCCGCGAACGCGCAGGTTGTCCTGGCTGATCCCCAGGTCCGCCAGCGTCTCGCCTGCGGCGATGCGCAACTGCGCCTGCACCAGGTCGATGTCCGTGACTTCCTCGGTCACGGTGTGCTCCACCTGGATGCGCGGGTTCATTTCGATGAACACGTGCTCACCGGCGCGCTCACCGGCGGTGTCCACGAGGAACTCCACGGTTCCGGCGTTGACGTATCCCAATTCCTTGGCGAACTTCACGGCGTCGCGGTGCAAGGCCTGGCGGATGTCCTCGTCCAGATTGGGCGCCGGGGCGATCTCGATAACCTTCTGGTGGCGACGCTGGAGTGAGCAGTCACGTTCGAACAGGTGCACCACATTGCCCTCGTTGTCCGCGAGGATCTGCACTTCGATGTGCCGGGGGCGCAGCACGGCCTGCTCAATGAAAACGGTGGGATCTCCGAACGCGGTATCCGCTTCGCGCATGGCCGCGTCAAGGGCACCTGGCAGGTCCTTGGACGTCTCCACACGGCGCATACCGCGACCGCCACCACCGGCGACGGCCTTGACGAACAGCGGGTAGCCGATCTTCTCGGCCTCTTCGATCAGGGCCTCCCTGTCCGCCGAAGGTTCCGTCGATTGCAACGTGGGGATACCCGCGCGCTTCGCTGCGCGCAGGGCCTCGACCTTGTTGCCCGCAAGTTCCAGGATGTCCGCCTTGGGCCCGACAAATTTAATGCCCGCGGCATCAGCGGCGCGGGCAAGATCGGGGTTCTCGGACAGGAAGCCGTAACCGGGGTAAATGGCATCAGCGCCGGATTCTTTGGCAACTCGAACGATCTCATCGACGTCCAAGTAGGCGCGCACAGGATGGCCCTCTTGGCCGATGGGGTACGCCTCGTCAGACTTCTGACGGTGGATGGAATTGCGGTCTTCATGCGGGAACACAGCCACGGTTTTCGCGCCGAGTTCATATGCGGCACGAAATGCACGGATAGCGATTTCGCCGCGATTAGCCACCAGGATTTTGGAGAACATGTACTGCCGTTCCGCACCCCCGGACCAGTGGGCCTCAAAGGGCGCTGCGTTAGAAAGCGAACTAGCTGTCTCAGCATACGTGAGACCTACATCATACCTATGGACTGACCACACCATGTAAGGGAACTGGTCAATCTGTGACGAAAAGACTATGGGTCCAGCCGTTAGCATGGACAGGGTTGTGTCCCGGTGACCGGGGCACCGTACGGGAGAGGTCGAAGTGCAGATCGTCAGCATCAGCAGCCTTAAAGGCGGCGTGGGTAAATCATCGGTAACTCTGGGCCTGGCTTCGGCGGCCTTGGAAGCGGGCATCCCCAGCCTGGTCATCGATCTGGACCCCCACGCGGATGCTTCGACGGCCCTGGGCGTGCACGCCCAACCCTCCCGAGACATCGGTTCGCTTCTCCGCAAGCCCAAAAAGGGCGCTGTGTCCAAGATCACAGTGCAGTCTTCGTGGACCGAGCACCCGATCACGCCCGAGTCCTACCCCCGGACCACCCTGGACGTAGCACCGGGCTCCGCCGCGTCCTCCCACCTGGACCGCTCCGGCTTCACGGTCAAGGATCTCAAGCGCCTCGAAACCGTGATCCAGGGCGTGGACAAGTACGAGTTGGTGCTCATCGACTGCCCGCCGAGCCTCACCGCGCTGACGCGCATGGCCTGGGCCGCTTCACACAAGGTGCTCTCCGTAGCCGAGCCGTCACTGTTCTCCGTGGCCGGTACCAAGCGTACGATGACCGCACTGGCCCAGTTCGAGGGTTCCAAGCTCTGGGCCGTACCCGCCGCAGGTGTGATCGTGAACCGGGCTCGCGACGATTTCTCCGAACACGCGCACCGCATCAGTGAACTCCACGAGTTGTTCGGTGAGCTCTTGGTACAACCGACCCTCCCGGATGCTCCCGTCATGCAGCAGGTTCAAGGTGCGGCATGGCCCGTGCACAGGTGGCCCGGCGAACAAGCAGCGGTCCTGGCCGAGCGATTCAGCACCATCCTGACCGGCCTACTCAAGTAGTCACCGGCTCGCCACAGACTCGGCGCCGGTCGGGAACATTTCCGAAAGGTGCCATCATGCACTTCACGTCTCAACACCGTCTCGACGGCGGAATCGTCGAACGAGAGTTCAACCATCACGGGATCCCTGGCATCTTGTGGATACCGGCTTCCTCCTCGGCGCCCGTTCCGCTGATCCTGCTCGGTCACCCCGGTGGCTTACCGGGAATGTACCCCCGGCTGCTCGGAAGGGCCCGGCGTAGCGCCGCAGATGGCTTTGCTTCGGCCACCATCGAGCTGCCTGGGGGCGGGGGTCGGCCACAAGAGCTTGCCATCGAGGCCGCCCGCAGCGATCTGGTGCACGCATTGAAAGCCGGGGAACCGGTGTCCGAGGACATTATTGATCGGCTCATCCTGCCACTTGTCGAGCAGGCCGTTCCGGAATGGCAATTGACGATGGATGCGCTGCTATCGCTGCCGGAGATCGACGGGCCCGTGGGCTACTCGGGTGGCGTGCTTGCCCTGGGTGTTCGGCTCGCCGTGGTCGAACCACGGATCACGGCCGCCGGCCTGTTCGCCGGCAGCTTCGTGCCGACCTCGACACTCGAGGAAGCCCGCCGGGTCACCGTTCCGGTTCATGTTCTGCTGCAGTGGGACGATGAAGGCAATGATCGGCAGCAAGCACTGGAGCTGTTCGACGCCCTGGGCTCCGCCCAGAAGACCCTTCAGGCCAATATGGGCGGCCACACTGGCGTGCCTTCTTTCGCCGCCGACGACGCCGCTCGATTCTTCGCCCGACACCTCACCTGAGGCTCCTACGCCCGCCACATGCCGCGCCGTCGAACCCGCCGCCAGCTGGCACCCTCACAACCGCCGCCCACGACGAACGCCGCCACGAACCCATGGGTTCATAGCGGCGTTCAAAATCTCGATCGTCGGCGTCAGCCGGCATTCTGCTTACGGCGGCGGGCCCGTCGGGCGGAGAGCTCGTCCTCCGGGAACTCTTCGGCGGCGTCGGCGGCGGTGACGCCGGTGTGCTCGGAAGGCATCGACGCCAAGGCGCCCTCGATCTCGCGCCAGACGCGGCCCACCGCAATACCGAAGACACCCTGACCGCCCTGAACCAGGTCAATGACCTCGTGGGGTGAGGTGCATTCGTACACGCTGGCGCCGTCGGACATCAAGGTCAATTGCGTGAGGTCTTCGATCCCGCGCAGGCGCAGAGCACTCACCGCGGAACGAATCTGCTGCAGGGAGACGCCGGTGTCCAGGAGTCGTTTGACGACCTTGAGAACCAAGATGTCGCGGAAGGAGTAGAGCCGCTGGGAACCGGAACCCTTGGCGCCGCGCACCGTGGGCTCGACCAGACCGGTGCGTGCCCAGTAGTCGAGCTGTCGGTAGGTGATGCCGGCGGCCTTGCAGGCCGTAGGCCCGCGGAATCCGACGGTCTCGTCAAAACTGACCAGATCTTCGTCGAAGAGCATCCCCTGCGTTCCGCCCGTGAGGGAGGTCTGGAGCGGATCTGCTGCGTCCAGCGGCAGGTTTCCGTGGCTCACATATCCTCCTCGGGATCGGCTGGGGTGGTTCATGGCGGAGCGACCAGATGGTGTTCTCGGTGCTGATTAGACGGTAGACCTCGGGGTGCGGCGGGTCAAAGACATCCGCGCGGGTCCTCAACGTGTCGCAGAGTCAGTCTGCTTGCTGACGCACTGGTCAGGTCTGGAAATCGTCCGGGTCCACGTGGTCCAGAAAGTCACGGAACTCACGCACCTGGGCGTCGGCTTCGGCCTGGTCCGGGGCGGTCTGTTCGCGCAGTTCTCCGTCCGCGCTGAGCACCAGTCCGGAATCGTCCAGGACGGACTGCGCACACACGATCTGGCACTTGGTCCGCACGGCCACCGCGAGCGCGTCCGAGGCTCGGGCATCCACCACGGTGCCCTGGTCGAATTCAATGGCGGCGTGGAACACGGTGTCCTCCACGGTGTGGATCACCACCCGGTTGATGTTTCGGCCGACCGCGTCCACCACGGAAATCAGTAGGTCATGGGTGAGCGGCCTGGGCGGCTTGATGCCCTGCATTGCGAAGACGATCGACGTCGCCTCGTTGGTACCCACCCAGATGGGCAGGTGTCGGGAACCATTGAGCTCGCGCAGGACTACCACCGGTTGTCCAGTGGGCACGTCCATGCGGACGCCAGCAACTTCCATGGGTACGTCCGGGGAGGCCACCTATCGCTCCTGTTCGAATGGACGGAGGGTGTCTTTGAGCTGGGAGTTCACGAGCGCCGTGGTCATGGTGAGGCACAGTGACGCGATCTCCCGTGCCCGTTGCGGGGCTTTCTCGCGGGACACCGGGTCACGACGGCTGATCAGCGGGGCGATGGTGCCCTCCACCAATCCGATCATGCGCTCCGAAGCACCTCGCAAGGCCCTCAGGTGCCGCGGTTCAATCCCATACGCGCTCAGTCGCTTGGCCGTAGCCGCCACTGTGAGCGAGTAGTCGTCGAAATATCCCGAGCGCTCCACGAGCCACCCGTTGTTCATCAGCTCGCGCAGCAGCGTGGTTTCGGCGCCTGTGCGCGCGGCCACTTCACGCAGGGTGTAGCGCCGCCCCGACATTCGGACCGCACTGGCCATTGCCTGCTGCGGATCTTGCGGTTCGTTGGCCGGAGCGGACGACGTCGCTCGCTCACTTTGGCGCGGCTCCTGCGGTTCCGTGTCCGCTCCCGGATCCTCCCCTCGATCCAACCGGTCACGAATGACCTTGAGCGGGAGGTACCGCTCCTGCTGCAGGCGCAGCACCGTAGCCAACCGTTCGATGTCTTCTTCCGAGTACTTGCGATACCCCGAGGGCGTGCGGTGCGGACGCACCAACCCTTGGTCCTCCAAAAAGCGGATCTTAGAGGCGGACAGGCCGGGGAACTCAGGCTGCAATTGCCGCAGAAGTACCCCGATACCCACCAGCGAGGTATGCGAGTGACCGGATTCAGGCATGAGGAGTGTCAGGAGTCCTTTTGTACGGAGTGGTAGAAGGTGAAGCGGAACTTGCCGATCTGGACTTCGTCCCCGTTCTCCAACTGCTTGGAGTCCACCCGGTCACCGTTGACGTACGTACCGTTGAGCGAAGACTGGTCAACCAGTTCGTACGAGTTGGAGCGCCGCAGGAAGCCGGCATGCCGGCGAGACACCGTGACGTCGTCCAGGAAAATGGAGCACGCCGGATGGCGTCCTGCAATTACTTCGTCCCGGTCCAACAGGAATCGCGAACCCGTGAGCCCGCCATTGGTTTCGAGCAGCAGCGCTGACCCCGGGGGCAACGCCGCGACAGCATTCTGCTCGCTCTCGGTCATTCTGTGCCGAGCGGCAGTGGAAAGTACATCCGCGACGATCTGAATGGATGTGGTTTCCGGACCCGAGTTAGGTACGGAGTTGTCCTGCTTTGACATAAGTATCTCTCCTGGGTGTGGAGTATGCGGGTCAGTCCAGCTGTTGCTGATACTGGTCAGCGTCCAAGAGGTCCTTGGTCGCCTCCGGAGAATCAGCACGGATCGTGAAGAGCCAGCCGTCCTCGTAGGGGGAAGCGTTCACAGCGCCGGGGTTGTCCTCGAGCTCGGGGTTGACCTCGGTGATCTCACCGGAAACCGGTGCGAACAGGTCACTCACGGACTTGGTGGATTCGATCTCGCCCACAACAGAGCCTGCGGATACTTCGTCCCCAACCTGAGGCAAGTCAACGAAGACCACTTCACCCAGTTCATCCTGGGCATGATCCGTGATGCCCACCCGGTAGGTGTTGTAGTCTTTGAGGTCTTTGACCCATTCGTGCTCCGAGGTGTACGCGAGTTCCGCGGGAATGTTACTCATGCCGCTCAGTTTAGGGCACGGAGGGTGTAACTTGTCTGCGTGCCTCGCACCTACTTGCGACAACGACCGGAGATGACACCCTCCCGAACCGCTCGCTTCATTGTTTCGGCTTTCGCCATCGCCCTGGTGGTGGGAACCGGGTTGCTCATGATTCCGGTGGCGTCCACCGGCCCCGGCGGAACCGACCTGCTGACCGCTCTGTTCACCGCAACGTCCTCTTTGTGCGTCACCGGTTTGATCACCGTGGACACGGCTACGTACTGGACCCCGTTCGGGCAGACCGTCATTCTGTGCCTCATTCAGGTGGGCGGCCTGGGCGTGATGACTCTGACCACCATGTTGGGTATCGTCCTGGCCCGAAAGTTCGGTCTTTCCATCAAGCTCCTGGCACGAGCGGAGACCAAGTCGTTCGGTTCCGGCCGCGTACGCCATGTGGTGTTGAGGATCGTTGCCACCACGGCCGTGATCGAGTTCGCCGCGGCCGTGCTGCTGTTTCTGAGGTTCCTCCTCCACTACCACTACTCCCCCGGTCAAGCCGTGGCCCACGCAGTGTTCCATTCCGTCTCCGCGTTCAACAACGCAGGGTTCGCGCTTTACACGCTCAACGTCATGGACTTCAACGAGGACCCGTTCATCTTGTTGCCCTTGGCCGGCTGCGTGATCCTGGGTGGGTTGGGGTTTCCCGTGCTCTATGAATTGCGCCATCATCTTCGGTTGCCGCGGATGTGGTCCATGAATACGCGTCTGGTCCTACTGGCCACGCCCGTTCTACTGATTGGCGGCACCATATTCATCGCGGTCCTGGAGTGGTCCAATCCCGGCACCTTGGGTCCCCAGCCGGTGGGATCCAAGATTCTCAATGCTTTCTTCCAATCCACCATTGCCCGCACCGCAGGGTTCAACAGCCTGGACATCGCCCAGATGCATCCGGTGTCCTGGCTCGGCATGGATGTGCTCATGTTCATCGGCGGTGGGCCGGCCGGCACCGCGGGTGGTTTGAAGGTCACAACCTTCGGAGTGCTCTTCTTCATCGCATGGACGGAAATCCGGGGCGGTGCGGCCGTTCCAGTTCTGGGCAAGCAGCTCTCCCGTTCCGTGCAGCGCGAGGCCATCACGCTGGTGGTGCTCGCCATGGGCGCCGTGATTGCCGGGACCATGTTGCTCATGCTCTCCGACATCGCGCTGGGACTGGACCGCGCACTTTTCGAGGTGGTCTCCGCCTTCGCCACGGTCGGCCTGTCGACCGGTATTACCGCTTCTTTGTCACCGTTCGCGCAGGTCGTCCTCATCTGTCTCATGTTCCTCGGTCGCCTAGGGCCGGTCACGGTAGCCACTGCCCTGGCCGTGGGGCGACAACCACGCGCCTACGAACTTCCCAAAGAACGCCCGCTCATTGGCTAATGAATTTCCGATCGAAGGTTTGAGTCATGTTCGACAAATTTCGCACGAGTACCCCTGCTAACCGCACCGACAACGCCGTAGTGGTGATTGGGCTCGGCCGCTTCGGGGGTTCGCTGGCCGTGGAATTGATGTCCCGCGGCACCGATGTCATGGGGATCGACATCTCCGAGTCCATCGTTCAGTCCTTCAACGGAAAACTCACCTCGGTCGTTCGCGCTGACGCGACCGATGAGGACGTGCTGCGGCAATTGGGCGTGGACGAATTCGAACGCTCAGTGGTGGGTATTGGGTCGGACATCCAAGCGAGCATCCTGGTGACGTCCCGGCTCCTGAAGTTCCAATGCCCCGAGGTCTGGGCCAAGGCCATTACCGCCCCGCACGCGGAGATTCTCGAACAACTGGGCGTTCATCACGTGGTCAATCCCGAGCGGGACATGGGCTTGCGCACCGCACACCTTATTCAGGGCCACATTTTGGATTTCGTGCCCATCGACCAGGGGTTCGCAATGGTCCGCTGCACCGCCCCTGCATCCGTTCAGCAACGACCCATGGACCTCTTGGACGTCCGACGGCGCTACGGGGTCGCCATTGTCGCGGTCTGCCGACCGGGTGGCACGTGGGAGCCCACCGAGCCGGGCACCATGTTGTACGACGACGATCAGATCCTGGTCACCGGGCCGACCGATCAGGCCGAGCGGTTCTCCAGCATGGGGTGAGTCTTCGTTGCGTTAGGTGCGGAACCGCGTGAGGCGACGCAGCTGCGATGCGGTGGCGGGCGGCGTCGTCGGCGGGAGGCACACTGCGTTAAGTCTTGCCTGCAGATCCGCCTCGTCCAGCTCCAGGCCAATGGCCACGAGCGACGACGCGAGCGGTTCGGCCTTGCCGCGGCTCATCGAATCCACGGTGACGTACCCCGCGACCGAGTGGACCACGAAACGGCGTGGGCCGGAACTCGTAGCGATGTCGACGATCGCCTTGATCCGATAAACGGAGTCCGGCGGGTCCAGGGCGAACTCGGACAGCGCCAAGGGATCGACCGGACCGTCGTGTTCGACTGTCACGGACTGATGGTGCACGTGATGGTGGTGGGCGTGACGGTGCTCGTTCCTGAGCTCCCCCAGAGTTTCGCCCGGGTTCCACAGCGCCAGCTGGCCGAATTCGAGTTCGTCGGACTCACTGGCGTCCACGAACAACGCGGGGTCGAACACGCCGTGGGGCGCCTCAATGATCATGGCGTGAGGATTCGCCTGCTGAATCCTCGTTTCGAGAGAGGTCCTGGCATCCGGGTCCGTCACCAAATCCGTCTTGGTCAACAGGACGACGGCGGCCGCCCGCACGTGCTGCTCCAAATCCCACCCGGCGGCTTCCGCCTGGGGGACGTGAGCGGCGTCGACTACCTCGATCAGCCCGCCGAAGCGGATCTTCGGCACGCGCGAATCCATCACGAGGCGCAGCAGGGCTGGTGGCTCTGCGACGCCGGAACCCTCAATGACGATGGCATCCAGTCGGAGGTCCGGACGCGTCAACTTCTTGAAGGCATCATCCAGTTGCTCGGGGTCGGAGATACAGCACAGACACCCGCCCGCCACGGACACGGGTTCGTCCACCTGACCCGCGACCAGGGCTGCGTCAACGTTCACGTCACCGAAGTCGTTGATGATCACGCCAATGCGGGCACCACTCGCGGCGAGGAATCTATTGAGGACCGTTGTCTTCCCGGCGCCCAGGTATCCGGTGAGGATGAGAACGGGAATGCGCGCGGAGCCGGGCAATGGGACGGGACCTCCTGGTGAGACGGTGGGGTCGCCAGTGTAGCCGGTGGCTCAAACTCCGAATGTTGCGCGGTTGCGCAGGCAGATGAAAACCGCCACCGCGCTTCTTGATGGCGACACGCCCAACGGTGTGGTCAGACCAAGCGTAGAATTGCGGTACCCATCGTGTCGATGCGTTCGGAGCCAGCCATGGGAACTGCACGTGCCACCCGCCCAACAGGTCGTTCGACGGACACCGTCTCCATACTCTGGAAATTCGGCGTCATGCTGGTGGTGGGTGCGGTCATCTTCTTCATTCCCCCGCCCGAGGGGGTCGATCCGCGCGGCATGCACATGCTCGGGATCTTTGTGGCCACTATCATCGGGCTGATCCTGCAGCCGCTACCGACACCGTCGCTAACCCTCATCGGCCTGGCCGTGGCCATGGTGACCGGAACCATGAGTGTCCCGGACGGCGAAGCTCTCGCCGGTTTCGCCAACTCCACCGTGTTGCTCATTGTCGCGGCATTCTTCATCGCGGATGGATTTCTGCTCACGGGCTTGGGACGACGCGTGGCGCTCATGTTCGTATCGAGACTCGGTAAATCGCCCATGGGTATCGCCTATGGGATGGCCGCCACTGATCTAATCCTTGCACCGGCGACTCCCTCTAATACCGCTCGCGCGGGTGGTGTGGTCTATCCGATCATCCGGTCGATTGCCGAGGTGCAGAACTCCACACCCGAAACCGATGAGTCCCGCCGCAAGCTCGGCTCCTATCTGACGTTCACGGCGTCGCACGTCAATGTGGTCACCTCCGCCATGTTCGTCACCGCTATGGCGGGTAACCCGGTGGCTCAGCAGGCGGCCATCGACATGGGAATCGAAGTCACGTGGGGTAACTGGGCTCTGGCCGCCATTGTCCCCGGCCTGTTGAGCCTCGCGGTCGTGCCGTGGGCGATGAGCAAGATTTACGGCCCGACCGTCAAGAAAACCCCCGAGGCTCCCGACATGGCCCGGCGCGAGCTCACCACCATGGGCAAGATCTCGCGCGGTGAGATCACCATGATCTTCACCTTCGTTCTACTTCTGGTGCTGTGGATTTTCGGCTCCAGCATCGGTATCGACGCCACCACGGCGGCCTTCGTGGGCATCGCCATCATGCTCCTCACCCGCGTTTTGACGTGGAAGGACATGGCGGCCAACGGATCCGCGTGGAACACCTTGATCTTCTTCGCCGTACTCGTCGGCATGGCCGGCCACCTCAACGACCTGGGCGTGATCGACTGGATCGGCTCCGTGGTCCCCGGAATGGTCGGCGGCATGCCCTGGGGTCTGGCCTTCGGCATCCTGGCGCTCGTCTACTTCTACGTGCACTACCTGTTTGCCTCCAACACCGCACAGATCGTGGCCATGTACGCGGTGTTCCTCGCCGCGGCAGTTGCAGCCGGAACTCCCCCGCTGTTCGGTGCCCTGGCCTTCGGTTTCATCGGCAACCTGTTCGGCACCCTGATGCACTACTCCTCCGGCCCGGCCGGCGTGATCTACGGTTCCGGCTACGTGAAGGTCCACGAGTGGGTACGCGTGGCCTTCATCATGTCCATCATCCTGATCCTGATCTGGACCGTGGTGGGCGGCGCATGGATGGCCCTTCTCGGTATGTGGAATTAGAACTGTCCACTGGTACACCAATTTTTAGGGGTATGTGCCTCCCGGAAAACGTTCGTCAGTGCACGAGTTCTCGTTGCTTCTCGGCCTCTAGGGCGCGGACGACGCCGCGCGCCGCCGTCCTGCCCGCACGCGTCGCTCCCAGCGTGGAGGCTGACGAGCCGTAGCCCACCAGGAACACACGTGGATCCGCATCCACGCGCACACCTTCCGTGCGGATACCACCTCCATGCTCGCGGAGATGCAGCGGTCCCAGGTGATCGATCGACGCACGGAAGCCGGTGGCCCACAACACCGCATCGGTGTGTACCTCTTGCCCCGAAGCCAGCAGTACTCCGTCCGGGGTCAGTGCGGTCATGGGGCCAGCCGACACCAAGATCCCCTGATCAATCCCCCGCTGGTACTGCGGAGTCAACGGCAGACCGGTTACTGACACCACGCTCTTGGGTGGCAACCCGGCGCTGGTTCGTTCGCGCACCCGCCGCTCCACATCACGACCCCATTCGGAGTCGAAGGAACGCGGCTCGAAGACGGGTTCGCGTCGGGTGACCCACGTAGTCGTTGCCCCGGCCTCATTGAGTTGCAATAAGAACTGCACGGCCGACGTACCGCCACCGACAACCACCACGTGCTGTCCGGCAAATTCTGACGCGGACCAGAAATCCCGCGTATGCAGTTGCCGACCTCGGAACTCGGCACGACCCGGGTACCACGGCCAAAACGGCTTGTCCCACGTACCGGTTGCGTTGATGAGGTACCGCGTGCGGAAGGTGCCGGCATAAGTGTGAACGAGCAGAGCGGCGTCGTCGGCATCGCTGTCCGAATCCACGGAAGAAACCCGGGCCGGGCGAATGACCGGCAGTGAAAAGCGCGCCTCGTACTCCCCGTAGTACCGGGTGACCACGGACGATGCCGGTTCGGTCGGGTCCGGCGTACCCAACGGGAGACCCGGCAGGTCATGGATCCCGTGGGCGGTGCCGAACGTGAGGGAGGGCCATCGGTGCCGCCACGCGCCGCCGGGACCGGGGTTGGCGTCGAGCACCACGAAGTCCTCGTGCGGACGCAACCCGGCCTTGACCAGGTGATAGGCAGCGGACAGACCCGCCTGCCCGGCACCGATGACCACAACCTCTAGCGTGCTCATTCGGACAGCATGTCTTTCACGAGCGGGGCGACCTTGGTGCCGTAAAGCTCGATGCTCTTCATGATGTTCTCGTGGGACAGCGGACCGGTGCTGACCTTGAGATCGAAGCGGGAGGCACCCAGGGACTTGATGCCCGCGGCAATCTTGCGCGCCACGGTCTCCGGAGAGCCCACGGCCATGGAACCCTGCTTGACCTCGTTCTCGAAGGAATCTCGCGTGGGCGCGGGCCAACCGCGCTCTGCGCCGATGCGGCTGGTCGAGATGACGTACGGCTTGAAGAACTCTTCCATGGCCTGTTCGTCGGTTTCCGCCACGTAGCCGTAGGAGTGGTAGCCCACGGGGTTGCTCTCGGTGTGACCGAACTCGGCGAGCGCGCGGCGGTAGAGGTCAGCGAACGGCGCGAAGCCGTCCACCGGGCCGCCGATGATCGCGAGCATGAGCGGGATGTCGTAGTGGGCCGCGCGCACCACAGACTGGGGGCTGCCACCCACGGCGATCCACGACTTGAGCAGGCCGTGCTCGACGGGCGGATAGAGGGTCACGTCGTTCAGGTTCTGGGTGTGCTTACCGACCCACGACACGGGTTGCTCGGCGCGCAGCTTGACGAACAGGGCGAGCTTCTCCTCGAAGAGTTCCTCGTAGTCCTCCAACTCGTAGCCGAACAGCGGGAAGGACTCGGTGAAGGAGCCGCGACCTAAGATCACTTCAGCGCGTCCGTGGGACAGCGCATCCAACGTGGCGAAGCGCTCGTACACGCGCACGGGATCATCGGAGCTGAGGACTGTCACGGCAGAACCCAGGTGGATGTTCTCGGTGCGGGCGGCAATCGCGGCGAGCACCATTTCCGGTGAGGACACGGCGAAGTCATCGCGGTGGTGCTCTCCCAGGCCGATGAAGTTCAGTCCCACCTGATCGGCGAGCACGCCTTCCTCAACCACATTGCGCACCACCTGAGCGTGCGACAGTGGGTTCTCCTGGGCGTCCCAGGTGACGTCCCCGAAAGTGTCAATGCCAAGTTCAACAGTCATGCCAAGGGAACACTGTGGACACGTCAAGTATTCCGGTGCGCGCTGACCCACTCCCCGGCGTGACCCACACGACTGTTACGATCAAGAGGATGTCTTCACAGCACCCTCACACCCCCGCGGCCTTCGAGCCGATCTTTTGGGTGCTCCCCATTTCTCTGGGGACCAACGGGCAGGTTTCTTCGTGGGGCGCCAATCAGGCCGGTGCTCCGCCGTCATACGCGCTCGCGTCACCACTGGCCTGAGTTCGTCCGCCACCTTGCGGGGACGACGCGAAACTTCTGGCCCGCCCATATTCCGATGCCCGGACCAAGGTGGTTTCTTGCTACTCACATGTTTGGTTATCGCGCTCCTCACCTGCTTCGTCTCGCCCCTGATCACTAAATTCCTGGGCCGCAATGCAGGCTGGGTTCTCGCGCTGCCGCTTCTCGGCGCGGCTGTACTTGCCGTATCCGCATTCGCCGACGCCGCTCGCTCCGGTTCCGCGGACTCCTCCGGTTCCCCGGTGGTCCAGCAATGGGTTCCGTGGATGCCCACCGTGGACGTGGGACTGGGTCTCCGCATGGACGGCCTGGCCCTGGTGTTCACGCTGTTGGTGCTGGTCATCGGCGCGCTGATCATGGTCTATTCGACCCGCTATCTGGAGCCCGTCGGCAAGCACGGCACGTTCTACTTACTCATGACGGGCTTCGCTGCGGCCATGCTGGCTCTGGTGCTCGCCGATGATCTGATCGTGCTCTACGTCGCGTGGGAAGCCACCACGCTCTGTTCCTTCTTTCTGATCGCCCGCTCCGGAGCCGGGGCCCGCGAACCAGCAATCCGCACCCTGCTGGTCACGGTGGCCGGTGGTCTGCTGCTGTTGGCCGCGGTGACCGTGATGATCATTGCGACGGGAACCACCCGGTTGAGCGACATCCTGGTCGACCCCGTGTGGTCCGCCAACGGAGCGCTGACCACCGCAGTGGCCGTGCTGATCGCCATGGCCGCGTTCACCAAGTCCGCGCAGTTCCCGTTCCAGGCCTGGTTGCCGGACTCGATGGTCGCCATTACCCCGGTCTCCGCCTATCTGCACGCCGCGGCCATGGTGAAGGCCGGCATCTACCTGCTGTTGCGCTTCTCCCCCGTGTTCGCGGATGTCTCAGTGTGGAACGTCATGCTCGTGACTGCAGGTCTGATCACCGCGTTGTTCGGCGCGATCGCGGCCCTGCGCCGTTATGACCTCAAGGAACTGCTCGCCTACTCGACCATGAGTCAGCTGGGCCTGTTGGTCACGATGATCGGCATCGGCACGCCCGAAGCGCTCAAGGCGGCAGTCATTCACACGATTGCCCACGCACTGTTCAAGTCCGCGCTGTTCATGCTGGTGGGCGTGATCGACCACAGCGCCCACACCCGGGATATGCGCGAGCTCGCCCACATGAAGCTGCGGATGCCCGTGACGGCCACGGCCATGGGACTCGCCGCAGCCTCCATGGCTGGCGTTCCGTTGTTGCTCGGGTTCGTGAGCAAGGAAACAATGCTCAAGGCATTCCTCGACGCACCGGGTCCAGCGTGGGTCCCGTGGGTCGTGACGGCTGCCGCCGCGGTGGCATCGATCTTCACGTTCGCGTACTCGGCACGACTCGTGCTGGGCGCGTTCGGTGGCCGTGCGGACCGCTCGGAGGATTCCGACGACGTGGTCCGCGAAGCCTCCCCCGCGTTCTGGGGTGCCCCGGTGCTGGGCGCCACGGCCGGACTGGTGCTGGGCGTGACCCCGTTCCTGCTGGACAAACTCGTCACCGTGGGTGCAACGGCGTCCGCGGGAGAAGAAGTGGAAGCACACTTCGCCCTGTGGCACGGCCTGGTCCCCGAGTTATTCGTCTCCTTGACCGTCATCGCCATCGGAACCATGCTGGTGCTCGCCCGCCACCGGGTGCACCATGCGATGGCACCCTACGACTTCCCGATCTCCGGACTGGACGTCGTGGACACCGCGAGGGAGCAGACGATCCGTTTCGGCGGTGTCGTCGGCGGTTGGACCGGAAGTATTGCCCCGCGCAGGCACCTGAGTATCCCCACCGTGGCGTTGATCGTGATCGCAGCTCTTGCCGCGCTGACCATCGACGATCTGCCCGCCGTGGTGGGAGAACCCAGCGACCCGCTCGACTGGGTGCTCGTCGTACTCATTGCGTGCGGCGTGGTCGCCATGATGCAGGCCAAGACCCTGATCGCCGCGATTGTAGTCACCGGTGTGGTGGGCTTCGGAATGACCGTATGGTTCCTGCAACTTGGTGCCACCGACGTGGCCATTACCCAGCTGCTCGTGGAGATCCTGACCGTGTGCGTCATGGTCCTGCTGCTGCGTCGGCTGCCTACCACATTCGAGAAGACTCCGCCGCGCCAGCATGTGATTCCGCTGCTGGTTGCCGGTGGCGCCGGACTGGCCACCACCGTGGGTGTGTGGGCGCTGACCGGGCGACGAGAGATGTCCCCGGCCTCCGAGTACTTCCTGACCGAGGGTTACAACGAAACCGGCGGCACCAACCTGGTCAACACGATCCTGGTCGACTTCCGTGCTCTGGATACCCTGGGCGAACTCACGGTGCTGGGCGTTGCCGGCATTACGATTGCCGCCCTACTGCGAGCGCGCAAGCCCAGCCCGGAACGCTCCGCCAACATTCAGGACCATTCCCCGCTGATCGATGCGCGGGACAACACCGTGTTCGTGCGCACCGCGGCCAAGCTGATGGCGCCGATCATCGTGGCCGGTTCGCTCATCCTGTTGCTGCGCGGTCACTACGAACCCGGCGGCGGCTTCATTGCCGCGCTGGTGGGTGGCGCGGGCTTCGCGTTGGCCTACCTGGCGGCCCCTTCTGACCGCTCGGCCCGTGTGCAGATGCCGTACCTGCTGCTCATCGGACTGGGCGTGGCCGTGGGTGTGGGAACCGGCTTCCTGGGCTACCTCGACGGATCGTTCCTGCGGCCGTTGCACCCGGAGATTTTCGGCTTCCAGGCCACCACCGCGCTGGTCTTCGACGTGGGCGTGTACCTTGCCGTGATTGGCGTGATCCTCGCGTCCTTCAACCTACTGGGTCGCCCGCAAGCGAGCACTCCCGCAACCACGCCAACAACCCCGGAAAATTCGGACGAGGTGAACGCACGATGACCGTTGCCATTACCGCCGGCCTGCTCGTCTTTGGTGCCGTGTACTTGATGATGAAGCGCGAAATGCTGCGCGTGATCCTGGGGTTCATCCTGCTGGGTCACGCGGGCAATATCGTGCTGATGGCCGCGGGTGGGGCCTCCCGCCGGGACCTTCCGTACGGCGCCCCCGAGGACCTGTCCACCGTTGCCGATCCGTTGCCCCAGGCGTTCGTGCTGACCGCGATCGTGATCGCCTTCTCCATCACGATTGTCATGTTGGTGCTCGCGGTGACGGGCAATGATGACGACGACACCGCCGCTACCGCCCGGGAGGTGCAAGAGTGAGCGCCGCTTTACTTCCCCTGTTCGTCGCGGTCCCGCTGATGATGGCCGCACTGTTGGTCATCGTGGGTGACCGTCGGGTGGTCCACGCCGTGGGTCTGCTGGGCACCATGATCACCGCGGTGGGTGCCGCCGTACTGCTGATCCTCGAGTTCCGCTCCGGTGGTGCCATCGCCCACGGCATCAGTTCGTGGCCGTTCGGCATTGCCATCCCGTTCGTCGCGGACATGTTCACCGCGCTCATGCTCGTGGTGACCGGGCTGCTCACCATCGTGTGCTCGTGGTTCGCGATCGCCTCCGGGCGTGCGGCTAACGTGTACTTCGCCCCGCTCGTTCTGGTGCTCACCGCTGGCGTGAACGGTGCCCTGCTGACCGCGGATTTGTTCAACCTGTTCGTGTTCATCGAGGTCATGCTGTTGCCCTCGTACGGGCTGTTCGTGCTGGCCGCCCGGCACAAGGGCACGCTGCAGCAAGTGGCCGGCGCGCGCCTGTACGTGACACTGAACCTGCTGACCTCCACTGTGTTCCTGATCGGCGTGGGCTTCATCTACGGCACCGCGGGCACCGTGAACATGGGTGAGCTGGCCGGGCTTGCGAAAACCGACCCCACGGTGGCCATTTCCGGCGTCGTCTGCCTGTTCGCTCTCGCGATCAAGGCGTCCGTGGTTCCCGTGCACGGTTGGCTCGCCGCCGCCTACCCCGCGACCTCCCCCGCTATCACCGCCCTGTTTTCGGGCTTGCACACCAAGGTCGCCATTTACGGCATCTACCGCATGTACGCCGTGGTCTTCGACGGCGATTCCCGCTGGCTCTGGATCGGCGTGACACTGTTCTGCCTGACCATGGTCATTGGCGTGCTCGGCGCGGTCGGCGAGAAAACCACCCGCTCCATCCTCGCGTTCCACATGATCAGCCAGATCGGATACATCCTGCTGGGCGTCGCTCTGTTCACCCTGGCCGGACTGACCGCGGGCATCTTCTACCTGCTGCACCACATGATCGTGAAGGCCTCGCTGTTCCTGTCCACCGGCGCGGTCGAGGTCCGCTACGGCACGGGCGAGATTGGCAAACTGTCCGGGATAGCCAAACGCGAGCCGGTCATTGCGGTCGCGTTCTTCATCGCGGCACTGTCATTGGCAGGGCTGCCGCCGTTCTCGGGATTCGTTGCCAAGTTCACCTTGATCCTGGCATCGGTCGAAGCGGGCCAGATCGCCGCGGTCGTGGTGATGCTCGTGGTCAGCCTGATCACGTTGCTCTCCATGCTCAAGATCTGGAACGGCGTGTTCTGGGGCGACTCCACCGCCTCACATCACGACGCCGACGTCGCTCCCGCGGCTTCTGCCGCCCCCTCACCTTCCGGTGGTGTGGCCGTGAAGCAGGCACCCGCGGCGTCGGCAGCTAGGGCGACGTCTTCGGCCGTCGTGGCCGAGCGCCCGCGGATCGGCGTGGCGCTGGCCGGCCCGGCCGTGTTCACTGCGGCGATCACGCTGGGACTCGGTCTGGGGGCAGAACTGTTGCTGGGCCTGTCCGAGGTCGCGGCCGAAGGATTACTCGATACCACGGCATACGTTCAGGCGGTGATGGGTTCATGAGTTGGTTGACGTGGCCATTCAGGTGTATTGGCTTTTTCCTGTGGTTCGCCAAGGAAATGGTGACCTCAAGCGCCGCCGTGTTGATGGACAATCTGACGCCCGGGCAGAACTCCACGCCGGGCATCACCGCGTTCGACAGCCAGTGCCGCAACGACTACGAAATTACGTTGCTCGCAGCTCTCATCACGTTGACTCCGGGCACGCTCACGCTGGGGTTGAACGCGGACTCGACAGTGTCGCAGGCAGATGTCGCGAGATCGGTTCCGGTGAGGACCGGCAACCTGACCCTCTATGTGCACAGTTTGTATGCGGGCAGCGCCGATGCCACACGCGAAGAACTGCGGACCATGGAGACTCGGATGCTCCGCGGAATCCGCAGGGAAGGAGCCCCCTCATGATCGGTGTGGACGTAGGAATTCTGATTATCGGCGTCGCATGTTTGGCGTCCGCGTACCGAATCCTCAGGGGGCCTACGCAGGCTGACCGCGCCGTGGCCGGTGATCTGTTGTTGTTCGGTTTTGTGGGACTCATTGCGCTGTTCGCCATCCGGGCGGCCAATGAGTACACGTTCGACATCGTGCTGGTGGCCGCGCTCGTGGGATTCTTGAGCGCGCTGTCTCTGGCCCGCGCACTGACCAGGGGGAAGCGCTGATGGACCTTCTGACGATCATTGGAAACATCACCATCGTGATCGGTGCGTTGGTGTTCGCAACCGCGGCACTTGGTGTACTGCGCTTCCCGGATGCGTATATGCGTGTCTCGGCTGTGGGCACAGCGGGCGGTGTGGGCATTGTCCTCATCGTGGCCGGCGCCCTGGCACTGCAACCGTCGATCCCGAACGTGGTGAAGGTGGCGCTCATTGTGATTGTCCACTTGGCATCATCGGCGGTGGGCACCATGGCCATTGCCCGCGCCACCTACATCACCCGCACTCCTCTGGAGCACTTCGAGTTCGATGAATTGGCGGAGGCGACACCGGGATCTTCTAAAACCGTTAACTCGCACCGGTCAGGCGACCGGTGCGAGCATCACGATCAAGACTGATTGAGCTTCGGTGCCTGCTTCAACCGCAGCTCTTCCAGCTCGTTCTCCTGCTCCCGAGCACGGTTGAGCAGTTCCTCGATCTTGGATTTATCCAGGCGATCATCGTTAACCTCCAGGAGGATGCGCCAGCCGAGTGACTTGGCGTAAACGGCGGCCGTAAGCGCCTCGAGCTCCACGACGTCCGACAGCGGCGAACGCTTGGTCACTCGCTCATTCAGCTTGAGCCGGCCGATCTTCTCTGCTGCGCGCGCGGGGATATCTTTGAGCTGGCTGGGCTTGATGTCGAAGGCCGACATGATGGTCTCGAGTGAGCGCTGATCCTCGGCCACATCGTAGGCGAGCCGCCCGACTTTCGACCTGACCTCGCGGTCACCGTGTCCTTCGGCTACCCGCCGGAACGCGTCCAGCCCAGCCGCGGAACCCGCGTGGTGGTCCTGCAAGTAGGTCTCAATGGTTTTGGTCGTCATGAGGTAAGCCGCCTTTCTATTGTTTGCCTCCACCCTACGGAATCAACACATGAGGTGCCACCATCCGCAGGGGTGGCAAGGCAGCGGCGTCGCTAATCCGGGACGGCGGAAAGCCCGCGGCCGGTGCGGACCGCGGGCTTTCCTGGGTTCGTTGTCAGGCGTGCGGGGCGACGACGGCGCGCGCGGACAGGGCGCCGTCACGCAGCTTATCGTAGGCCTCGAGCGCGTTGTCGAGCGTGTACTTCTCGACGGCCGGCACGATCTGACCGGCGCGGTACATGGCGACCACCTCGTGAAGTTCCTCGATGGTGCCCCAGTAGGTGGATAAGAAGTTCACCCCATAGGGCACGGCGAAGAAGTTCCACGCGAACTCGCCGCCGGCGATGCCCACGACGGTCAGCGAGCCGCGCTGCGCAACGACCGCAGCGCCGAGCGCAATGGTGGGGGCGGCGCCGACAAAGTCGAAGACGGCGTCCACGCCGCGGCCACCGGTGAGTTCGCGGATCTTGGCAGCCTGGCCCTCGCCGCCGGGGACCGTGACGGCGCCGAACTTCTCGGCCTCGGCCATGGCCGGCCTAGCGGCCCTAACACCGGATAGCCGGTCCGAAGATCTAGTTTTCGCAGGTCCAGGCCCACAAAGCGACCTCGTGGCCCTCCAACACCCCTTCCTGGGCCAGGGTCAGGCCCGGGCGTAGCCGACTATCATCGCGTCACCGATTGCCTTTAGCGCGATTATGCGTTTTGCAGAGCATCTCGCAATTGGCGAGGTCGGAGGAGCCACCACGACTCCACGCCGTAACGTGGTCGCCTTCCATCTCATCGATCTTGTAGATGCGGGTCTTGTTGTTGTTATCGACGGTGGCGCAGACGGAGCAGTTCGACAGGCCCTCCGCCTTGGCCGCGTCGGCCTGCTGCTTATACGCCTTTTTCTTGACAGACGGCTCGAATAGGCGCACGTTGAGCAGGCTCTTCTCGCTCTCACCACCGAGTAGATACTCGTAGATGCCCCGTTGATCGTTGACGGCGGGGTCGTCGAGTAACTCCTGGGCGCGGGCGGTAATCTGGTCAGCTCTGTACGGGATGGTACGGTACTGCTCGTAGAACCGGCCCCAGTCCAACCCGCGCATCGTCTTGTGCGGGATACCGGTAAACACGCTGCCGATCCAGTCAATAACCGTGGTGAAGTATGTGCTCAGCTCCTCGATATCGGTGTCGGTACGGTGCGCCGCCATGTAGCCATCGATGGGCTGCGGGGGCCTCTGAGCGCTGGCCACCCATTCCAGAGCCTCCTCGAGGATCTCCTGGCGCTGCGGTGAACCTTTGACGTAGGCCTGCCACTTCTGCTGGTGCGCGTTCTTGCTATTTGAGAACTCTGCCTTGGCCGCCGTGACGAACGGGCCTGAGTAGACGGCGTTGCGTAGCTCCTGGGCGTTGAGCGGGATGCCGACGATGTTGATGGTCTGGAACCACTCCTTGATCTCGGCTTCGGTGCCCTTGCACACGTAGACCAACAGAGTGGAGTCGGTGATCGTGTCCTGGTCCTCCTGCGGCAGGGAACTGAACACCTGCTCGCGGCCATCGCGAATGATCGCGAACTTGCCAGTGACGAACCGCCCGATACTGGTAATGCGTTGCTGACCGTCGAGCACCTCAAGACGAGCTCCACTGGTCGCGCCGGTGTCCACGAAGTAGATCAAGCCTAGCGGGTAGCCCTTGAGGATGCTCTCGATGACGGCCACGTCTTTCTTACCGTCACCATAAAGATAGTGACGCTGGAATTCGGGTTGGATGACCAGGTCACCGCCGAGACCGAACAGCCCCTTCGCTTCGAGCTCATTGTAGACGAAGCCCTTGGTGACTTGGGCAACTGTGTACGGCTTGAGTGTGGTCTCCATGGGTCAGCCCTCCGGCCCCTCGGGATTACGGTGACGAATAAGTATACGGGCATACGCCTGTATGAACATCTCGCCATCGACTTCGTAGTAGGTCGTTGAAGGTCTCTCGTTGACCTTAATCGCGGGCCCATCGTTGAGCTTGCCCACCTGCGACCGAACACCATTTTTCGACACCTGGGTTTGGGTGGGAAAGATGTGTGTCTTCAAGCCGGAATCTTTGTCCCATGTTTTCGAGATGCCCAGTATCTCAAACTGCTCGGGGTTATATTTGTCTAAGAACGTGATCGGAACGCCCATCAGATTTTGATGGTCGCTGGGGATGGCATCCGTAAACGGAATCTCGATACCATCGTAGTTCGCATAACGCCGATATCCAATTCCGCGAACTTGTTTGTGCTTGCTGAACTTGATGTTGTCTGCCATCGTCATCAACTGGAGCGGTTCGTGGCGTCGGCCATGTTCGAGATTAGTAAACCACCCAACATTCCTGAAATGGACCATTTGGGTCTCAGGATCATAAACACCATCGGCATACTCAGTTCGCGCCTCGCCTGGCACTCGAAAGAAGGCGTCCCCATTTTGGAATCCTCGACCGATCCAGAGCTTGTTGTCCTTTATCAGCGGGAAAATTTCTTTGTAGGTCGTGGCATTCTTGGGGCCGATAATAGAGAACTTCACGTCACCCTCCATCAGCCACGCAATGAAAGTCCTGAATAGACTGAACGGTGGGTTGGTGATGATGATGTCGGCCTCGTCCCGGAGGGCAGTGACTTCGCCCGACCGAAAGTCGCCGTCACCCTCGAGGTAATCCCATTGTAGGTCTTCTATGTCCACGCGACCGTCACCGGAAATGTCATCCAGCATAAGCGTGAAGATCTTACCGCGCGTGAAGTCTTTCTCCACGTCAAACTGGGGGTCGTCGAACAACGTGGGCGTGTAGAACATCCCTTCCGCGTTGCTGGCAGGTGCGTACGATGTCGAAATTAGCTTGGCGATGCCGTACTCGGTGAAGTGCAGCGCGAAGAACTTAGCGAAGTTGGACCACTCCGGGTCATCGCACGGCAGCAGGATGGTCTTACCCCGGAAGACGTCCGGGTCGTACTCGAGATACGCGTTCATTTCGCGTTCGATGTCCGCCCACTGCGTATAGAATTCGTCCTCCTTAGCCTTCTTGGCCGCGCCTAGGCTCTTGTTCGCCATGCCAACTACTCTCTCTGTAAATAATCGGACGATCTGTTTAAACCCCGGGAATAGGGTCTCATCCCGGCCGAGCATGCCCGATTCGCTGCCCAAAGATCGCGTAGACAATAACAAGTGTAAACAATCGCGATGCAGTAGCAATAGTTGACACTTGCACACGCCGGGTCGGTAACGGTATTGGGGCAAGGTTCTCGCCACAGCGGAGCCGCGGACGGGATCGCCCGCGACATTACACCACTGACACCGATGAGGCCCTCATGGACCGCCACGAATGCAGACAGCCGTTCAACGAACAGATGTTCACGTCCACCAGCGGCGGCGGCATCGCCGTGTGGTTGAACAAGGACACCACGCTACGTATCGACTGGCACCCGGCCCTGGGGCTGCACACGCTGTTCAGTGAGGCGCTGGCCGACTACATCGGCGTGACGTCGTCCAAGCCGAGCTCGCCAATGCTCAGGCCGTGGTGGACGAGGTCGAGGGCCCATGACCGTCATCGTGGCCATTGTGACCGACCGGACGCCTCGCGTATGGGCCGGCCTGCCTGCCGCGCTACAGCGCAGGCTTCCTGGCCGGCAAAGGGCTCCACTGCACTGAGGGCCGTGACGTGGACCTCAAGATGGCACGTAAGGGTCATGCCGTGTCGCACCCGGGGGCGAGGAATTCTGATGCTTCAGTCTGGAGAATCTGCTTGTGACCCAGATACGAGCCCAGCCGATGCCACCGAGTGAGGTGAAATCAAAAAAAGGGTGGCTGCCAAGCAGGCGCCTGCCCTCTTGGCGTTTTTCGCTCCGGCAATCAACTGACTATAGGCCTGCGCCGGTCCGAAATCCCGTCCGTGGGCAACTTCGAGGAGTGGTACCGAGGCCACTGAAACAGCTTCGGGGCCTACGCCCAGGACCATAGCAAGGAGGTGCTCGGCATGTAGTCGTGGTCCAGCGACGCCCGCCTGTACTCCGACTGACGAGCATGGGTGCGCGACCAGGAATAGTCATACACCGTCGTCGATGCCGTCAGGGGTGGGGTGCGCGTGTTCAGGGACAAGTGACTGAACCCTAGCCCCCGGGAGGACGACGGCCGCTACACGGCCGGTGCACTCATCACGACGAGCTAGCCATGGGTTGTCAACGCCACGGTGACCGACCTGCACTAGCAGGTGACGGCCGATACGGGGGGTGTCCCTATGTTGTGAGTCAAGCCGCGAGGGCGGCTGGCTCGGGGGTAGGGAAGGGTTCTGGGGGCTGGTAGTAGGTGCCGTCGCGTAGCATCGCGAAGATGACGTTGCAGCGGCGGCGGGCCAAGCAGATCACGGCGGCGTTGTGGCGCTTGCCCTGGGCGCGTTTGCGATCGTAGTAGGCCTTCGAGATCGGGTCGTGGTTCGAGGCGACCCATGCAGAGTAGAACAGCGCGTTCTTCAACCGCTTGTTGCCCGATCTGGCGGGGAACTCCCCTCTGATCGAGGTCCCAGATCTTCGCGTGACCGGTGCGATCCCGGCATAGGCCGCAAGGTGGCCCGGAGTCTCAAACGCGGAGCCGTCGCCGATGTTCAAGAGGATCTGAGCAGCGGTCTTGATGCCGATCCCCGGCATGCTCATCAAGACCCCGGCAAGAGGGAAGTCCTCCAGCATGCCCTCGACCTCCCGCGCCACGGTCGATCGTTGTTCTTTGAGTTCCTTGACCTGACCAGCGACTCTGGGGATCACCAACTCCACTGCCGCGGTCGCGGGAACGGTGACGGTCTGCTCGCCCAGCGCCTTGAAGATCCGATCGATCAGCGCTTCGGGGTCACGGCGGGAGTGGGACCGGGCGAAACGCAGAACCTTGCCACGACCAGCAGTCTTGAGCCCGGTGGGGCCTGCGAACTTCTCCAGCAGCTCCAGCACCAGCGCCGTGGAGAGGCTGCTGCCGGTGAAGACCCGTTCGAGTGCGGGATGGATCTGTGTCAGCAGCGATCGGATCCGGTTCAGCGCCCGGGTGGTCTCGTGGGCGAGGTCTTCATCGAAGCCAGCTAGGACTTTCAGGGCGGAGAGGATCTCGTTGTCACGGTCGACGGCTCGGAGGGTGTGGGGCATGGTCCGGGCGGTGTCGGCGATGATGAACGCGTCGCGTGCATCGGTCTTCGACCTGCCCGGATAGAGGTCCGCGGCCTTCCTCATCGCCAGTCCCGGGAGGTAGGCGACGGTGCAGCCCGCGTCCCTGGCCACAGCGATCGGCAGCGCGCCGATGGTGTTGGGCTGATCGACGACCATCAGCACCTCGCCATGGGCTTGCAGTGTCGTGAAGAGCTCGCGCAACCGGGCCTCGTCCTGGACCAGAGGCTTGTCGAACAACTTATTCCCATCGGGATCCAATGCGCAGGCATGATGCCCGAATTTCCCGACGTCCAGGCCGATAACGACCGCGAACCGTGTGTCCATGATGCTGTCCTTCCCTGGAGCATCACCGCTGGTCGCAGGCTTGACACCCGATGCCGACACCCACGTTACAAAGAGACCTCAGCAATGCTGGGCCGTGTCCCTATCAGCGGTCAACGCGTGTCTCTCGACCAGGCGGCAACACCCCCCGGACCATTGATGGCAGGGCAACAAAGCCATACCCGGCCGAGCGACCAGACCCCGTCCATCGGGGTACTCACAAGGTAACGGGGTGCTTCTATGGTTTCTGTCAAGCGGCCAGGGCCACGGTGGGTGGGGTGGGTTCTTGGTAGAAAGATCCATCACGCAGCATGGCGTTGAGCACGTCGGTGCGACGTCTGGCCAAGGCGATGATGGCTTGGTTGTGGCGTTTGCCCGCGGCTCGTTTTCGGTCGTAGTAAGCCCTGGAAGCAGGGCTGGCGTTGATGGAGGCGAACGCGGAAAGGGACAGCACCCGTTTGAGGACCTTGTTACCCCGTCGGGAGGGCGATTCTCCGCGGATCGAGGTCCCGGAGCGCCTGGTCACGGGTGCGGTCCCGGCGTAGGAAGCCAGGTGCTCGGCGTCTTTGAAGTCCTTGCCCACGACTTTGGTGAGGATCCGTGCTGCTGTCCTGACCCCTACCCCGGGCACGGAGGTCAGGACCTGGGTGAGAGGGTGAGCATCGACCACCGTGAGGATCTCGGTCTCGATCTCCGCCCGCTGGGCACCTAGTTGCGCGAGTTGGTCGGCCAGGCGCCCGGTGATCTTCTCCGCTGCCGAAGTACCTGTGACGGTCACCGTTTGTTCGGTCAAAGCTGTGAAGATCTCCTCGGTGAGTTTCTCCGCCACCCGGGGCGCGTGTTTCTTCAACAACGCCCGCACATGACCCCGCCCGGCGGTTGTCAACCGGGCCGGGGACGAGTACCGGGCCAACAAAGCAACCACGCCCGGGTGGCCAAGTCGCGGGCCGAGCACGCGTTCCAGGGCGGGGTGGATCTGGGTGAGGAACCCGCGCAGCCTGTTGCGGACTTGGGTGATCTGAGAGGCGAGGTCATCATCGAAGCCACACAACATTGACAGTTCGGCGATGTCTTCCTCTACCACGGTAATCCCACGCAGGGTGTGGGCCATGGTGCGAGCGGTGTTGGCGATAATGAGTGCATCCCGGGCATCTGTTTTCGCTTGCCCCGGGTGCAGGTCCGCGACCCGGCGCACGGTCCACCCGGGCAGGTAGGCCACCTCGATGCCCAGATCCTGGGCCACCGCGATCACCAGGGCACCGATGGTCTTGGGCTGATCCACAACCACCAACACCGGGCCGTGTGTGGCCTGCAACCCTTCCAAGAAGGGCCCGGATCTTGGGCTCGGACTGGGGTAGGGGTTTGTCGTAGGTGAGGATGCCTTCAGCGGTGATGCCGCAGGCATGGTGGGAGGTCTTGCCGACGTCGATACCGAGGTAGAGCTGGTGGTCCATGATGGTCACCTCTTCATCACGCAGGAACAGGGGCGATAACCAGGTGGTTCACTCGCCCGCATCCACGTTACAAAGTCCCGCCTGACGGGTCGTGCTTCTGACTTGTCTTGAATGAGAGAGCGGCCGGCACTGTGGAGCCTGCAGCTTCGTAGTGTTGATGGTGACGGTCAGCATTGGTCCGCGTGCTTCTTGCCGCCCCAGAAATGGGATTGGCTCACTAATAGGGTGCCCGGCTGACCGTCATCGGCCCTGGGTATGGTTCGACAGAGGCGTGTAGGTGATTCAAAGTCAGAGTGCCCACCCAGGGAGCTTCATATCCCTACGAGTGGAAGCAGCCCATCATGACTGTCATCGGAATCGATCCACATAAATCTTCACTGACCGCCGCAGCGCTAGAAGCCGACGGGACGACCAACGCTACCCGTCGTTTCGCTGTAAACAAGGGCACGGGCCCGGCCGTGCTGGCGTGGGCCTCACGATTCGAGGAGGTCCTCTTCGCTGTAGAAGGCGCTCGAGGCCTGGGACGAGGTATCTAGCAGTTCCTTCTCAGTCAGGGCCATGAAGTCCTCGATGTGCCCTCCACATTGTCGATGAAGGCCCGGGTCCTGCATACCGGCGGTGGTCGTAAGTCCGACGCCGCTGATGCCCGAGCCGTGGGTTGGGTCGCTCAACATCACGAGGGTCTGCGGTCGGTGACGACTGAGGACCACGCAGAGATCCTTGACCTGCTGACTCGCCAACGAGACGGATTCCAAAGTGAACGCACCCGGGCGCTAAATCGCCTCCACGACCTGCTCCGAGACCTGATTCCTGGCGGGGTGCCGCGAGGTCTCACCCTGGCAAGGGGGCGAGCTGCGCTGAGGAGCCTGCGGCCGGTCACTGCGATGGGTCGGACTCGTTGGGATCTGGCACGCGATCTGATCGGTGAGGTAGCCCGGCTGGAGAAGCTTATGGACGACTACGAGCAGCGGATCGCTGAGGAGCTGCAGGCTTCGGGCACCACACTGATGGTCCTGCAGGGCCTTAACACGATCATGGCTGGAAAGATCTTGGGCGAAATTGGCGATGTGAGCCGGTTGAACTCGGTGCTGCACGTCATGGCGGTCTGCCAGATCCAACATGGAGGTCTCGGCCGCGACTACTACCTGAAGAAACTTGCGGAGGGTAAGACCCCTCGAGAAGCTCGCAGGGCCCTCAAACGAAGGCTGAGCAATGTCATCTACCGCACGATTCTCAGGGACCTCAGCACCGGCTCACCGGCCATCTCTTGACACAGAGGCCCTATTAGCGGTCCGTGAGAACCAGTACCGGCTCCGGCTGCCTTCACCGCCTGCAATCATGAGTGGCTGGGGGCGACAATCATGCCGGGGCCGGTTGGCTACCTACGCCTACATCCTCCCGGACACCGGCGCCACGAAGAAGGTAACAGGGGGCACGCTGTGGTCTTCCGGGTGGGCGGGCAGGAACCTCGCTCGAACTCTTTCTTGAGAACCCCCGGCAGTTACCCACGGGCGTCGAATACACATCTGACCGGGAATAGCAGTCATACTAAATCCATGACCGGGGACATTGCGTGACTCAGTATCCTTCACTACCAACCGATTCGAGGGCAGCGCATGCAGCAATCGCTGGGTACGAGTACCAGTTCGACAAAACGGCCCTGACGCTTCTGTCCGCTGCGAACACACATGTCGTGCAAATCGAGGGCATTGAAGACATCGATCTTCATACGGGACTACGCAGTGAAGCTGTCCAGGTGAAGTATTTTGCAGGGCAAACCTACTCTTCTCCAAAGAGCTTACGTGATCCGGTTCGTCTGATGCTTGAGCATTACAAGACCGGAGCGCGCTGGGATTATGTCCTACACGTTCATTTCGGTAATTTCGGCGTCATGCCGGATTGTTTCGATGTCACACTGCTTAAGCAAAGCTTGACTAAGAAGCCTCGTACAGGAGAGGTAATGGAGTATTTTGCTGGCGTCAATGATGTCGACCTGGATGACTTCTGCTCGCGCTTGCGAATAATCCGCGGGGATTCGTTTGAGGAGCAGGAGACAGCGCTGATTGCCGCTCTTCGGACCGCGGTGGGATGCGATGATGACGAGGTTGTGGCGATCTACCTTGCGAAAGCTCGCGAATTTGTTCACGAACGTGCAAGGAGTGATGAATCTTCAGTCAGATCTGCTACACGTCAGGAACTGATCGATTGGCTCACCGTCAAGGATTTTCTCTTCGATAAATGGCAGATGCAGAAGATTGGCGCAGATCGCTACCGTGCAGCACAAAAACGAAAGTTGCGCTCTGCGGAATTTCATAAAACCACGAAAAAACGAGCTATCTACTTGGAGATTTCGACGGATAACTTCGACGAGACCGTGAGCTTGTGCGAGGTGCTTGCTCGCAAACATCTAGGGCGTCTAAAGAGCGCGCTTCCTTGGACGATCATCGTCGGCGGTACGCCGGATCTCGTCCGTAAGCTCAAGATCGAGCTAGTTCGTTCCGGTATCACCTTCAACGACGGGCATGAAGATCTAGAATTCCAGCCGCGAGCCTTCATTGCAAATCCTGTCATCAACACGCGCGGTGCAGGAGACAGGATAGAGCGTTCTTCGTTTATTTTGCGGCTCGTTACTCAAGATAGTTTCCGGATGTTAGAACCTTCACAGTTTAAGATTTCTCGATTCGTTTCGATCGGTGACGAGCAAAACTGGATGGGCGATACAGCGGATCAGGTATTCGCGCTGCGCCATTTTGAACCGGTCGTTTACAAACAACTGATGGAGGAGATCGCATGAAAATGAACGAAATGGCGAAAGTCGTCGCCGTCGGGCCTGACTCGGTTGAAATCGAGGTGAGCTCTACTGCGGCCTACGCGGAACTCGAAGAGAAAATCCAAATCGGAAGCTACCTTGAGATATCTGATGACAATGACTCCACGCTAGTCGCCGTCGTCCAAGGCTTTCGCATCAAGGACACCATCGGAAACGAGGAGAGCCAGACGGAGCCCAGATTTATCCTGTCGCTGCAGCCCGTAGGAAGGTTGGACGATGGCGTCTTCACACGCGGCGGCAAGCAAATCACGATCCCCCCTCAGAACGTCTCGATCGCCGGGAAAGATTTGCTTGAGAAGATCTACAGTTCGGTTGAAGAAGAAGACCGTTTTTCGTTCGGCAGCCTGGTGCAGGACAACGAGGTGCGCGTTGCCCTGCACGGAGACAAGTTCTTCGGAAAGCACATAGGAGTCGTGGGATCCACTGGTTCCGGGAAGTCATCGACAGTCGCTGCGATCCTTCAAGAGGGGCTGCGGGCAGGAGGCGCAGTGCGGAGCCCGGGTGTCCTCAACAATTCGCACATCATCATTTTCGATATACACGGTGAGTATGCGCCCGCGTTCCCTGGTGCTCGGATCATCGGGTCGGAAGATATTAAGTTGCCCTACTGGTTGATGAACGCGGAGGAGCTTGAGGAAATATTCATCGAGAGCAACGAGCAAAACTCGCACAACCAAGTTTCTCAGTTTCGTAATGCGGTTATTGCAAACAAGCAACGGAACAATCCCCAGATTGACCCCGTCCGAGTTTCTTATGACTCGCCGGTTTACTTTTCGCTCGAGGGGGTTATCAATTACCTCGGCAATCTCAATTCTGAAACAGTCAGCAAGGCCCCTAATGAAAGTGGTCCAAAGGCGAAAGATGTTGGCCTTATTTTGAATCGTGAGGAGGTGTACTTTGATCGGCGGCTGGAATTCGTTGACCTGTCTCAAGCGAGGGATACGAAAGCGTCTCCCGGCCCGTATGCGGGCGAATTTAATCGCTTCCTAATGCGTCTTGAGACTCGCAAGAATGATCACCGTTTGGACTTTCTTCTCGCTCCGAGGAAGAAAAATGGGGCTGAATATAAGACTGACGATCTTTCCGACCTGCTCAAGCAGTTCATGGGCTACGGGGAGGGTAATAGCAACGTCACAATTATTGATCTAAGTGGAATTCCGTTCGATGTCCTCAGTGTTGTTGTATCCCTCGTTACCCGACTCATATTCACCTTCAGCTTCCACTTCAAGAAGCTGCACCTGAATGACAATTCTGAGCTTCCATATTTGCTCGTTTACGAAGAGGCGCATAACTATATTCCTCAAAGCGAGGGCGCCAAGTACGATTCAGTTAAGAGGGCAATCGAGCGGGTAGCCAAGGAAGGCAGGAAGTACGGAATCTCCCTAATGATTGTCAGTCAGCGGCCATCAGAGATTTCTGAGACAGTGTTCTCGCAGTGCAATAACTTCGTAGCGATGCGTCTCACTAATCCGAACGACCAGCGTTACGTTAAGCGGTTATTGCCCGACAATCTAGCTGCGATTACGGATTCGTTGGCTTCGCTTGAGCAAAGGGAGGCCATCTTGATCGGAGATGCTGTCTCGCTTCCTTCGCTTACAAAGATTGACGAGATCAGTGACAAACCAGCTTCCAACGATGTCAATTTCCACAAGGAGTGGAAGAAAGACTGGTTCGAAGAGGCATTTGCGGGTGTCGTCGAACGATGGAGGGACTAGCCTCGATTTTTCATGGGTTAAGGTTTTGTGGGGGCCAGGGCTTACCGGTTGTCTGACCTGAGTTGGCTCATTCGTTTAGTGCGTGATTTTCGGGGTCGCGGATGGCGTCGAGGACGGCCTGCTGCTC
>NZ_JAVKPR010000093.1:0-571 GCF_040980905.1 Kocuria sp. CPCC 205235
CCCGCGGGGAGTGGTTGCGGTGCACGCCCGGGTGGAGCGTCATGACCAGCCCGTCCTCGACGGCCATCCGCGCGAACTGGTAGGTCATGTTCGCCTCGAACGCGTGGGCCTCCTCCGCCGTGGCCTCGCCGCGCAGGCCCTTCTCGAACAGGCGGGCCGCCTCGGCGGGGTCCATCCGCAGGGACCGGGCGGTCAGCGTGCCGTGGTCGGCGGAGACGGCCCCGTGGTCGATGAAGTACCGCCGGCGGTTCTCCAGGGCGCGCAGGTATCCCTCGTACCCGCCGGTCCCCTCGCCGGCGGAGTCGACCAGCCGCCGGGCCTTCTCGGCGAAGCCCTGCCCGGAGAACTTGACGTACGCGTCGGGCCGGAAGGTCGGCAGCACCCGCCCGGCGAACGTCTCGTCCGCGGCCAGGCGGGCGTGCGCCTCCAGGTCGTCCAGCGGGTCGTCGGTGGTGGCCAGGACCTCCAGCCGGAAGCGGTCGAACAGCTGCCGGGGCCGGAAGGACGGGTCCTGCAGGATCTCCTGGAGCCGGTCGTAGAGCTCGTCGGCGTGCGCCTCGTCGATCAGCGC
>NZ_JAVKPR010000094.1:0-563 GCF_040980905.1 Kocuria sp. CPCC 205235
AGAAGGCGCAGTTCAAGGCTGAGGTGCGTGCCATCAGAGCCATGATGTATTATGAGGCGATGGATTTGTATGGCAGGATTCCGGTACTCCTGTCTTCGGCAGAATCACTCATCTATGAACCGGCTTCTGGCTCTTCGGTTACCGATGAAAAGCTGTCGGCTCAGAGCGAACGGAGCGAAATCTTCCATTTCATCTTCAGCGAATTGCAGCAGGTGTTGCCTTATCTTCCTCAGACGTCCAGTTTGGAGGAAGGCTCTCATTATGGGCGCATCACGCAGCCTGTGGTCAACTTCCTGCTGGCTAAGCTGGCGCTGAATGCTGAAATCTATATGTACAACGATTGGGCGCAGGGTTACAGGAAGCGTCCGAAGGGTAGGGACCTGGAATTTATGGTGCGTACTGCCGATGGCGCCTCGCTCATTACGGGCGGCAAGGCGAGTGAGAACCGCAGCAGGATATTGAATGCTTGGGAAACCTGCATCTTCTATTGCAACAGACTGGCTGATGAGGGCTACAGTTTAGAGGAGGATGAAATCTTCAACAGTTCTGCGCGTTATCAGATG
>NZ_JAVKPR010000095.1:0-560 GCF_040980905.1 Kocuria sp. CPCC 205235
GCGCCTTCAGCCGCACCGCGCCGGCCGGTCCGCTCGTCAGCGGCGCCAGCACCGCCGTGCCGCCCTCGGCCACGGCGTCCAGCTCGGCGCGGAAGCGGGCGGCCAGCCACTCCGCCTGCCGCCAGCCGGGGCCCACGAGACCGGACGGGCCCAGCCCCTCCCGGCCCGGGCAGACCTGGCAGGAGAGGTCCTTGCACAGCACCTCGGCGCAGTCCCCGATCGCGAACACGCGCCGCTCCACGTCCGCCTCGAGCTCGTGGTCGACCAGGATCCCCCGGGCGGTGCGCAGTCCGGCCCCCTCGGCGAGGCCGGTGCGCGCGGTGACGCCGACCGACAGCAGCAGCAGCTCGCCCGGCACGCTCCGCCCGTCCTCGAGGAGCAGGCCCCGGAAGGCGCGCTGCCCGTCCAGGAGCACCTCGCGCGCCCGGGCACCGGAGACCACCTCCACCCCGGCGCCCGCGAGCGCCCGGCCCAGCAGCGCCCCGCCGGGGGCGTCGAGGGAGCGGGTCATCACCCAGGGGGCGTGGTGGACCACGGTCACGGGGCAGCCCGCCTCGCTC
>NZ_JAVKPR010000096.1:0-553 GCF_040980905.1 Kocuria sp. CPCC 205235
GAAACCTTCAATATTCCTGTGAGAAAAAAATCTGGTACCAAACAGTAAGCTTGCTCCGCACAGAGTGCCAGAGCCAAGGTTTAGGCACTCTATGTGGGCTGTTTGGTTTCACCCGGCAAGCATATAATAAGCGCAATGTCTCTGACGGCTTTGCTGAAGATGTCATTGAGTCTATCATCATTGAAAAGGCACGTGAGTATCGTAAGTCAAATCCTGGCTTAGGAGCTGTAAAGTTGCATGCCATATTGAAACAGATGTTTGAGGATACAGGCTGCTTCCCTGGTCGTGACGCATTTGTTGAGATGCTGCGTAAGCATGGGCTCATGGTGCGTATAAAGCGCCGTAGGCGCTATAAGACAACAGATTCCGACCATAATTACCGCAAATATCCAAACTTGATTAAGGGAGTAGTTCCTACCCATCCGAACCAGATTTGGGCAAGTGACATCACCTATGTTGAAACCAATGAAGGTGTGTGCTACCTCTCGCTTATAACAGACCTGTATTCCCATAAAATCGTTGGATGGGCTGTTGGTCCAACATTAGAAACTGT
>NZ_JAVKPR010000017.1:0-69804 GCF_040980905.1 Kocuria sp. CPCC 205235
ACTACATCGCCCGCAGCCTCCTCGAATCAGGCGGCTTCAGAAACCAGCTACACCCTCGGATGCGATGAGCCGGAAATGCGGCAATTCGATCAAGGCCTCGGGCATCCGGTCCCGCAAGCCGAAACGGTCTTTGCCGTCCTTGTCCTCGAACAGCGAGCGCCCGAATCCGATCGTCACCGTCAGGTGTCCCGCGGACAGGTCGTGGGCCTCGCCCGTGTCCTGCGGTGGGGCGTACTGGGAGCCGCCGTCGAAACCGGTATCGGAGACATCTAAACCCTGAGTGATGCGCGCGCACGCCGCGGTCCACCGGGTCAGCAGCTCCACAAGCTCGGCCCGATCCTCGGTGAGCACATTGAGCGCGGCAAAGCACAACCGGTCCTGAGCGGGAGTCACGATCCCGGCCTGGTGCTCGCCGAAAAAGTCGACGACGTCGCTGTGGGCCTCCCCGTTCACCGCATCCTGGATCGCGGCGGCCGCGGGTCGACCGAACCAGCCGAGGCCAGCACCCACGGCCACGGCGCCGGCTCCGGTGCCGAACAGGGCTCGGCGGCTGACGCCTTTCTCCGCGCCCTTCTGGTCGGGCCGGCCGGACGGGTCGGTGTGATTCCCCGTGCCAGGTTCGGCTGCGGGGTCGTGCTCTTCTGGGCGGTGGTTCATGGGTTATTCGACGACCTTTTCCGTCACCATGGACAGCGGTTCGGACAGCGCGTTCACGGCATCCGAGAGTTCCTTGACCTGCTCCTGGCTCAGCTCGTCGTAGTAGACGAACCCGTCGCCCTTCTTGTGCTGATCCAGCAGTTTCTGCAGGTCGGTGAAACGGGTCTCCAGTGTGCTGTTCAGTTCGGCGTCGCGCTTCTCGAGCAGCGGGGACAGGTTTTCGTACGCGATACGTGCACCGTCCACGTTGGCCTGGAAGTCCCACAGGTCCGTGTGGGACCAGATTTCCTCTTCACCGGTGACCTTGCCCGTGGCCACCTCGTCGAGTAGTTCCTTGGCACCGTTGGAGAGCTGGTCCGCGGTGAATGACATGTCGCGGGTGCGGTCGTAGAGTACTCGGGTGTCGGCCACCAGCTGATCGGCGTACTTCTGGCGATCGGCCAGGCTCATGGCCTCGTAGCCGTCCTGGGGCGGCCACAGGTCCTTCTCGATCCGGTGCCAGCCGGTCCATTCCTGACCTTCTTCCAGGTCCGCTTCGCGCAGATCGAGCTTGGGGTCCAAGTCGCCGAAGGATTCGGCCACCGGTTCCACGCGCTCCCAGTGCATGCGCACGGGTGCGTACATCTCCCGCGCCTTCTGATCGTCCCCGGACGTGTACGCCTTGGCAAACTCCTCGGTGCCCGTCATCAGCTGCTCGGTCTGATCCTTGACATAGGCCGCGTACTGCGTGGTGGCCTGATCTTTGAGCTGAGAATCCTCGGCGTTGACCTCGGCACCGCCCTCGCCTTCGGTCACGGTGAATTCGTTGCGGATACCGTCACCGACCATGCCCGGCTTGCACGCCGTGAAGTACTTGCCCTGCGGAGCGGACACGGTCAGCGTGCGATTGAGACCGGGTGCGATGTTCTCCACCTCGCCCACGATGCGCAGCCCGTCCTCACCTAGCAGATAGAACTCGGTCACCTTGGAGCCGTCGTTGGTCACGTCGAAACGCAGGGTTCCCGCGGGTGCTTGTCCCACGCCGACGTCGCATTGGTCGTCGGTACTCGACACGGCAATTGCGCCGTTCTCGCCACCCTGATCGTTGGGTTGGCACGCGGCCAGCGTGAACAACAGACCCACGGCGGTCACGGCGGCGGGAAGGCGGGCGGAGACAGAGCGCATGGATGGTCCTTAGAAATTCAGTGCCCCGGTGTCGGGTGCATCAGGCAAGTACAAGAAATGAGGTTTCAGGCGGAGGCCGAGGAACTCGCGACCGGAGCGGAAGAGGCCGCCGGCGGCGTCGTCGGCTTTCTCTTGGCCGAGCGGGAGCGGGCGATGAACAGCGGCATGACCGTGAGCACGTAGGCCCACCACACTCCGAACTCGAGCCATGTGGTGGCCGGTGAGAAGTTGAAGACGCCCTTGAGGAGCACGCCGTACCAGCTGGTGGGCGGGATCTGTTCGGACACGTCGAAGGCTAGGGAGTTCAGGCCGGGTAGCACGCCCGCTTCTTGCAGGTCATGGAACCCGTAGGCCAGAACACCTGCCGCGATGATGACCAGGAATCCACCGGTCCAGCGGAAGAACGTGGAGAGGTTGAGCTTGAGCAGGCCGCGCGTGATGAGCCAGGCCAGGGCGATGGCCACCAGGATGCCACCGAGTGCCGCGAGCGTCGGGGCGAAGATCCCGCCGCCGGCGTTTGCCCGCGTGGCGGCCCACAGGAACAGGGCGGTTTCCAGGCCCTCGCGGCCCACGGCGAAGGCGCCCAGCAGGATCAGCCCCACTGCGGAGCCTTTCAGGGCGACGTCTGCCCGGGATTCGAGCTCTCGTTTCAGGCCTCGGGAGGCGCTGGCCATTCAGAAGATCATCCAGGTCACGAATCCCACGGCCAGGATGGACAGGGTTCCGCCAATGATTTCCTGGGCTTCGAACGTGAGGGTGGAGGGTCCGAACGTCAGGAGTGCGCCGAAGGCCAGTGAAATGGCGATGGCCACGGCAATGCCGATCCACAATCGACGAACGGCGTAGCGCTGGCCGGTGCGCTTGAGGTATCCGATGAGGATCGCGACGATCAGCGCGGCTTCGGGGCCTTCGCGCAGACCGATCAGAAATGTCTGGAACATCCGACTGTCTTCCACTTATGAGGTTAGGTGAGCCTAACCTGAACAAGGTGAAATTAGCACAGTGCCTGTCGGTAAAGAAGATGTGCGAGCGAGATTCTTTCAGGGCCACTCAGTGCGTCGTTATGTGACGCGAACAACGCGCTTCAGCGAGCGTCCGGCAACCCGATCGATGCCCGGAATGCCGCGGCTCCGGTGACCTCCACGGGGTACGGTGCGCGCACCAGGTCTCCCGGGGCCAACCGGTACATTTCGACGTCGCGCCACCCCACGCCGTCGGCGTGCACGTAGCGTCGATAACCGTTGGGCACGTAACCGAGTTTCCGGGACACCGCCAGGGATGCTTGGTTGCCCACCATGCCGCCGGACTCCAGAACTTGGGCGCCCAACTCGTCGAACGCGAACGCCAGAACAGCCTGGCGCATCAGCGTACCGATGCCCTGACCCTGCTCGTGCCGCAACAGCCACGATCCGGTCTCGGCCGCGCGAGTCTGGCGGAAGTCCTGAATTGCTTCGAGGTGCTGGATGCCCACGAACCGACCGTCCATGCTCACATGCAGCAAGAGGATCCATGACTCCGGTGACCAGGACGCGAACGCGTCGTAGTAGTACTGCAGCGTGTTGACCGCCAGGTCGTCTCCCGCCTCGGCCCAACGCCGCATGAAGGGCATGGGCTCGTCCGGGGAGTAGATGCCGTGTTCGTGGATGGCTGCCGCGATCTCGGGCACGTCGACGTCGCGGACGAAACGCATGCTGAGCGGGCCGCAGGAGATGCGCAGCGCGAACGGCGCAAAGATGTCTTCCAGGGGATCCACGTGACTCATGGTGGGCAGCTTAGCGGCAGCGCCGCTGGTCACATGGTCAATCCGCCGCTCACGGACAGGGCCTGTCCGGTGATGTAGGCCGAGCCTTCGCTGAGCAGGAAGGCCACGGTCGCGGCAATCTCCTCGGGCTGGCCGAGCCTGCGGGCCGGAATGCCCTTGGCCATGCCGGAAAACACCTTGCCGGTCATCCCCTCGGATTCTGCGGCCTGGCGATACATCTCGGTGTCGGTGGGCCCCGGGCACACGGCATTCACGGTCAGCGGCACGGCCGCGTTCTCGCGAGCCACGGATTTGACCATACCCAGCACTCCGGAGCGCGCCGCCGACGATGCCGCGTCACCCATGGAGCCCGCTTTGGCACTGTCCGAGGCGACGACCACGATGCCCGCGCGCCGACCCTTGTTCCCGGCGTTGCGAAGGAACGGTAAGGAGTGGCGGACCAGGGACATCACGCCGATGAGCTCGGTTTCAATGATCTCCCGGGCCCAGCCGGCCTGGGTTTCGTGCAGGGGCGCAAGTTCGTGACGGTGACCCGCCGTGACCACCAGGGCGTCCAGCCCGCCGAGGATTTCCGCGGCGCGGCTGACGCCCCACTCCACGGCGCCGTCGTCGGTGATGTCCACGGTGAGGTGACCCAACACAATGCCGAGTTCGTCCTTGGGGTCATCGAAAGGCCCATCCATGCGGACGTTCCTGCCCGCGACGACCACACGCGCGTCCTCGGTGACCAGATGCTCCACCGTGGCGGTACCGATGCCACCGGCCCCGACCACCAGAATCTTCTGACCCACGTGCTGACCCAAGCTCATGTGCGTGCTCCGTTCAGTGTTGTAATACGGTGCTGCCGACTTTAACCCCGATCCTAGTTAGACCGATTATGCAGAACCATGAGCAAGCCCACTATGCTTGAATCTGGGCACCAGTCGAACCATGGCCACCATGATCAGCAGTTCCACCAGGGTCTGAGTGACCACGACCAACGGCGCAAGATCCATGGCGGCGGGCAGCGCAAGAGCCAAGGGCAGGATTACCAAGGAATTGCGCGTGACACCCGAGAAGACGAGTGCTCGTCTCGCGGCGACGTCGTACCCGCCGCATCGTCCCACCCACTGGCCCAAACCGAACATGATCACGGCGAAGGCAACAAACAACGGGATCACCACCAGCAGGGCTGCTAGCTGCGCGCCGACCCCAGCGATTTGGGAAGCGACCACCACGGCGAGGGTGAGCATCATGAGCGGGACCATCGCGGCCATTGCGCTGGCCTCCACAATGCGGCCGACGCGAGTGCGTGCTGCCAGTTGAGTCAGAATTGCGGCTGCGAGCGGCAGCACGATCAGCAGAACGAAGGCCTCAACGAACGGTCCGATCTCCACGACCGAGACCACAGCCGCACCGGCCATCAACCACAAGTAGACCGGCAGGAGCAGCATCTGCACGAGCATGAGAACGGGCGAGGCTGCAAGGAGACGGTCGTGGGCGCCACCGGCCAAGCCCGTGAAGACCATGACGTAGTCCACGCATGGGCAGAGCAGCACCAAGAGAACCCCGGCCAGCAAGGCCTGATCATGGGCGACAAAACGCGACAGCCCGAACACCACGACCGGCGCCAGCACGAAGTTGAGCAAGAGCATAGAGCGAAGAAATTTCCAGTCCCGTACTACAGCACCCAGCCGTGTGAACGGGATGCCCAGGAAGGTCGCATACAACAGCAGCGCGAGGACGGGGTTGATCAGGGTCTCCGCCGGAGCGGCGATTCCAGGCACTGTGAGGCCAACGATCACCGCAACACCGATAGACGCCACATACAGCGCAACTTGATGCCGCTCGAACCACTGAATCACTCGATCCAGGCTAGTTCACTCGTTCAGACGCCGCCGACTTGGATCAGCCCCGGATATGCAAGAAGCTCCCCGCCCGTTCGGACGAGGAGCTCCCAGCGAGAAGTCTTGCGGAATTACTGATCCTTGATCAGTGACAGCTCGAATTCCAGGCTGATCTTGTCGCTGACCAGGACTCCACCGGAGTCCAAGGGGGTGTTCCAGGAGACGCCCCAGTCCTTGCGGTCGATGCGTCGGCCGCCTTCGAGGCCGGCGCGCAGCCCGCCCGTGGGGTCGGTGTCGATACCCAAGAGCTCCATGGGGATGGTGATGGGCCGCGTGATGCCGCGGATGGTCAGGTCACCGGAAATGATGAACTGCGACTCGTCCACCTCATCCAAACCGGTGGACTTGAAGACGATCTCGGGGTGATTTTCCGCATCGAAGAAGTCGGGGCTGCGCAGGTGTTGGTCACGCTGGTTGTTGCGAGTGTCAACGCTCTGGACCTTGAGCCGGACCTCCACCGTGGAGTTGTCCCAGTCGCCGGTGTCCAGGTGAGCGTGACCTTCAACCTCGTTGAAAGCACCGCGCACACGAGTCACCATCGCGTGGCGGGTGGAGAACCCGAAACGCGAGTGCGACGGATCGATGGACCAGTCGCCGTTCAATGTCGAATCAATTGTCAAAAAGGACACCCCCATGTCAGGACCAGCTGAGCCGTTGTAACCAATGCCGCAGCGGCCGTTCAACCCTCAACCCATGTAGTTATGCGCCATGTCATTGAGACTGTTTAGATCTTCAACCCAAAGTATTCAAATCAATCATTCCGGACTGGACCCTGGTCACGCTACCCCATAGTTGGTGACCCTTGAGGGAGGGTTAGCGTGTGCCTTCCGAGAATCTGCAACTTACTTGGGGGTAAGAAGCGGCTATATTTCCCTACGTCAGGGCGACACCGGGGCAGTCTTGATCTTCGTGCGTCTTCACACGGACCTGTCGCCGCTCCCCCTGAAGATAGGGTGGAATCCATGGGCTGGCAGTACTGGACAGAATCAGCAGGCACGGGCACGTGGCGGGAGGTGCCCGAACCCCACGCTGACATCAATGCGCATGAGCTGCGGGTCCGTACCGTGGCCACTGCCGTTTCTCGCGGGACGGAGACCCTGGTCCACACCGGAAACGTCCCGGAATCCATTGCGCACCTGATGCGGGCTCCGCAGCAACTGGGTGACTTCCCCTTCCCCGTGTCTTATGGCTACCTGGGCGTGGGTGTTGTCGATGAAGGACCGGCTGACTGGCTCGGGGCACGGGTGTTCGGCCTGCTGCCGCACCACACCCATCACGTGGTCACCACGGAGGACGTCCAACGCATTCCCGATGACGTGCCCGACCACCGCGCGCTACTCGCCGGGGCCGCCGAAACCGGACTCAACATTCTCTGGCAGGAGCCCCCGCGCATTGCGGACCGGGTTGCCATCATCGGTGCCGGAATGATCGGCACCTCCACGGCGCTACTCGCTTCCGGAATGGCGCTGGATCGGCTCGAGATCCTGGAAACCAACCCGGACCGCCGCCAGCTACTGACCTCCCTGGGACTCACGGCGGTGGATCCCAGTGAGGCATCCCCGGACAACGACATCGTCATCCACACCTCCGGCACCGAGCCCGGTCTGGCCCGTGCCCTGGAGATCGCCGGTGACGACGGCACGGTGGTCGAGGCCTCGTGGTTCGGTTCCCGCGCGCCCTCGGTCCCCCTGGGTGCAGATTTCCACGCTCGTCGGCTGTCCATCGTGGCCAGTCAGGTGGGTCAGGTAGCCGAGGGACGCCGCGCCCGCCGCACCAGAGCCGAGCGACTACAGACCGCGCTACGCACCCTGCGCGATGAGCGCTTCGACGCGCTATTGACCGGCCAATCCCCACACCAAGAACTTCCCGAGGTCATGGACGAGATCACCGGAGACACCGACCTGGCCCGCACCACCCTCTGCCACATCCTGACCTACTGACGCCCCGCAGACACCCACGCACTGACCAGCCCCATCCACCCGAGCAGGAGAACCATGCACAGCCTCACCGTCAATGACCACGTGATGATCGCCCACAGCCTGCCCGACGAGTTCTTCGGCCCGGCTCAGGGAATGCACGGCGCCACCCTCACGGTGGAGGCCACGTTCACCCGCGCCGAGCTGGACGAACACGCGGTGGTCCTGGACATCGGCCAGGCCATGGAGATGCTCGACGACGCACTGTCCCCGCTGCGCTACGCCAACCTGGACGAGCACCCCGATTTCGCGGGCAAGCTCTCCACCACCGAGGCCACTGCGCACTACATCGGGCAACGGCTCGCGGACTCCCTGAGCGATCAGCCGGACGTCGGAATCACCGTGACCCTCACCGAGAATCCCCGCGCCAAGGTCGCCTATACCGTGCCAGAGCGCCCGTGACAATACTGATCGAGCCGGATCTCGGACGCGTCAGCGGCGGCCTCCGCTACAACCGCGCCGTGGCCGACGCCGCAGACGGTGCCATCATGCGCCACGCCCTTCCCGGGGCGTGGCCGGATCCGTCCGCCCAAGACGACGCCGCTCTGCGTCACCTCGCCGCGCAGTTCGATGAGCCGATCATCGTGGATGGCCTGATCGGCTGCAGTCTGAAGGAACCCCTCGATCTGGCAGTACCGGTCATCCAACTCGTCCACGCTCCCCTGGCCGCCGCTGACCCGGCCGCATTGGACCGCGAGCGCGCGAATCTGGCAGCTGCGAGCGCCGTCGTCACGACCAGCCGCCACGCCGCCGATCAGGTGCGTGATCTGTATGGTCTGGAGGCCATCGCAGCAGTGCCCGGCGTGAGAGCGCGCCAGCCGGCCGCGGGGACCGCGGCCGGATTGCACCTGGTCTGTATCGGTGCCGTGGAGGAGAACAAGAACCAGCTGTTCCTCGCGCGCGTGCTCGCCGCGCTCTCGGAGGCCGGTGTAACCGGGTGGCACTGCACGTTTGCGGGACCCCCGACCGATCCGGAATATGCGGAGCAATTGCGTCGTGCGTGTGTGCAGCTCCCGTCGGGCAGCGTGACCATGGCGGGTGAACTAGATTCGCAAGCCATCGACGATCTCTTGGCCGCGTCGGATCTTCTGCTGCTGCCCTCGCATCGCGAGACCTACGGGATGGTCATTACGGAGGCGGCGTCGGCTGCGATCCCCGCTCTGGTATCTGCCGGGACGGGAGCTGAAGAAGCACTCGCAGCGGGATTCACCCTTTCCCTGGTGGAAAACCAGTGGGGAGCGGCTCTGACTCGGTGGCTGACGGACGTCGAGTACCGCGGGTCATTGCGCGATGAGGCCGCGAGGCTCCGACCAGGGCTACGCACCTGGGGAGACACCGCCCGCACGGTGCTCGCCGCTGTGGCTTCGTGTGAAGCCCCCGCCACAGCCGACATCGCCACGGAAAGGAACCCGACATGATCGGAGCCGCCCAGGATTGGCTCGAAGCTCGCGTTCCTTTCGACGACACCGCTCGACAACAGTCCCTGCCGCTACTGGACCGTGCCGCGCAGGCCTTGTTGGACGCGGACCCCAGCGGGCAGAGTCGGCTGACGATTGTGGATCTCGGGGCCGGCACCGGAAAGTCAGCGGCCTGGTTCCGCGAGCATCTCACGCCTCGGCTGCCCGGTCGCACTATTCAGTGGCTGCTCGTGGATGCTCATGAACCGTCGCTGGAGATCGCAACGCAGCACGTTGGGGAGGCCGACACCATCGTGACCCGGTTGTCTGAGCTGCCAACTGCCCTGGGTGAATACCTACCGGGGCATCCCGCGCCGGGCTCCCTGTTCCTCACCTGCAGCGCGGTCTTGGACGTGCTCACTCAGGACGATGTGGACGCCATCCTCACCACACTGGACACCTACAAGGGTCTGGGATTGTTCTTGTTGAGCATCACCGCGGACTGGCACCTGACCCCGCCCGACCCCCGGGATGAGTGGCTGGCCCAGGCCTTCGCCGCCCATCAGCGATGGGACGGCAAGCTGGGTGCGGACGGCGGCCACGTCATGCTGCGTACCGCACGAGAACGTGGGGTCCCTACAGCCCACGGCAACACTCCCTGGCAGTTGAGTGGGCCCCAAGATGCCGAATTCATCCGGCGGTTTCTGACCGAACGAGTGGCGGCCGTCATCGAAGCCGAGCCGGATTCCGAGGCTGAGGCCATGGACTGGTTGGAGACCAGGAACAGGCAGGTTGCAGAGAACCTGAACGTGACCGTGGACCATCTCGACGTGCTGGTGGACTCGCGCAAGGGCGGTTGATTCCGTGAAGAAACCCTGGGTGCGGCGGACCGCGATGATCGCGGTCACCGTTGTGCTGCTGTGGCTCACGGCGCGCGCAGTCGGGACCCAGGCACTGTTGGCCGGTGGTCAGGTGTTTTCCCCACTGAGCATTGCCGCGGCGCTGCTCGCCGGATTGATCGTGGCTCTGACCCAGGCGATCCGCTGGAAGGTCTTGGCGTCACAGCAGCAGATCACGCTCGGTTTCCGCCGGGCCTGGGCCGACTGCTACGCCTCAGCTTTCGGCAACATGCTCCTACCCGGCGGACTGGGTGGGGACGCCGCCCGGGTGGCCGTGTACCGCAATCGGGGGCGACGGCGTTGGTGGTCTCCCCTGCTGGCCGTGGGTGCAGAACGGCTCAGCGCCACCGCTTGTCTGTTCATCGCCACCGCCATCGTGCTGGCCGCGAGCGCCGAGACGGGCGGAGCGCTTTGGTCGGTGGCCGTTATCGCCGCGGTTGCCGCCACGGTGTTTCTCGCCACTGCGATCGTGTGCCTGCGCGGGGTGCCGGCCCGTGACCAAGTCATCGTGTGGAGTTCCTCGGCGCTGAGTGTGGTCACCCTCATTGCACTCTTCCTGCTGGCCATGGCCCAATTGGGCGGGCCGAATCATGCACCGGTTGCGACCGTGGGATTGGCGTCCATGAGTCTTCCGGTGGGAGTCGGAGGCTGGGGAGTTCGAGAGTTCTCGGTCGGTGCACTGGCCCCTGCCTTGGGAGCTCCCGCGGATCAGGCGGTGACCGCCGCCACCGGGTACGGCCTGCTCACCGTGGTGTCTACGCTCCCCGGTGCGGCTGTCCTGGCCTGGGGTACGTGGCGTCGTGCTCTCTCGCTGCCTCGCTGAGCACGAACTCGGTGCAGACATCGTCCTCGAACGTGTAGCGGCGGAACGGTGCGCGCAGCGCCTCACCCATCACGGCCGACCCTTCGAAGCGCACACCGGGAACACCGTCGCCGATCAACACCGGTGCAACCGTCAGGAACAGCCGGTCCAGCAGCCCTGCCGACAGGAACGCGGAGACCGACTTGCCGCCGCCCTCCACCAGGATCGACCCACTCACGTGCTCACGCACCACGCGCAGAACCGCCGCCGGATCCACCGAGGTGCCCGTGGCACCGTCACCCTCGCTCTGCGTCTGCGGGCCCGATGCCTGGGTCGCGCCCGCGGGAAGCCGCACGATCTCCACATGCTCGCCGAACCCGGAAGGTACCTCAACGTTCTGACCGACCAACCATAGGGTTCGTGCGTCAGGGGATTGCAGCACGCGGCTGGTCACCGGAATCCGGGAGCGGGGGTCCAGCAGAACGCGCACGGGATTCTCGCCCTCGACCGCTCGGACCGTGAGCTGAGGATCGTCACGAGTGACCGTGGTGGCTCCCACGAGCACCGCGTCCACGGCCGCACGGAGATGATGCAGGTGGGTGCGATCCGCCTCGCCGGAAACGAATTCCGCGTCCCCGCCACGAGCCGCGATGAAACCGTCCGCGCTCTGAGCCAGCTGTGCGATGACCTCCGAATGCTCAGCAAGGGTCCGGTACACGGGGAAGGTATCGTCCTCGACTGCCACGCGACCCGCCAGTGGATCATGGCGCATACGCTGCCGCTTGGTCTGCAAGTAGTGAGAGTTCTCGGGCCGGTCCAGCACCGGCAGCACCACGCGGTCCGCCACCGTAATACCCAGGCTGGTCAGGGCCTCCGCCTTGGCCGGGTTGGAGGACAACAACCGAACCGTTGAAGTCCCCAGGTCGCGCAGCATCTCGGCGGCGGCGGTATAATCCCGGGCGTCATCCGGCAGACCCAACGCCCGGTTGGCGTCCACCGTGTCCATGCCCTCATCCTGTAGGGCGTACGCGCGGAGCTTGGCCGCCAGCCCGATCCCACGACCCTCATGACCTCGCAGGTACAACAGGATGCCCGTGCCCTCGGCGGCAATGGCCTGCAGCGCAGCTTCCAACTGGTCTCCGCAGTCGCAGCGGTGGGAGCCAAGGGTGTCACCGGTGAGGCATTCACTGTGCATCCGCACGATCGGTGCCTCGGCCCGAGCTGGATCGCCCATCAGCATGGCCACGTGTGTGACATCCCCGAAGGTGTAGGCGCACGTGGTGAAAACGCCATGATCGGTCGGCAGCACCGTTCGAGACTCGAGCAGAAGAGCGTGATCCTGTTCTGACTGTTGCATGCGTTTCAGTCTATGGTCAGCACGCTGCCGGACGGGCCACGGGATAATTCACGGGCGCGGCTGTGTCGCCCAGCCGTTTCAGGCTCACGACGCCGCTCGGCGGCGTTCCAGCCACAGGATGTCCCGCCCGAACGAATACAGCACCGACACCACCGCGGCGGCGACGCACAGCACCCCGAAGGCCGGGATGGCCACCGCGATCGGCGTACCGGCGGCGAGCAGGAGAATGCCCTGGGCTGCCGCAATGACCCTGCGGCTCAGAGATTTCGGAAGCTGTCTCCGCCAAGTCGGCCGGAACGCACTCATCAGGTGGAATGCGTAGTACATCAGCCCCGGGATCAAACACCAGGGACCCCACAGGGGAACGAGTCCCATGGACAGAATGAGGATGAACAAAGCGTCCACGGCCTCGTCGTACAGTGCACCGGCCCGAGTGCTCCCGGTGCTACGGGCGATTTTCCCGTCCAGGCCGTCCATGGCCAGGGCCGTTGCTCCCAGCACCACGGCGGTCCAGGTGAACCCCGGACCGTCGTGCCCCAAGAACAAGGCTGTGACGATCACGATGACTCCAAGCCGGAGTGTGGTCAAGTCGTCCGCGCGGGTCCATGAATCGCGACGCAACAGACTGCGGATTGCGCCAACCCCGGCCACGAGGAAACACACCACCGCATCCAGCGGGTTCGGGGTCAGAGACCAGGCGACCAACAACGCCCCCAGAAGAACGGGTAGGGCAACGATGAGGCGTCGAGCAAGACCATTCATCCGCCGTGCACCGACCTCGCGGCGTCCCTGAGCCATCGCTTCTGACCGCGAGTCTCCACGGCGCGCGGGTGATAGTGCGCGCGGGCCCATGCCAGAGCGTCGTCGGCGGCCACCCCGCTCATGACGGCGAGCAGGGCTATGGCCGTGCCCGTGCGACCCACCCCGCCGCTACACGCGATCTCCACGCGCTCGGTCATGGCCCGTTCGTGGGCTTCGCTCAGTGCAGCCACTGCGTTGAATGTGTTGGCGGGCGTGCGGAACTCGGGCCACTTGGTCCAGCGATACGGCCACGCTTCGATGCGGGGGTCCTTCCCCAGCAGATAGATCGCGAATTCCGGTGCGCTCGCGCCACGCCGACGACACCGCACTCCGGTCCCGCGCACAACTCGCCCGTCCGGCAGCTTCAATACACCCGTTTCGGTTTCCCACGCGCCCATGCATCAAGCGTAGGTGCCCCCTCAATGGACGAGTCCCGCACCGCAGATCGCGGGGCGGGACTCCACAGGAACAGTCCGCTCAGAAGCTGAACGTGGCAGTGCAATCATCTCCGATCCATTCCCACAGTTGGACGGTTCCGGCGACTTCTGCGTTGTCGACGAGTGAATCCGGATCAACGCCCTTGGCTTTCACGCAGATCCCGCACGCGATGTAGTGCCCGCCGGCGTGGGCGAAACGATCCATGAGGTCGGGCAGTGGTGGGCACCCTTCGCAGGCAGTGCCCTTGGTGAAACCGGTGACGGCCAAGCGGACCGATTCTTTGGTCAGAAAAATGAGCGTGTCTCGGCCGGATTCTGCGGCACCGACGGCGACCAGGAAAGCCACCGTCACCTTCTCCGCGTCTTCGAGGCCTGTGGTGAGTGTGATGGCTGCTTTGGTCATGATGCCCTCCAATGGGGCCGAAGAGATCCGAGTTGAACCCCTATTTACAAGTATGACCTCCCGTGATAATGAGTCAATGGGTCCAGTGGCCCCGACCGTCTCCCTTGTGTGCCGTTCGGATATATCCGACACCGACTGCTATGTGCAGGACCGCTCCCAGGTCGGCCAGAGCATGCGGCAGCCTCCCCAACCGGCCTCGCTTCCTCGGACCCGATGCGGCCATCACCAACGCCACGAAGAGGATCGCGCTCCGCACCTTACCCAGGTACGACACGCTGAGATGACCGCGGTAGGCGGCCTTCGACGTCAGTAAGACGTTGGCAACGTCCACGACGAGCACTGTGATCGGGACCCGCCGCGGGATTTCGCCCACGCTCGCTAGAGTCCACGCGATCGCCGAAATTCCCGCCCGATCAGCCAACGGATCCAAGGCCTGACCGACCTTCGATTCCCAATGCATACGTCGCGCCAGAGCGCCGTCGACCCAGTCGGTGGCGGCCCAGAGCGCAACACCCACCGAGGTTGCCAAACCGGTCCGCCCACCTCGAATGTGACGGACCAACGGAACGGTTGCGGCAAGCCTCACCGCGGTGAAGATGTTGGGCAGCTGGTGGGTGACGCGCATCTGGATGTCGTTCCTTTGAACTGGACGGTCAGGAGACCAGGAATGCGTCGATCTGATTGATCGACGATACCGATCCCTCCTCCATGCCCATATCCAGTACCTCTTGCAAAGCCTCGGCAGAAGCGAACACCGAGACGTACGTGGCGCGCACGTTCTGGTCGTTCGATTCGAACGAATAGCTGCACTCGGACGCGGGTAGTCCTTCGGCCGGTTCAAAGTTCTCGTTCGCGAAGTAGTCCTGGAACGTGAATTGGTTCGGCCGGTTCACGCTGGTGATGCGCCACAGGCCGCAGTACTTCTCCCCTTCGGGGCTCGTCATGTAGTACTTGCTAGAACTTCCCTCCGTCAGTTCGTGTTCCACGAACGTGGCCGGATAAGTGGGTGGTCCGAATACTTTCTCGAGCTGGCGGGGATCCGCATACAGTTCCCACAGTCGCTCCTAGGTTGCGGAGAATTCCGCGATGATCGTGATCGAATGCGCTTCTTCGTTTTTGGTGACCTCGATGACTGGCATCTCAACTGTCCTTCAGGAGTTCGTCGACGCGGTCGATGCGGTCTCGCCACACTTGCTCAAGCTCGTCGAGCAGAATTGCCACGGATCGTACGGCCTCCACGTCACCGCGTGCGTGCTGTTCGCGACCTCGACGCTGTTTGACCAGCAGTCCGGAGCGCTCCAGTACGGCAACGTGTTTCTGTACGGCTGCGAACGACATGTCGTAGTTCGCGGCCAGGGCCGAAATCGACTGCCCCTCGGAGAGCACTCGACGCAGGATGTCGCGTCGCGTCCGGTCCGCAAGTGCATGGAATAAACTGTCGGTTCGCTCCTCGGTGATTTGGCTCATACCGCAAATCTACAACCAGTTGGTTGTAGATACAAGAGGTTATGATCATGACGCGGAGTAATATTCCATCAGTGGGCTGATGGCGAGGCGCTAGGATGTGGAACGATCATTCATCCATGGATAAGCCCGCTATCGGGAGATTGTGGGGCTACGAGTCGTGACCACATTTGGTATCGAGGAGGAATTCCTCCTCATTGACCGCGAGACGCAACTACCCGCAACGCCCGCACCACAACAGGCGGAAGCGTTGCTGGAGATTACCGCTGGCGGCGGCAAGGCCACGCCGGAATGGCTCACGTGCCAGCTCGAGCACACCTCCCCCATCTACAGCGACGCCGCCATGGCACTGGACTCCCTGCTGAGTTTCCGCCGCGAACTCGCCTCGGTCACCGGATCCATGGGGTTCGACGCCGCCGCGGTGGGTACCGCGCCCGACATCGCCCTGGCTGCCGCCCAGATCACCCCCGGCGAGCGCTATCACCAGCTGGCGGGAATGACTCCGGCGATTGCCGCCGATCAGTACCTCAATGGCATGCACGTCCACATCGGTTTGGACTCCCTCGAAGATGGTGTCCGAGTCCTCAACGGTCTGCGCCCCTGGCTGCCGCTAGTGGTTGCCCTGGGTGCCAATTCGCCCATGTGGCGTGGCGCCGACAGTGGATTCGCCTCGTGGCGGTCCATTCATTACCGCCGATGGATGGCCAATGGCATCCCGCCGCAGTACGAGAATCTGGCCGATTACCAGGCCCGGTTGGATGCGCTCCTGCACTTCGAAGTGGTCGAGAGCCCCAGCACTCTCGCCTGGCTCACCCGCATTTCGTTCGCGCACGGCACCATCGAAATCAGGGCCTGCGACGTGCAGCTCGAAGCCGACGACGCCGTGGTCATCGCGCTGTTCATTCGCGCCTTATCGCGCATGGCCCTCGATACTCCGGTGGTCACGCAGATCCAACCCGAAGTATTGGAGATTGCCGTGTGGCAGTCGGCGAAGTTCGGGCTGTCAGGCTCCCTGTTGGATCCCACCACGAGCACCCAGAAACCCGCGGCGGATCTGATTCATGAAACGCTCGAACGGCTCCAGCCCTACTTCGAAGGACCCGAGGACGAGGCGGTCGTCCGGCGCGGCCTGGACCGGATGCTCTCGCACGGAACCGGGGCCGAACGCCAGCGCCGCGCGATGCAGGACGGTGGACTGAAGGGGCTGTTGACGCATGCGTACTCGTCGTTGACGGCACACCCCGATCACTGAGGACACGATTTACTGCGGGCGATTGTTTCCATGCGCTTGGGCATCTTCCCCATGTAGCACAGTCGTGCTAATTTAGTTGAGTCAGCACACTCGTGCTACAACGCTCTTGAGGAAACGTTGCCATGAGCTCGCATACTCAACCATCTCGAGTTGGTCGCCGCACCGTGCTAAAGGGAGCAAGTGCTGTTCTTGGCCTTGCCGCACTGGGTGGGGCCTGGCGTGCAGAGTCTCGCGGAGTCATAGACCCCGCGCGTGGCCCCGCTTTCGATCCGTGGACCGATTGGCAAGCGCACGAGCGCGGCGACCTCGCGGCCCTGGTCTCGGCGGCCATTCTCGCGTCCAACGCGCACAACGCCCAACCCTGGTTGTTCCGCATGGAAGACACCCGGATCGATCTGTTGGAAGACGGGACCAGACATCTCGGAACCCTTGATCCTTTTGGACGCGAGATGCATATCGAACTCGGCGGTGCTTTGGAAAACCTCCTGCTGGCTGCTGGCGCCAACGGTTACGAACACCGGCTTTCGTTGTCACCCCGCACCGAAGATCCGGCCCACGTCGCCTCGGTTACGCTGTTCCCCGGTCCGTCAGTGGCCTCATCGCTCTACGCCGCGATCCCACACCGGCATACCAACCGACATCCCTTCGATACGTCTCAGACGTTGCCCCTATCAGCCTTCACCTCCCTCGAGAGGCTCAATGACGAGCAGGCTGTACAGATTGTCTGGTTCACTTCGAAGACCGAACGAGACAGTATGCATGAGTTGCTCGCCGGTGCCGCCGAAGCCATCAACGCCGACACGGAACAGTCCTACGACAACGGCCTGCGCTGGCTGCGTCAAGACCGCAACTCGATCGAGGAACACCGGGACGGATTGACGCTGGACACCATGGGCCTGGAAGCTCCCACCGTTGTCGCAGCCAAGATGCTGCCTGACCCCAGCGCCGAGGAGTCCGGACGGGCGTGGATAGCCTCCATACATGAGCAGGCCAATACTGCCGGGGCCTTCGGAATCCTTGCGGTTCGCAACGACCGGGACCGCGCCGAACGTCTACGAACCGGGCGAATCTGGCAGCGAATGCACCTCTGGATCGCTGCCAACGAACTGGCAGCCCAGCCGATGAACCAACTCCATGAACGCGCGGATCGAGAGGACCAGCTCGGCTTGGAACCGCAGTACGGTGATGCCCTGGATGAGCTCATCCACGATCCGGGTTGGCATGCGCTGTTCACCTTCCGTGTTGGACATCCCACTCAGCCGGCACCGTCCAGCCCAAGGCGACACGTCAGCCAGGTCATCACAACCTCTTGAGTGACGTTCGCTCGGTCGTCATCTCCGTGGTTGTCACCTCCCTCCGCCAACGGGACAACACACCCCCGGTGTGTTCAGCTCGGCACGGTGCTAGCGTGCCGAGTATGGCTACCCACAATGTTCTGGCCCGCTGGGTGACTCCCGGCAGTCACCCACAGCGCCGACTCGTCTTCTTTCCCCACGCTGGTGCGGGCGGGTTGACGGGGCGTTCACTAGCCGCCGACGACGCCGAAGTCCTGGCCCACCGGCGGCCCGGTCGTGAGGCCCGCATGGCGGAACCGGCGGCATCGTCCGTGGAAGAGGCGGTACAGGAAGCCGTCGAAGCGCTGCTACCCACCCTCGATGCCGATGACCTGCCCACCGATGTCCTGGGGCACTCTTTTGGTGCGCTGCTGGGGGCGGAGTTCGTGGCCCGCATGGAACGCGATCGCCCGGGGCGGATTCGCCGCTTAGTAGTTTCGGCGAAAGTCCCACCGCCTGACCCCAGCCCGGAGCTCTCCGAGGCCTTGCGCGACGACCAAGCCCTCGTGGCATGGCTCATAGATCTGGGTGGCACTCCCCCGGAACTACTGGAAGACCCCGTGATGCGCTCCATGGTGCTGGACCCACTGCGTGCCGACCTGACCGCTTCTCTCGGTCATGACCGGGAACCACCCCTGTTGAATACCCCCCTGCTGACGGTGACCGCAGACGGAGACGCCACCGCTCCGGCACAGGACGTCGATTCCTGGAGCCATTTCACCACCGCCCCTGTGGGCACGCTCCGCTTGCACGGCGGACACCATGCGCTCTTCGAGCAGGCCGAATTACTGCACCAAGCGTTACGTGAACCGGGCTCGAGTCCTTCAGCCCCTGAACGATGACCCTCGCTACGAGGCGCTGGAGTGGCCGTGAGGAACCAGACTGGGCCGAGTGGCGTCGGCGATTGCGGAACACCCCGCCGGACCTGAAACTACACCTCGTGGAGCTACGCGACGTGAGCCGTTGGGCCTCACAGGCGGTGGGGTGGCTTTCCGAATCCGAACTGACTCGCGCCCAGGACCTGCGAGACGAGACTGCTCGCCGTGAGTTCCTGGAATCTCGGGTGATTCTGCGCCGGCTGCTGGCTCTCCGTTTGGGCTGTGAACCCGAGGCTGTGGACCTGCCCCGGGATTCCGCGGGCGGTGCCCCGGCTCCCGCGCGACCCCGTACCGGTGAGGGCGGCGCCGGCGCGCGGAGGGTCCACTATTCACTCGCCCGAACTCCCGGCTACGTCGCGGTCCTGATCGGGAATCGCGCCGTGGGAGTCGACGTGGAACGGCGGCAATCACCGGCCCAAGCTGATTCGTTGCTGCGGGTGCTGCACGCCGCGGACCGAGCGCGCCTAGCAAACGAGCCGGAGCGACGTCGTCCCCGCGCGGTGACCGACGCGTGGGTGCGACTCGAAGCGCTCCTGAAGGCCCGTGGCACGGGCCTGTCCATTGACCCGTCGACCGTGAGTGTGGGGGCAGCGCCCCGGGTGCGCCACTCCGACGGACTGATCGTCATGGGAGTGCGCACCCGGCGCGGTTCTCGGCTGCATGTGGCCGTCGCGTGGCTCGAGGATCCCGAGGGAATCCGCGAGCTGACGGTGGGCGGCTAAGAGTCCTCGGGTTTCCGGACGACCGCCAGCCCGACGGCCTTGGATGCCCGGGTGACCACGCGTTCCAGAGGACCGCTACCCAGAGCCTGCTGCCAGGCGGTCGCTACGAGTGCCGCGACGGCCATCTGCACGAGGTACCAGAACCACGGCATGGGGCTCACGTCCACGAACGTGAGGAACACCAGGTGCGCCGCGTAAAGGGTGAGCGTCATGGACCCCAACGCGGCCAGCGGAGTGAACCACCGGCCGATCGCCCTGCTCGCAATCAGGAACGCGCCGAGTGCGACCATGGCGAGCCCCGCCGCGCCGATGAGAGCGAAAGGCGTGTTGGTGTGCGGCCCGGACAACAACAGCCACTGCCACGTGGTGGTGGGTAGCTGAGGGTCGGGGCCGTAGACCTGCGCGGTCCACACGTCCTCGCTCGTGAGCCAGGGCGTAGCTTCGATCAGCGCATACTCCAAGTCGAACCGGTACAGCATCAGCAAGGAAATGCCCTTGCCGACCGCCGCCACGACCGCACCAATGACCACCAGCAGAACCTGGATGCGATCCCGCGTCAAAGGCATTCGGCCCAGGGCCATGCCCAGGCAGATGAAGGCCATCCACGGCAGCGCCGGATACGTACCGGTCAGGAACAACTCCGCGAGCACCGTGGTCGGTTCGGTCACCAAGTCCAGCGCGTCCGGATTGGCGTGCACGTGGGCCGGAATGTGATCCAGCGACCACTGCATGAGGAACGGCGAGCCCACCGCGAACGTCACGGCGGAGACCAGCAGCCACCGGACGGACAGCATGGTGAACGGGATCGCAAGCAGGAACATCAGGCCGTAGTAGATCAGGATGTTGTAGGCCGGGATCGCCAGGAAGTTCAGGGACAATCCCACACCGAACAACAGCATTGCCCGCACAACCAGGGACACGCGTGACCGGGCGGCGTCCCGGCCACGGCGCGGGTTGCGGCCGCCGGTCAGGAACGCCAGGCTCACTCCGGCCAGGACTGCGAACAAAGCCGCCGCGTTGCCGCCGAACAGGCTCCACGTCCAGGTCGGGTTGCCGGCGGCGTCCGCGGTTGCGGGCAGGGTATGCACCGCAACCATTCCCAGCAGCGCGAACCCGCGCGCCACATCCACGCCCACGATACGGCGACTCGTGCGCCGGCCGTCCGCGCTGGGCACATTGCGAATGGCCGCACCCTGACGGGGTGCCGCCGCGGGAGTGGGGGCCGGGGCGGTGATGATGGGAGTCTGGGCTGTCCACAGCTCATTCTCCGTGACCGGTTCGGCACGGTCCTGGCCCTCACCCGTCCATACCTGGCGTTCCGGCCGGGGTCCCGGCGCCGGGCGATGCCCCGGGGGTAGGTACCCCTCAACCACAACTTTTGCTGATTGCTCGCTCATTTCACGGCCTCCTGCGTGTCTGCGCTGTGTGCCGCAAGTGTGGTGTTCGCGGGACCTGCCCACGGTGCCATGCGGATGTTCGATGCGTCATAAATGGGTACGGGTTGGCCCGTCACGGGCGGGCCCGGGTTCACCTGACAGCTGATCGCCTGGTCTCCCGGTTCGAGGTGCTGAATGGGATTGCCACCCCAGTTGCCATCACCCGGAACGGTCTCCTGACGCATGACCAGCGATCCCGGCCCCACGGTGGAGCGGTCTTCGATCGTGGCACCGGGGAGCACAAAGCTGTTCGGTCCCAGGGTGGAACCCTGTTTCATGGTCACGGGTTCCAAGCGCATGATCCGATCGTGGAACAGATGTGTCTGCAACACGGTGCCTCGGTTCACGGACACCCGGTCCTCCAGTTCGACCAGGTCGAATTCGGGCAGCCACCAGGTCTCGCACCAGACGCTGCGGCCGATCTTGGCGCCCATGAGTCGGGTCCACATGTTGAACATGGGCGAACCGATGCTCAGGCGAATCAGTGACGGCACGGCCAGCGACTCGGCAAAGACGTCTGCCAGCTCATTGCGCCACACGAAGGAACTGAACAGCGGACGTTCCCCCGCGCGGAAGCGACCCATGAGCGACCACTTGACCACCACGGGAACCAGGCACGCCAGGGTACTGGCGACGATCAGCACCGGTCCGGACCAGAGGAAGGTATAGAGCACACCGCTCAGCCCCTGCCCGTGGGTCATGAAAATGCTCGTCAGGGTGAACACGATCAGCAGATCGATCCACGCGGACACCATGGCGGGCACCACGCGGAACAGCTCCACGAATGCCCGGGCGGCCTTGAGTCGGTGTGGTGGCTGGAACGTCACGTCGGCGGCGGCGTCGGCCTGGGCACGCGCGATCGGCTCGGCATTGCGCCCGAGCCACGAGGACCCGGCCGGGGCTCGGTGGGGAGCCGAACTCAGAACGGCCACTAGCACGTCGTTGGGCAGGTCTCGGTCCGGCCCGACGATCGCGGAGTTGCCCACGAACGTCCGCTCACCAATCACCGAGGTGCCCACGTTCAACCATCCGAAGCCGGAACGATGCGAAGCCACCAGGGAATGGTCCGCAAGGAACGAACCGTCCTTCAACGAGGTGAGATGCGGAATCGATTCCATGGTGGAGATCTCCACGTTGCGTCCGACCCGCACGCCCAGCAGCCGCATGAACCACGGGGTCACGCAGGAGGCGTAGATGGGATAGGTGGAGATCAGAGTCCGCTGCAGCAACATCTCCGTGAACCACGTGGCCCACGCGACCTTGCCGGTGTGCGGGAAGTAGCCCGGAGTGATCATGTCCGCCACGAACCGGATGCAGCCGGCCACGAGCAACAACCAGGTGGCCGCCGTCAGCACCGTGAAGACAGGAACCCAGAGTGCGAGAAAGGAGAAGACCTCTTCGTAGCGCTCCGTGAAAATGATGTTGACGAGGGCCAGCACTGACCCCGGGATGATTGCCAGAAGCGGCAGCAGAGAGATCAGCGCTACGCCGCCCGAATACGCCAGGTGAGCTTGGAACTTACCCCACGCACCCAGTCCGGGAACCTCCTGCGGGGCCACCGCCGGCCAGGTCTGCCCGGCCACCCCCAGGTGCTCCAGGGGCGATCCGCCCCACAGTTCACCGTCAGGAACCGTTCCGCTCACGTGGGAACCGGGGGAAATCTCGGCCCATGCGCCCACACGGCTGCCGGGGTCCACGAGTGTTCGTGTCCCCAGGCGGGCGTGGGCACCAATCTCGATGGCTCCCACGTGGAGGGTGTCGTTGTCCAGCCAGTAACCGGCGATGTCCGTTTCCTGTTCCAGCGAGGCGTTCTCGCCGATGATGACCAGGCCCGTCACGGGCGGTAGGGCATTGAGGCTGGCCCTGTGGCCCACGGTGTTGCCGAAGAGCCGATGCAGCGTGCGGGCCATGGGCGTGCCCAGCAACAGCTCGTACTTGTTGAAGACCACGAGTCGTTCCGCGGCCCAGATGCGCAGATGGGTCCAGCCACCACGCGGATAATGCCCCGGCTTCAGCCCCGCATTCAGGATTCGTATGGCGGCGGCACCGAGGAGGACCCGCCCCGGCAGTGAGAACATCACGAGCCAGCCCAGGAACAACGGCCAGAACGGAGGCTGCGGCACCCAGGCCGCGTCCACCACCACGGAGAGCACCCACACCACGATCAGCGAGCCCATCACGTAGCGCAAGCCGTTGAGAATGCAGAGCCCCACCAGGAAAGCGCCCTGGACCCAACCGGTCCACCCCGGCATACGTTCCGGATCGACCTTGGAATCGGTCGACGCCTCCAAAGTCTCCAGGTAGGTGGCCATCCCGCGCAGGGTCGGGTCCGCATAGATGCGGGCAATCTCGGTGTCCGGGTGGCTCTGCCGCAACGCCGACACCAACCGGGCCACACCCACAGAGCTCCCGCCCAGGGCAAAGAAATCACTGTCCGCGGTGAACGGCAAGGGACCCAATTGGTCCGCCCACAGCTCCGCGAGCCACTCCAGATCCGGGTCGAGGTCCGGCTCTCCGTCCCCGCCCGAGTTCGGCAGGGGCCACGGCAGCGCCTTGCGGTCCACCTTTCCCGAGGTCTTGAGCGGTAGTTCGTCCATCAGGCACAGCGCGGGCACGAGCTGCCCCGGCAACCGTTCGGACAACCAGACACGCGCCTGTGCGAGGTCCACGGAGCCTTCTGATTCGGCGACCAGGTAGCCCGCGATCACGCTGCTGCCGCCCGGAGTGGAGTGCACGGCGCACGCACCGGCGCGCACCCCGGGTACCCGAGACATGTGGTCGTCGATCTCGCCGAGCTCAAGTCGACGCCCGGAAACCTTGACCTGGTCATCGGCGCGTCCCGCGAAAACGAGACCTTCTTGGTCCGCGCGGACCACGTCACCCGTGCGGTAGGCACGTTCCCACCCCAGGGCGGGCAGCGGCGCGTACATTTCCGCGTCCTTGGCGGGGTCCAGATAGCGACCCAGGCCGACGCCGCCCACGATCAGTTCACCGGTTTCGCCCCAGGCCACCGGCTGACCCTCGGAATCCACCACCGTGAGTTCCCACCCCGGAACGGGAAGGCCGATCCGCACGGGATCCTCACCCGTCAGGATGGCCCCGGAGGCGATGACGGTGGTTTCCGTGGGGCCGTAAGTGTTCCAGACCTCTCGACCCGGACGGACCAAATGCTTGGTGAGTTCCAGCGGGCAAGCCTCACCGCCGAAGATCAGCAGCCGCACGGTATCCAGGGCCTCGCGAGGCCACAGCGACGCCAAGGTCGGGACGGTCGATACCGCGGTGATGTGATGTTCCACGATCCACCGCCCCAGATCCGGGCCGGAGCGCACGATGTCTCGCGGTGCCGGAACCAGGGTGGCACCGTGGCGCCAGGCAAGCCACATTTCTTCGCAGGACGCGTCGAAGGCCACGGACAGTCCGGCCATGACGCGATCCCCCGGTCCCAACGGCCGGCGTTGCAGGTACATCAGCGCCTCGGCGTCGACGAGCGCGGCGGCCGAGCGATGAGTGATGGCCACGCCCTTGGGCTTACCGGTGGAGCCCGAGGTGAAGATGATCCAGGCGTCGTCGCGTGTGCGTGGTGACCCGATGTCATTGGTGGTCTTGACCTGCTCAACTCGAGTGAGGTCAAGGTTCCGACCGAAAATCGCAGCGACTCCGGCTTCTTCCCATACGGTCCGTGCGCGCTCATCCGGGTCGTCCCAGTCGACGGGCACGTAAGCTGCGCCCGCGAATAGCGTGGCCAAGATGCCAACGTAGAGGTCGATACTTCCGGACGGCACGCGAATCCCGACCCGGTCCCCACGCCCCACGCCCAGATCCCACAGCCTCTGGACATGAGTTTCGATCAGGTCTTCGAGCTCGCCGTAGGCCACTCGCTGGTGTTCGTCCTCAAGGGCGATCGCATCAGGGAACTGCGAGACCGTGTCGAGCACGATGTCGACCAAGGTGCGTGCCTCGGGAGGCTGTTCCACCGGGTAAACGGCGCGGTCTTCGGCTATGTCTATCGGTGATCTGTCGTGAATCGTGTGGTGGTTTTCCACGGACAAGGCTTCCCCCAAACGGATAACCATTGGACACAGGGGTAGCCGGGCTCCGTCGACTCACAACGGCGATCCATTGGCGATGCGAAATTCATCCGGACCAGTCCCCCGACGGTCCGGAACGCGCGTCGCATCAACGCGCCCGCTCATTAGACAGCATCCCCTGCTGATTATATTGTGCGTTTAACCGTACATCGCAGCAGGTCAGACAACAATTTACGTGAAAAACGATTCAGTAATTGCGACCGGATCTCAGCCCCGAGCGGCCTTCATCAAGTCGTCCAGGATGCGCGCGTCCGGCATGTCGTAGTGATCATGACCGTCCAGGATTTCCAGATCGACTTGCTCGAAACCCTTGTCGTCATAGAAATCCGCACCCGACACCGCTGCACTCAATGCGTCAAACGGCGCTGATTTGGTGGAACCGTCATCTTTTTCACCCGTGACCCACCACAGCGGCATGTTCTCCAGCTGAGACTCAGTGGCAGCTTTATCGAGGGCCTCGGGGGCTCCCCCGCCGCCGACTAGGGCAGCACCCTGGGTCACCAGATCTCGTGGTCCGGCGAGGATGCCGTAGCTGAGCATTTCGGCGCCACCCGAATAACCCATCCAGGTGATGCGATTCCGGTCCACGGGGTAATCCTGCAGGATCCGATCTTTCACCAGGGACGTCAGCCAGTCGCGGTTACCTTTGAGGTTTTCCCACCAGGTGGGCTCCTGGACCCTGTCCGGTGTGCGAGGCACCACGAGCAATGCATTGTGGGATGCAGCCACGGCGGCCAGGCACGTGGTTCGGCCGCTGGGATCGTGGTATTCCCTGGCGCCGTCGCCATGCAGGTGCATCACCAGTCCGACGGGCTTGTTCGTGTTCACGCCTCCGTCAATCACGTGATACTGCCCCGTGAGACCGTTGTGAGTGAAGGTCTGAGCCATCTCCCCGAGTTCTCCCGCGGCGGAATAGGTGCTGCCCGCCCGAAAGCTCGCATCAATGATCTGCGTGGGTTCAGCGCGCGGGTCATCGGCCGCAAGACCGTAGGTCGTGCAGCTGACAGCGGTGGGTTCTTCACCGGGATCGAGGGAGAACATGAGGGGGGAAAGAGCAGTTCCCGTTGCCAACACGAGAGCAGCGCCGAGCGCAACGCGAGCGGTGACAGAAAGGGAGCCGTCCCCCGTACGTCGGGTCGGCATGGAGCGATTCTAACGGTGTCTACGCACCCCTAACGAACTGGACGCGGAGTTACCTTGAAATAGAGAACTGCCCCGCCATCAGGCGGGGCCCTTCTCTCAATTTCAATCGTACTGAGGATTCCCTCAACCCACAGTGACGTTGCTCGGGACCCGGTCCCCTCTCGTTGGCATCGGACGTGTTTCGTGCAGCAGCCCCACGACCAGACCCGCACAAGCACCGAGCAGGAGCAGCCCGGACAGGTAGGTTTCCCACTGTGTGAAGTTGCTGCCAACGAACTCGACAACGACGAACGCGAGCAGCACCGGCCCGGTCCATCGTGGTGCAGCACCGGAACGGAGATGGGCGATGCCGAGCAGTACCAGGCCCAACACCGTGCCAATCAAACCGACCATCATGAACGGCATCAAAGGTGGAAAAGACTGCAGCTGGCCGGCCACCAAGGCGTTGACGTCAGGATCGACCGCCATCACCTGACGGGCCATTTCGGCTCCGCTGAACACAGCGTGACCAAAACCGCCGAGCACGGTGAGCGTGCCGCCGATCGTAGCCAGCTTGGGGCTGGTCGGATATAACCAGGCCGCGACACCGGCGAAGGCAATTATGCAGGCGAGTTGGCTGAGAGACAGTGCCAGAACTGCGATCCGGGCGGTGCCGCCTGCATCAGCGACGGCAAGCAAACCGTCGTGTGGATCCGCGAAGTGGTCCGGTAATAGCAGCGTCCACACGGCCGACAACAATGCGAAGAGTACGAGACTTGCGGCGACGAGAAGTCGCAGTTTCTTGTTCATGTCTCCAGCACACCGCAGCTGGACCCGCCCGTCATCGGCCACAAGTCGCGACTATTGTCATCCGTGGGATGACGCCACGCGCACACATCTCGCCTACCGTTAACTCATGGAGCGGCACCGGCCCAGGATCGTAGATCTGATGATCGTCCTCGCGGTGCTCCTTGTCGGCCTGATGGAGATCTGGGTCCCGTTCGCTTCCCGAGCCGGGGGCGGGAACCTCTGGTTGTCATCGGCGCAGGTGGTGATCGTGGCGGCGGCCATGGTGGTGCGCCGCACCCGTCCATTGATTGCGGCCGGCGTGACCTTCGTGCTGTTCAGCGGCCTGCACATCGCCGAGGTGACCTTTCTCCTGTTCTACGGACAGTTCGTCCCGATGGTGCTGACGACCTTCGCGGTGGCCCGCCACGGAAAGTACCGGGAGCCCTACCTCGGGGCAGCCCTGATCATCGGCACGATGCTGCTCGGCGACCTGCTAGTGCCGGAATTGCAGGACCCGGACGAGATCGTCTTTCACTGGAGTGCCCTCTTCGGCGCCTACGCCCTCGGAACCTGGCAGCGAGTGATGGCAAACCAGGCTGCGCAAGCTCGGCAACGGGCAATCGATGCTGAGGTCGAAGCCACGGCCCGGGCCACCACAGCGATCCTCGAGGAGCGCACCCGGATGGCGCGGGAGCTACACGACGTGGTGGCCCACGCAATGAGCGTAATCGTGGTCCAGGCCGGTGCGGCCCAGCTCGTCACCGATGACGAGGATGATGTCCGCCGCTCGCTGGAGACGATTCGCAGCACCGGGGCCAACGCGCTGGCTGAAATGAGGCGGTTCGTCACGATGCTCCGGGACCAGGACGAGACCGCCCTGCGCGTCCCGCAGCCGGGGCTGTCTGCGGTCGAACAGCTCGTGCACGATGCCAGGGCGAATGGTCTTCCGGTCACCTTCGAGGTGCGTGGCACGCCAAGGGATCTCCCGGCGGGGATTGACCTTGCGGCCTATCGGATCGTCCAGGAGGCGTTGACCAACGCACGGCAACATGCGTCGGGGGTCTCGTCGATCGAGGTGATTGTCGATTACGCCGGGGGTGCGCTGCACCTGGGGGTCCATGACGACGGGATGGCCGTGGCTCAGACCTCCGGTAAGGGTCACGGCCTGATCGGGATGCGAGAACGGGTTCAGCTCTACGGGGGGTCTTTACGCGCCGGGCCGTCGGATACTCGCGGCTTCCTGGTGGATGCCGTTCTGCCCCTGGGGCCACAATGACTATTTCGGTGTTAATCGTCGACGACCAGGAGCTGCTCCGGGAGGGTTTCCGGCTGATTCTGGAGAAATCGGGTCTTGACGTCGTCGGGGAAGCCTCCGACGGGGTCGAGGCCATTGAGCGCGCTCGGACCCTGTCGCCAGATGTCGTGCTGATGGATATCCGAATGCCGCGCCTGGACGGGATCGAGGCCACCCGCCGGATCGTGGCGCAGCAACCCTCCACCAGGGTGCTGGTGCTCACCACCTTCGATCTGGACGAGTACGTCTACGACGCCGTTCGGGCCGGGGCGTCCGGCTTTGTCCTCAAGGATCTGCGCCCGGCCGACCTCGTACGGGCCGTGGAGATTGTCTCGCAGGGTGAGGCGATGCTCGCTCCACAAGTGACACGCCGGCTGCTCGAACAGTTCGCGCCGGTGCCCTCACGGGCCGTGGCGTTGCCTGCACTGACAGGGCGCGAAACCGACGTGTTGCGGCTGGTCGCGACCGGAATGTCTAACGCCGAGATCGCCAGTCACCTGTTTCTCAGTGAGGCAACGGTGAAGACCTACGTCTCGCGGTTGCTCGCCAAGCTCGGGGTTATAGGTCATAAACGTGGTGCTGTGTGGTCCTGGTTGCCTGTAATGGCGCGGGGAAATCGGGGTGCTCATACTCTGAGGCGTATATCCAGGGAGGATGCTTGCATCTTCTGAGGTATGTGATCTGTGCGGCGGGGCGCTGAAAAAGAACGGGAAAACCGCCGCGGGAGCCCAACGATTCAAGTGCACCGGTTGCCGGGCCACGACCTCCACCACCCGCCGGCGCCGTGATGTGGCCCGCCGCCACGAACTCGAGGCGTTCCTTCCATGGCTCATCGGTAAAGACAGCCAAGCCCAGGCAGGCAAACGAGCCGGGATCAGCGCCCGTTCTTTCCGACGCCGCATCCAGTGGTGTTGGTCGATCAGCCCGCAGATCCCGATCACCGGTGAGATCTACGACCAGGTCCAACTCGATGGGATCTATATCGGCTCCTGGTGCTGTTTGATCGCTCTCAGCCCCACCGGGGTGATCGGCTACCAGTGGTGCGATACCGAAAAACGCCCCGCCTGGGAAGCACTACTGGCCCAGATCCCCGCCCCAACCGTGGTCATCCACGATGGCGGGCCCGGTTTGATCGCGGCCAGGAAATACTGTTGGCCCCACACCCGGGTCCAACGCTGCCTGGTTCATCTCCAACGCAACGTGCGCACCTAGCTCAGCACCCGGCCCCGCACCGGGCCCGGACGAGAGCTACGACGCCTATCACTGTCCCTGACCAAGATCACCACCACCGCCCAGGCCGCCGCCTGGCTGGCCGCGTTAGCGGACTTCCATCACCGTCATCACGGCTTCATTTACGCCCGCACCCACCGGCAAGACCACCACGGGCCGCTACCACGATGGGTGCGCGCCGGGCAGAAATCCTGGTACACCCATGACCGGGTCAGGAGGGCCTACACGCTGCTGGAACGATGCGCCCAACACCACGAGCTGTTCACCTACCTCGACCACGACCTCGACTTTGAGGTCGCCTCGAGCACTAACCAGCTCGAGGGCGGAATCAACGCCGGTATCCGGTTGGTGCTCCACCATCACCGAGGACTAAGCGAAGACCACGCCAAACGGGCCGTGGAATGGTTTCTCTACCTCAACAGTCAGAACCCGAGCCCGGCCCATCACCTGATCGAAGACCACCACTACCAGCCACCCATGACGGCCACGGAGGATGCCGAGGAAGAAGTCGGACCGGCCCTCTACGACACCGCTACCACCGCCGAAGAAGGCCTCTGGGACAGAGCCGGATGGGCCGGACGGCACCACCCCTAAACCCCCGACACACCCGAACCAGCACCACGTTTCTGGCCTATAACCCCAAGCTCGGCCTGCGCGACCGCGTGCAGTTGGCGGTCCTGGCCTACGAGAGCCGGCTTGTTCATCCCGGATCAGGGTGACAGTTCAAGCTTTGATAACCCGGACGCGGGATATTCCGGGAAATGCAGAATGCCCCGCCATCAGGCGGGGCATTTCTGGATATTCACTTGTGGAGCTAAGGGGACTCGAACCCCTGACCCCCTGCATGCCATGCAGGTGCGCTACCAGCTGCGCCATAGCCCCGTGCTTTACCTCGAAGACTTTACCACAGTCGTCACGCCCAACCTTTGGCGGTTGTTCGTACATATTCTGTGGCGTTCCCCGTGGGCAACGCATTTATCCTAGACAGTCATTTACCCGCCGTGCAAATCGAGTTTGCCCCCGCGTGGCCGCCCGGATACCAAGCCGTTATTCGGCGTGGGAGGTGCCCGGAGCGGCGTCGGCATTCGAGGTGGCCGCCTGCTCGGGAAGGTTCAGGGAGATCTTGGGGCTGTCACCCCAGAGCCGCTCGAGGGCGTAGAAGGCGCGGTCCTCGTCGTGGAGCACGTGGATCACGATGTCGCCGAAATCGAGCAGGACCCAGCGGCCCTCTCCGCGGCCTTCGCGGCGCAACGGCTTGACCTTGTGCTCCTGGATGAGCTTGTCCTCGATGGCGTCGACCACCGCGGAGACCTGTCGTTCATTCGGCGCGGAGGCGACCATGAACGCGTCGGTGATCGCCAAGGAATCGCTGACGTCGAACGCCACGATGTTCTCTGCCTTCTTCTCGTCCGCGGCCAGGGCGGCGGCGCGAATGATCTCGACAGATTCGGGGAATGCAGTCACAGAGTTGTGAGTCCTTTCAGAGGTTTTGGGATTAGAGCACAAAGATGATGAGTACCGCGATGAGTGCGGCAATGACCAGGAACAACAGGACGAGCAGCGGAACGAGCGGGCCCGATTTCTGCTTGTAATCGTTGGGTTCGAGCAGTTCCAGCCCCTGGGCGTCCACGGCGCGAACGGGCGTGCCGGGCGCGCTGACCTGCTCCGAGGGCGTCGGTTCCGGTGCGCTGGGGGTCGCCACAGGCAGTGCCTTGACCTCGCTTGAGTGCTCGCGTTCGGGCTGGGGTGCAGGCTTGGTATCGCCCACGGCCGCGGCATCGACGGCACGGTCCTGGGGCGACGACGCCGCTCGCACAGGTTCGTCCCGCGGTGCAGCTCGGTCTTCCGAAGACTCCGCCGCTGCCGCCGGTGCAGCGGCCGCCTTGGTCCCGGGCCGAGCTGGGGCCTTGGGTACCAGACTGATCGACACCGTGTTCGGGCCGGAAGTCTGGGCGAGCGGCGAGCTCGGGAACTGCCCTGGATCCACCGTCAACGGATCTGCAGCCAGCGATGATCCGATTGTCGCGGACTGCGGGAAGGACACCGTAATGGTCTCCTCACCCCCGGTCGTGGTGGAATCAGCAGCAGAAACGCCGGACTGCGTACTGCCGCCCTGTCGGGCGTCCGCGGCGCGCAGGGCTGCCTGGGCATCCTGCCGATCTTGTTCATTGGCCGCGGCGGCACGCAGAGCTAATTCCGCGAACCGTTGCTGCTTCAGGAGCAGGTCCTGATCCACTTCCCCGGAGTTGGCCGTTTCCGCTTTCTGGATCTCCTGAGCGTGGGCGGCCATTTCGCGTTGCAACCTGGCCAGCCGACGGGGACCCAACGGCTTGACGGGGCCAGAATTCACGGGGGCGTCCAGTTCGATCATGGGCGCCGGGCCGGCCACCTGTGGAACTTCAGAGGTCCACGGAGCCACCTTGGAGTCGGCTCGTTCCTCGTTTGGGTCGGAGCTGGCCGATCCGGTCGTGACCGGTTCCTGCTGATCCCCGGAATTCTCGGGATTGTTCTTCTCGGAACGAGGCTCACTCACGTCATGCTCCTGCTGGTTTCTTGATGTCCGTTCTCAGCACCACGCTCGACGGTCGCCAAGGAAGTGGTCGACGTGTTCTCGTCCTGGACATAGAGACCGTATTTGTTGATGTACTGCACCACACCGTCCGGCACCAGGTACCACACGGGCTTTCCCTCTTCGACACGAGCGCGGCAGTCCGTGGACGAGATCGCCATGGCGGGAACGTTCAACAGGGACACGCTGGATGATCCCACCGGCGCGGCCAGTTCATGCCCCGGGCGAGTGACACCCACGAAGTGCGCCAGGTTCCAGAGCTCGTCCGTGCCCTTCCATGTGAGGATCTCCCCCATGACATCCGCACCGGTGATGAAGAACAGTTGCGCATCCGGCCGTTGCCGCGACAGATCGCGCAGCGTGTCAATGGTGTACGTGGGGCCATCGCGGTCGATGTCCACACGGGACACCGTAAAGCGAGGGTTGGAGGCGGTCGCGACCACCGTCATCAAATAGCGGTGTTCGGCGTCCGAGACCTGTTTACCGGCCTTCTGCCACGGCTGACCGGTGGGCACGAAGACCACTTCGTCCAGGTCGAAGACCGAAGCGACCTCGGACGCCGCCACAAGGTGACCGTGGTGGATGGGGTCGAAGGTGCCACCCATCACGCCCAGCCGGGTTTTACCCGGCTGGCGCGGTGGGATGTGCAATTCGGTGCCTTCAGCCACGGCTGAAGAATCGATCGGATTCACGCAGTCAGAATTACCGACGGCTCAGTGCTGACGCGGTGAATTGAGGTCGTTGATCATTGCACGCTCGTTGGCGGGCAGTTCCGACGGGTCCTCGTATTGGCCGATCTCCGGGCTCTTGCCGCGAGGAGAGAAGGAAACCGTGGCGATCAACATGAGGATGAACAAGATGAACGCGATCACGCCGAACATCTCCGTGGGGATGGGCAGTTCGTTCACCACATGGTGTCCGCCTTCTTCGGCGGACAGAGCGGCGTTGTTCAACAGGTGCAACATGTCTGTGCGGTTTCCCTTCTGCTACCGGGCGGTTCCGGTGTCAACAGTGCGATCCGCCCGGGGGCGGTTGATTACATGGTACTTGTCAGGAGCGCACGTGGCCGTCACCCTGGACAACCCACTTGGTGGTGGTCAGCTCTTCCAAGCCCATGGGGCCGCGCGCGTGCATCTTCTGAGTCGAGATGCCGATCTCGGCTCCCAGACCCAGCTGACCACCGTCGGTGAATCGCGTCGAGGCGTTGACCATCACGGCCGCCGACTCGATTTCCGCGACAAAGCGCTCCGAGTTGGTCAGATCGTTGGTCACGATGCACTCGGTGTGACCGGTCGAGTATTTGGCGATGTGCTCAAGCGCCTCGTCCAGGGAGTCCACGACATTCACGGCCATTTCCATGCCCAGGTACTCGGTTTCCCAGTCCTCCTCCGTGGCCTGCAGGTGGTCCGAACCCGGGGGCAGCAACTGTGCCGCACGCTCGTCCACGTGTAGTTTCACGCCGGCCTTGTCGAGGGCCGCCAGTACCTGCTTGCTGGCTTCAGCCTTGGAGTGCAGCAGCAGGGTCTCCGCGGAGTTGCACGTGGAGGTGCGGTGCGTCTTGGAGTTCACGGCGATCTTCTCGGCCATCTGCGGGGTGGCGGACTCGTCGATGAACACGTGCACGTTGCCCTCACCGGTTTCGATGACCGGCACGGTGGCGTTCTTGACCACGGACTGGATCAGTCCTCGACCGCCGCGCGGGATCAACACGTCCACCTTGCCGCGAGCACCCATCAGAGCGTTGGCGCCGTCGCGACCGTAGTCATCCACGGTCTGCACGCTGTCCACGGGGAGCTTAGCATCGGTCAGTGCGTCGCGCAGGATACCAACGAGTGCACGGTTGGACTCGAGTGCGGCGGAGCCACCGCGCAGCATGGCGGCATTGCCGGACTTCACGGCGATGCCTGCAATGTCCACGGTCACGTTGGGGCGAGCCTCGTAAATGACGCCGACCACGCCCATGGGCACGCGCATCTGACGCATCCGCAGGCCGTTGGGCAGGATTTGGCCGCGCACGATCGTACCCACCGGATCGGGCAACGCAGCCAGTTCACGCAGCGAGTCGGCGAGTCCCTTGATGCGGGCGGCATCGAGCTTGAGACGGTCCAGGAGCGCCGGCGACGTGTCGTTCTTTCGTCCGCGCTCCAGATCCTTGCCGTTCGCCTCGAGAATGACGTCGGATCGCTCTTCGATGCGCTGAGCCATGAGCAGCAGCGCACGGTCCTTCCACGCTCGGGGAGCTCGTGCGAGTCCTCGAGCAGCCTGGCGCGCGTCGTCGGCCATGAGGCCGACGCCCACCACGGGGTCTTCGCCAAACGTTTCTTGTGCGGTCAGTCCTGAAGTGTCTTTCTCGGCCAAGAGTCCTCCTGGATGTTGGTCGGTGCGGCGCCCTTGGGAGGCGCCTGCATCAGCGTACTTCTCGTAAATTTCTGCCCGGGTTACTTTGCGGGGTTCTGCTTGAGCTTGGTCTTGGCGGAACGCGGACGCAGCGTGACCAGGTTGTCCACGTGGATCAACTCGCGGGCGAATTCCTCACCGAACTCGTCTCCCAGCTCATCGGTGCGCTTACCCAGCATGCCGGGCACTTCGTCCGAGCCGTAGTTGATCAGACCGTGGGCAACCTCGTCGCCCTCCTTGTCGACCATGGACACGGGGTCACCCGCCGTGAACTTGCCGGTGACGGCGTTGACGCCCGCGGCCAGCAAGGAGCGGCGACCGCGGATGGCTTCCACAGCGCCGTCGTCGAGAGTCAGCGTGCCCTTGATGTCAGCGAGGTGTGCCAGCCAGAGTAAACGCACGTTGCGACGACCGCCGGTGGTGGAGAACCAGGTTCCCACGTCTTCGCCGGCCAGCGCCTCGTTGATGTTGCCCGCCGAGGTCACCAGGGCGGGGATGCCCGACGCCGCCGCGATACGCGCGGCCTGCACCTTGGTCACCATGCCGCCGGAGCCAACGCCCACCCGACCCACGGAACCGATCTCCACGCCCTCGAGGTCAGCGATCGGGTCGTCGATGCGTGCGATGCGTTCGCCGCCGTCCTTGGGCGGCTTGGTGTAGAGGGCGTCCACGTCGGAGAGCAGCAACAGCGCATCGGCCTTGATCAGGTGCGCCACCAGCGCTGCGATGCGGTCGTTGTCGCCGAACTTGATCTCGTGAGTGGCCACGGCGTCGTTCTCGTTGACGATGGGCAGAATGCCCAGGTCCAGCAGACGCTCGATCTGACGGTGCGCGTTCTTGTACTGCGAATGACGCATGAGGTCTTCCGCCGTCACGAGCACCTGGCCCACGGTGATGCCGTAACGGGCAAAGTAATCGGTGTAGCGCGAGATCAACAGGCCCTGCCCCACGGAGGCCGCGGCCTGCTTGGTGGAGAGATCCTTGGGGCGCTTGGCGAGGCCCAACGGTGACAGGCCGGCGGTGATGGCACCCGAGGACACGAAAATGACGTCCGTGCCACGAGCCTTCGCGCCGCCGAGTGCGTCCACAATGCTGCGGAGCGCGTTCTCGTCAATGGAGTTCTCGACTGAGGTCAGCGAAGACGATCCCACCTTGACTACCACGCGTCGTGCCTGGGGCAGCTGGGCGCGTTCGGTGATCGGAGACCGGCGGTTCTTTCCGCGGTTCTCCGTGCTCAACTGCATGGCCGACTTGGCCGCATCCTGTTCGACAGCTGCGACGTCAATCTTTTCGGTGGTCGTTTTCTCACTCATGCTCGGGGAGATCCTTTCGACGCTGATCAGTTTGGCGGCTACGTGCCTGGTCCACGGACTCGGTCCAGACACCTGCCTTGCGTTCGGCTTCGAGCTCGGCGCGAGCCTCCGCCTTCGCGTCCATGCGGTCGTAGAACTGTTCGCGCTTCTCACGACGCGTGGGACGGTTCGTTTCGTCCAACCGCAAGTCCGTACCGCGCGGGCCGCCCAACAGCTCCGCGCCTCCCACCATGGTGGGTTCCCAATCGAAGACCACGCCATTGTCTTCAGGGCCAATCAACACTGCATCACCGGGACGGGCACCGGTACGGAACAGTTCGTCCTCGATACCCAGCTTGGCGAAACGGTCCGCGAGATACCCCACGGCTTCGTCATTGTTGAAATCTGTCTGCTGCACCCAACGTTCGGGCTTCTCACCGCGCACGTGCCACAGCGGCTCTCCGCCGCGATCATCGCGGGAGATGCTGAAGCCCTTGCGATGCTCTCCACGGCGGTTGCGCACCAGTTCGGGACGGACCACTCGGGTCTGCTCGTCGGCGTCCTCGGGTGCATTCTCCGTGCGGGACTCCGCCACGAGCTCCGCCATCGCGAAGCCCAATTGCCGCAAGCCCTCGTGGGAAGCCGTGGAGACCTCGAACACGCGGTAACCGCGCTTCTCGAGATCCGGGCGGATGAAGTCCGCGAGCTCACGGGCCTCCGGTACGTCGATCTTGTTCAGTACCACCATGCGGGGGCGCTCGGTCAACGGCACGGTGTCCTGGGCGTCGTCCTGAATGTCCTGGGCGTAGTGGGCCAGCTCGGCCTCCAACGCGTCCAGGTCCGTGAGCGGATCACGTCCGGGCTCCAGCGTGGCGCAGTCGATCACGTGCACGAGTGCCGCGCAGCGCTCCACATGGCGCAGGAATTCCAGTCCCAATCCCTTACCCTGGGAGGCTCCGGGAATCAGACCGGGAACGTCCGCCACGGTGAACCGCGTGTCACCGGCCTGCACCACACCCAAGTTGGGAACCAATGTGGTGAAGGGGTAGTCCGCGATCTTGGGACGGGCCGCGCTCATGGCGGCGATCAAACTCGACTTACCGGCGGAGGGGAAACCCACCAGCGCGATGTCCGCAATGGACTTCAGCTCGAGTTCGACCTCTTGCTCCGCACCGGGTGTACCCAGCAGAGCGAAGCCGGGAGCCTTGCGCTTCTGGGACGACAGTGCGGCGTTTCCCAGACCGCCGTGACCACCGCTGGCAATCACGTACTCTGTACCTTCGCCCAGCAGGTCCGACAGCACGTTCCCCTGCCGATCCTTCACCACCGTCCCATCGGGAACGGACAGAATCAAATCCTGCCCCTTGAATCCGTGGCGAAGATCACCCTTGCCGGGCTCACCATTGGGAGCCTTCTGGTGAGGTGAATGGTGGAAACCCAGCAGCGTGGTGGACTGGCCGTCCACGCGAAGAATCACGGAACCGCCATCTCCACCGTTGCCACCGTCAGGTCCACCGAGCGGCTTGAACTTCTCACGGCGAATGGACACGCAACCGTGACCGCCATTGCCGCCAGTAGCGTGCACGATGACTCGATCGACAAAACTGGCCACGGGGCTCCTTTAAAGTCCTCGGTGCCTACGCTGCCGTGAATGCACAGCGAACACCTCTAATTGTAAAGACTAAAGGGTGAGCGCGTATCGCGCCCACCCTTTAGTGGTCGCCGTCCACGGGATACCAGTGGAAAGCGGGTGGACCCTGGGGTCCGAAAGATAATTACTCGGCGATCTGGATGTTGACCACGCGACGACCGCGGCGGGTGCCGAACTCGACGGCACCGGCGGACAGGGCGAACAGGGTGTCGTCCTTGCCGCGGCCGACGTTCAGGCCCGGGTGGAAGTGGGTGCCGCGCTGGCGAACCAGGATCTCACCGGCGCTGACGGTCTGACCGCCGAAACGCTTCACGCCCAGGTACTGAGCGTTCGAGTCACGACCGTTGCGAGTGGAGCTCGCGCCCTTCTTATGTGCCATGGTGTGTGCCTACCTTCGTTTAAAAATTGACGGGACGGGGTGACTCAGGCGTCGATGCCGGTGACCTTGACGGTCGTCAGCTCGGCGCGGAAGCCCTGACGCTTCTTGTACCCGGTCTTGTTCTTGTACTTCATGATCGAGATCTTGGGACCGCGAAGGTCTTCAATGATCTCGGCAGTGACCTTGACGTTGGCCAGGGTCTTGGCATCGGAGGTGACCTTGTCCCCATCGACCAGCAGCAGTGCAGGAAGCTGAATGGTGCTGCCTGCCTCGCCGGCGACGCGGTCAAGGGTCACGAGGTCTCCAACGGAAACCTTCTCCTGGCGGCCGCCTGCGCGGACAATCGCGTACACCACTTGGGAACTCACTTCTCTCGACATCTATGGACTACGTGTAAGGACGGGAACACACCTGGAGGACCACGAATGTCGAGACATCACGTCGCGGCGGTCAGAACTGACCGCGCCTCGCGTGGCTTTCGCATCGAACAGGAGGTGAACCCGAATGTGCCGCCTGACGGGGTGGAATTAACGGACCACACGCACGTCGGTACCCGGCACCGAAAATCTAGACTACCCGATGCGTGGAAGCTACGGCAAACGGGCGCGCCTCGGCGCGTCGAACGGGCTCCGCGAAGAACCGCAGTTCCAGCTCGCACGCACGCATGAACGCGTCCCGCATGCGCTGCCGGGTCACAGGATCCGCGGCGCTGGCGGCACGATCCACGATATCGCGGGCGCGTTCGGTGGCCAGTTGGAAATCGGGGGCGTCGTAGGTGGCCAGCCAATCCCCGTACGGGTGCGGGTCCAGCCCGGCAACACGAGCCTTCTGGGTGAGCGCGCTCCCCACGGCCGCGTAGAGCCAGTAACACGGGAGTACTGCGGCAGCACCCACGGCGTAGGGCTCACTGCCCGTGGCCGCCAACAGGAAGTCCGTGTAGGTGCGGGTCACCTCGGAGGGCGGCAGGGGCTCGGCGTCACCCAGTCGAGCGCGGTGGAGGGCGGACTCCACGGTGACGACCTCGGCCGCTCCCCCGGCGAAGAATTCTCGTTCGGTCTCCGACGGCGCCGCGGCGGCCAACGCAGCCAGGGCCCGGGAGTACACGTCCAGGTACTGCATGTCCTGATCCATGTACCACTCGAACGTCTCGAACGGCAGCGAACCGTCCGCCAATTGGGTGATGAACTCCAACTCGTTGATGTCACCACGCACACCCGCGCAGTCGCGCCACAGGGAATCCGTGAAGCGTTCACAGGACTGGCTGTCCTGCAAGGTGGCCTGGACGTGATGGAAGTGGTGCACCGGACCGTTGCCGTGCCCCACGTGCAGGCTGTCCGCGTGTGCCAGCGCACCGCGCAGCCACGCGCGTGCCGTACGCACCGCCCCCGCCCAGCCCCCCGTGCGGGCCACCACCGTGGCAATGGCGGAGGACAGCGAACACCCGGTGCCATGAGTGTTGGAGGTCGCCACCCGAGGATCGTCGAACGTCACGACCGGCTCGGTGCGGCCCGGTTCGAGCAGCGCGTCGGGAGTTCGTGACCCGGGCAGGTGACCGCCCTTGACGAGCACACGTGCGCCGAACCTCTCGGCTACGAATCGTCCTTGTTCTAGCGCCTCACTCCACGTGGTTGCGGTGGGGGCATCGGCCAGCACCGCGAGCTCCAGGAGGTTGGGGGTGATCAGATCGGCCAGGGGCAACAATGACATGAGTGCCGTCTCGGCCTCAGCCCGCAGCAAGCGGCCGCCGGCGGTGGCCACCATCACGGGGTCCACCACGGTCACCGGAGGTTTCACGGCGGCCAACCAGTCGCGGACGGTGTCGATCACCTCGACCGATCCGAGCATGCCCACCTTGACGGCATCCAGGGTGACGTCGGAGCTGACGGCCTCAAGCTGGGATCGCAGGATGTGCACGGGCGGGGTGTGGATGTCGATCACGCCGGTGGTGTTCTGGGCGACCACCGCGGTGATCACGTTCATGCCGTAACCGCCCATCGCGGCAATGGATTTCAGATCCGCGGCCTGGCCGGCACCACCGGTCGGATCCGTCCCGGCAATCGAGAGCACGCGGGGCACGGTCAAAGAATCAGAATGCGCAGTAGTCACGACATTCCCTTCGCTAGTACGAGCTAGATCAGGTTCAACGGGTGTCATCTCAGCCGCTCGTGCGGCACCCCGTGTCAGTGATACACATCATGCCACAGGGCCGCGGGTTCTCATCCCCCGCGGCCCTGTGGCATGTCATATCCCGGAGCTGGTGCCCGGTGTCAGTCCTTGGAACCGCCGGTCATCTTCATGTTCGCGGCCTTCACGCCCACGCCCACCACGGTGGGTTGCGAGGAGGACTTGGGCGCGTCCTGCTTGGACGCGTCGGCGGTGAACCGCTTCACGGTGCCCGTGGAGCTGACCGGCTCGTGCTTCTGCACGCTCGCCGTTCCCGGTGCGGCCGTGGGTGCGGAAGCACGGCGCGAACGACGCCGCGTGGCCGGCTTGGTCTCCGTGGTGGCGGCGGGTGCCGCGCCCTGACGTGACGCCGCCTGCTTCGGAGCAGAAGCCCCCGCTGACTGTCCTGACGAAGACTGTGCAGGCGCACCGGACTTCTGCTCTGAGCCGGACTGCTTGGAGGAGTCTGCAGTCTCAGCGGATTCCGCCGTGGACTGCTCGCTCCCCTGTCGGGATTCATGCGTAGCTCCGCGCTGGGCACGGCGGGAACGGCTCCGGCGATTACCTCGCGTGGGCTGTTCCTGGGAAGAGTCCTGCGCGGGCGCTTCCGTGAACGCTGCCGTCAACGAGTCCAGCGTCAGCGACTGCTGACCGCTCTCCGGCTGGTCCTCCGGGGAACCACCGCCGTGCGGCAGCTCGATGACCTCACCGTGAATGGTCAGGCTCGAGGACTGGTTCTCGCCCTTGTCCTCCGAACCCCGGTCACGATCCTGGCCGTCCGAATCCGAGGCATCCTTCGACTGCGAATCGTTGCCCTGGCTGTCCTGGCCCGACTGAGCGCGGCCGCGGCTGCGCTTGCCGCGACGCTTCTTGCGGCGACGATCGCCGTCCTGATCACCGTGGTCCTGGGAACCAGACTGATCCTTGCCCTGATCCGGCGTCTGTTCCTTACCACCGGAGCGTTCGCCGGACTGGTCGCCGCCCTGGTGACCCGAGGCGGCGTCGTCGTCGTGCTGGGAAGCTGCAGCGATACTGGCCAGCGCGTTGCGTGCGGCTTCCGCGCGGGCCTTGGACTCCTGGTCGTTGCCCTCGTTGCCGTTGTCCGATCCGTTGTTGCCGCCGTTACCGGAGTTCTTGGGCTTGTCCTGCTGGTTGCTCTGCTGGCCACCCTGGTGCTGCTGCTTGTGCTTGGAGCGCTTGCGCTCGTTGCGGTTATTACGGTGATCCGGGGCGGAATCCCCCGCGCGACCCTTGAGCGGGTGGTCGTGCACGATCGCACCGCGGCCGGCGCACGCCTCGCAGGGCTCCGAGAAGACCTCGAGTAGGCCGGTGCCCATGCGCTTACGCGTCATCTGCACGAGACCCAAGGAGGTCACCTCGGCGACCTGATGCTTGGTGCGGTCTCGGCCCAGGCACTCGACCAGGCGACGCAGCACGAGTTCGCGGTTGGACTCGAGCACCATGTCGATGAAGTCGACCACGATGATGCCGCCGATATCGCGCAACCGCAGCTGGCGGACGATCTCCTCGGCAGCTTCCAGGTTGTTCTTGGTGACCGTCTCCTCCAGGTTGCCGCCGGAGCCGGTGAACTTACCGGTGTTGACGTCCACCACGGTCATGGCCTCGGTGCGGTCGATCACCAGGGAACCGCCGGAGGGCAGATAGACCTTGCGGTCCAGGGCCTTCTGGATCTGCTCCTCCACGCGGAAGGATTCGAACAGGTCCGTATCCTCGGTCCATTGCTGCAGGCGGTCCAACAGGTCCGGGGCCACGTAGGTCACGTAGGCCTCGATGTTGTCCCAGGCCTGCTCGCCCTGGACGACCATGGCGGTGAAGTCCTCGTTGAAGACGTCGCGCACGGTCTTGATGGTCAGATCCGGCTCCGCGTAGAGCATCTCCGGGGCCAGGGTCTTGGTGGACCCTGCCTTCTCCTGAATTTGTTCCCACTGCGAGCGCAACCGGTTGATGTCGTTGGTGAGTTCCTCTTCGGACGCGCCTTCCGCTGCGGTGCGCACGATCACGCCCGCACCCTCGGGTAAGCGGTCCTTCAGAATCTTCTTGAGGCGCTGTCGCTCCACGTCCGGGAGCTTGCGGGAAATACCGGTCATGGAACCACCCGGCACGTACACGAGGTAGCGGCCCGGCAGGGAGACCTGGCTGGTCAGGCGAGCGCCCTTGTGGCCCACGGGGTCCTTGGTGACCTGCACCAGGACGGAGTCTCCGGACTTGAGTGCGTTCTCGATCTTGCGGGGCTTGTTGCCCAGCTCGGCAGCGTCCCAGTCGACCTCGCCCGCATACAGCACGGCGTTGCGGCCCCGGCCGATGTCGACGAACGCCGCTTCCATGGAAGGCAGCACGTTCTGCACCTTGCCCACGTACACGTTGCCAATCAGCGAATCCTGCTGGGTATGGGACACGAAGTGCTCGGCCAGCACGCCGTCCTCAAGGACACCGATCTGGATCCGGTCCTCCTTCTGACGCACGAGCATCTTGCGCTCGACCGATTCGCGCCGTGCCAGGAACTCTGCCTCGGTGATCACGTGGCGGCGACGCCCGGACTGGCGCGATTCACGACGCCGCTGCTTCTTGGCTTCCAGCCGCGTGGAACCCTTCAGACCGGTCACCTCACCGGCGCCGCTCTCGGACACGCGCGGGGCCCGGACGCGGGTGACGGTGCCGTCGGCCTCGTCCACGAGTTCCATGTCCACGTCACCGCGGCGACGACGGCGCCTGCGACGGCTCGTCACATTGCCCGAAGAATCGTCCTCGTCCGCATCATCGTCGTCCTGCTGGCGCGACTGGCGACGCTGGTTATCGCGTTCCTTGGCGGCCTCGCGCTGACGAGCGGTCGCGGCCTCCGCGGCAGCGCGGATCTCATCCGGATCCGGTGCGTGGAACATCAGGCCGGCGCCCAGACCGAAGGACGGTTCGGTTTCAGAGGCCTCGGATTCGGAGGTCTCGGTTTCGGTCTCGTGGTTGTTGGTCTGCTCGGAGGTTTCTTGGCCGGCGGCTTCGGTGACCTCGGCGTCCTGAGTACCCGGGGTCTGAGCCTCAATGGCGTCAGTGGCGTCAGCCTCGGTGGTCTCAGCCTGTGAGTTTTCCGACTCAGTGGTCTCAACCTTTGAGTTTTCCGGCCCAGTGGTCTCGCTGCTGGGCGACGTGTCGGCAGCCGACTCCTCGATTGTCTCGGACTCGACCTGCGATTCCGCTGATTCGTCCGTCAAGGCCTGCTGCGCATCGGTCGACTCGACCGAGGTGTTCTCGCTTGCGTCAGCAGGTTGATCCGTCTCGGGGGCTACCGTTTCGGCATCCGGCGTTTCGGTCTGAGGCGTCTCAGTCTGCGACGGCGCGTCAGCCTGGGAGTCGGCCGAGTCGTCGGCCACGTCAGTGCCGGCGGGCTGCGGGAGCATTTCGGGCTCGTCGTCAACCTGGGTGTCTACCTGGGGTTCGGTCGGGGTTTGCTCAAGAACGGGCTGTTCCGCGGGGGTTTCCGCCACCGAAGTTTCGGCGGGGGTCTGCTGTTCCGCGGTAGCTGCCTGGTCCTGTGTCGTCTGTTCCGCGTTGTCCTGTTCGGATTCCATGTGAGGTTGTACTCCTGCTCGGAACACCGTCCGCACTCGGGTCCGAGGTGTGCTCGGTCGGTCGAACCGGTGGAAAATCCACGCGGCCGCCGGAAGTCATTGTGGTACTTACCGAGTGCGCTGACTGACTAGAGCGCTACTGGCAAGCCGGCGGATGTCCGAGTCGCTTGACCCTTCAGGGTCGCGAACTTTTTTCGGACGGACGCGCTCGATCTGTTGAGAGCCGCGGGTCCATCCATTTTTTATCGGAGGTCCTGCCGGACCGGTTCCCGTGTACGGCTGGGAACCGACCGTTGCCAAGTATCTCACAGGACGTACACGCACCCCAGGATTGACGTGTGCGGCAGACCACATCGCCCAAGGTGTCGGGTCGATTAGCATCGGCCTGTGAGCTCAACAAACACCATGGACCGTCAGCCCAGCACTTCCTCGGACCGAGGTTGGGGAATCCTCGCCCTGATCCTGTCGATCATCGGCTTCGGGGCCTCCGCGACCCTGGTGATGGAACGCCTGGCCATCTATGCCGACGCCGGCCACCGCACCAGCTGTGACATCAACGCGTGGCTCTCATGTGGCACCGTGATGCGCACCCCGCAGGCCGAGCTGTTCGGCTTCCCCAATCCGTTCATCGGCATCGTGGCCTACGCGGTTGTAATTGCCCTCGCTTTGGCGGTGTTGGCCGGGGCCCGCTTTGCCAACTGGTACTGGTGGCTCATCTGGGTGGGAATCCTCGCCGGTTCGGTGTTCACCCTGTGGTTGTGGTGGCAGACCACGTTCGAGATCAACACCCTGTGCCTGTACTGCATGATCGTGTGGTGCGCACAAACCATCCTGTTGGTTCACACCACGGCCCGGAATGCCCGCGCTGGGATGTTCGGCGCCCGCATGATCAATGCGGGTCACTCGACCGCGTGGGCCTGGCTGATCGCCATCGGCCTCCTGGTGATTGCTTTCGGCATCATTGCCATCCGCTTCTCCACGGTAATTTTCGTCTAACCGTGATCTGCCTGAACCCGTGAGCTTTCGGCAGTGGTGGTCAAGGGTTACCGATCGGACCGTGCCCATCCCGGTGCCCCTTGAGGAAGACAGTTGTGACCCCGTGGAACTTCGCACCGATTGCGTCATTGGCGGACATGTGAGGCGCCTTTAGGACCAGCCATGTCATCTCAGGTGCCGATGGGACCTCGTAGAAGGCCTTCAAGGGCTCCACCGGCACACCAGGTGCACTCTAGGGCTCTAACCAAACACAGCATGTGGGTGATTGCGAGAGCCGCGTCCCTGCTGAACTTCGCACCGATTGCGCCATCGGCGGACACGTGAGGCGCCTTTAGGACCAGCCATGTCATCTCAGGTGCCGATGGGACCTCGTAGAAGGCCTTCAAGGGCTCCACCGACACACCAGGTGCGATCTAGGGCTCCAACCAAACACAGCATGCGGGTCATTCTGAGGGTCTTGAAAGGCGCCGTCATCATTTGGCGCCGATCCTGAGGCCCGTGATGACTCAGCGGCGCCGCTGGCGGGTTTGATCACGGCAACCCTCCGTGCACATTAGGGGCACGGGTTCGTCCACCGGGTGACACTCAAGGCACAGGCTGGCGCCCTATCGACATTAGGGGCACGGGTTCGTAACGAGTGCCATACCTCGTGCGGAATTTCGTACCCGGGGTGACACTCAAGGCACAGGTTCGCGCTCGGTCGACATTGGTGGCGCAGGTTCGTAATGGGAGTTACATCTCGGGCGGAGGATCGTACCCGGTGACAATCCGGGTAGAAGTCCGCTTCGAAAGCGCACTTCGCGGCGTGACACTCTGCCAGATATGTCCCGGCGGCACTCGAGTGCATTGGATCGCCCAGAGCGCGGCCCACCGCGATCCCCGCTAACCGGGTCCGGCCACAATTACGGTGAGATCCATGGCCCACGACCCCGCAACCCACCCACTACTGGCTGGCGGGTCGGCTCGCCCAATGACGACGGCGGGGTGAGACTGGATTTCCAGTCCCACCCCGCCGTCGTCGGTTCAGCAGGTCACCCGATCAGGCGAACCAGATGCCGATCTCGCGGTCTGCCGACTCGGGAGAATCCGAGCCGTGCACGAGGTTCTTCTGCACCTTCTCGCCCCAGTCGCGGCCGAGGTCGCCTCGGATGGTGCCGGGAGGCGCAGTGGTGGGTTCGGTGGAACCGGCCAGGCTGCGGAAACCTTCGATCACACGGTTGCCCTCGACCACAGCGGCGACCACGGGACCGGATCCCATGAACTCGACCAGCGGTTCGAAGAAGGGCTTGCCCTGGTGTTCCTCGTAGTGCTTTTCGAGGATGTCACGCGTGGCCTGCACGAGCTTGAGCTCCACGATCTTATAGCCCTTGGCCTCGATACGGGCCAGGATCTGTCCGGTCAGGCCGCGCTCGACGCCGTCGGGCTTCACCAGCACCAAGGTGCGTTCCGTCATCTACATCTCCTTGAAATTGTTCTCGTCAGAGGTACCGCGACCAGCCTACCGGCCAGGCACCGCGGCCCGGGTAGTCAGGCACGATCTTGCGGATGCTGGGCTTCCCACTGTTCCTGGAGCCGATCGCGCTCCCGGTTCTCACGGTCGATGGTGGTTCCCTTGGCCACCGCGTACCACCAGGCCAGGGCGCACAGCGCACCGATCACGAACATGGCGGGAAGCAGGAAGCCCGTGGCGATGAGCACCAGTTGCAGCACCCAACCGAGCACGTAACCGCCCGGTCGGCGCACCATGCCGCACGCGAGCAGGAACACGAGCGTGAGGAGCACCCCGCCGCCCACCAGCAGCCACTGCTGAGTGGTGCCCCAATCACGGGCCAGAATTCCGAAGGCCGCCAAGGTCGCGAAGAAGACGATGAACGCCTCGATCGACAGGACGGACACGGCGAACATCGCCTTAATCGAACGGCGCGGTTTCTTCTGTCCCGGGCGCCATTCGCGCTGGGCCTTGGTCATTTTTGCCATGCTCAGTCCCTCCCTAGGTTCCGGCGGTTGTCAGAGTCCGAGCAGCGCACGGGCTTCACCCACCACGGTGACGGAGCCGGTGATCAGTACCGCGCCGTCGAACTCCTGACGGTCGGCGGCGTCCTGGATGGCGGAGGCGATGGCGTCGTCCAGGCGGTCCTGGGCGTGCACCATGTCCTCGTCGAAACCCATGTCCGCCGCAATCTCGGCCAGTTCTTCGGGCGCGATGGCCCGCGGGGACCGGGAGTGGCTGCACCACAGTTCCAGCTCGTACTCGCTGTACTCCTCGGCGAGCGTGCGCAACATGGTCTCCACATCCTTCTCGCGCAGGATCCCGACCACCAGGTTGAGTTTGGCGAACGTGAACGATTCCCGGACGGCCCGGGCCGAGGCCTTCAGTCCGTGCGGGTTGTGGGCGGCGTCCAGCAACACCGGGGGTGCCTTGCGGGCCAACTCCAGCCTGCCGGGCGACGTCACTGCACCCAACCCCGTGACCAACAACTCCTGGTTGAGGGGCTTGTCTCCCCCGCCCAGCAGTGCCTCCACCGCGGCAATGGCCAGCGCAGCGTTCTCCGCCTGGTGCTCGCCGAACAAGGGCAGCATCAGGTCGATGTACTCCGCCGCCAAGCCCTGGACGGCAATGATCTGTCCGCCCACGGCGATGGTGCGACCGCGCACGCCGAACTCGACACCCTCGAAGCGGAACTGTGCCCCAATTTCTTGAGCGCGTTCCAGCAGGATCTGGGCCACCACAGGATCCTGTGCAGCGGAGATCAGGAAGCCACCCGGCTTGATGATGCCTGCCTTCTCCAAGGCGATGTCCTGCAGGGTGTCCCCCAGCATTTCGGTGTGGTCCAGGTCCACGGGCGTCACGATGGAGACCGCCGCGTCCGCCACGTTGGTCGCGTCCCAGCTGCCACCGATTCCCACTTCCAGGACCATGACGTCCACGGGCTCATCCGCGAAGACCGCGAATGCCAGAACGGTCAGTACCTCGAAGAACGTAAGCCTCGGTTCCCCTCGTTCCGAAAGCTCGGTGTCCACGAGCTGAAGGTACGGGGCGATCTCCCCGTAGATGCGCACGAACGTTTCGTCCGTAACGGGCCGGCCGTCCAGGCTGATGCGCTCGGTGACCTTCTCGAGATGCGGGCTCGTGTAGCGGCCCACCCGGAGATCGTGAGCGAGCAGGAGGGACTCGACCATGCGCGCGGTCGAGGTCTTGCCGTTGGTCCCGGTGATATGGATGACCGGCGCGCTCTTCTCGGGATTACCCAGAATGTCGACGGCGCGCTGCACCGCATCCAGGCGCGGCTCCATCTTGTTCTCCGGCGCACGGTCCAGGAGTTCCGCGTAGACCTCCTCCACACTCTGAGGAGTGGACAGGTTCCAGGCTTCAGTCATCAGCTGACCACCGATGCATAGATATTTACATGGTCCCCGGAGGCAAGTTTGACGGCATGGCCAGTGGTCGATAGGGCCGTCGCGGCAGCATTAACTCCGGAAATTTCAGATGAGTGCAGCCCAATATCTTCTTGGGTCGGCGCGGGTCCAAACTCAATGTCGCGAGCGAGGGTGGACTTGCCTATCAATCCGAGATGCGGCTCAATCAGGTTCTGGAATTCCGAGGTGGCCCCCAATCGCAAGATTATTCGGTCAGAAACATTGAATTTTCTGATTCGCCGAAATTGTTGAACCTCTCGAATCAGATCACGAGCAATCCCCTCACCGCGCAGCTCGTCGGTCAGTTCGGTGTCGAGCACCAGGAAACCGCCCTCGGGCGGCACGGTGACGGCGCGCGCCGAGGTTTCCGCGGCGTCGTCGACGACCGTGGCCAATTCGTACTCGCCCGTTTCCAAGAGAATCGAGCCGGCCGTGACGGCGCCGTCCTCGGAGACCGACCAGTCACCGGACTTGGCGGCCTTGATGACCTGCTGGACCTGCTTGCCCAGGCGCGGGCCCGCGGCGCGGGCGTTGACCTTGAGCTGCTGCGAAATGCCGAAGTCCGCGGGCGAAACCTCTGCGGAGTCGAGCAGCGTGACGGACTTGAGGTTGAGCTCGTCCGCAATGATGGACTCGAACGTTCCGGTGAGGCGTTGGCCCTCGGGAACCGCCACGGTAAGACCGGCCAGCGGCTGGCGCACGCGCAAGTTGTGGGCCTTACGCAACGCGGAACCGGACGAACAGATGGCGCGCGTGCGGTTCATGAGCGTCATGAGGTCCTCGTCCTGTGGGAACAGGGACGCGTCCGGCCAGTCCGTCAGGTGCACCGAACGGCCGCCGGTCAAGCCACGCCAGATTTCCTCAGTGACCAGGGGCAACAGGGGCGCGGCCACGCGGCACACGGTCTCCAGACAGGTGTAGAGCACGTCGAAGGCCTGGGTGTCCTCGTCGAAGAACCGCTCGCGGGAACGGCGCACGTACCAGTTGGTGAGCGTGTCCATGTAAGAGCGCAGGGTTTCGGCGGCGGACCAGATGTCATAATCGTCGAATTGCTGCTTGGTCTCGGAGACCAACCGTCCGGTCTCGGCCAGGATGTAGCGGTCCATGACGTTCTCGGCCTGGTAGCGCAGCTGCGCCTCGTACCCGGAGCCACCCTTGGCGGCGTTCGTGTACAGACCGAAGAAGTGGTAGACGTTCCACAGTGGCAACATCATCTGACGCACGCCCTCGCGGATACCCTGCTCGGTCACGACCAGGTTGCCGCCGCGCAGGATGGGTGAGGACATCAGGAACCAGCGCATAGCGTCCGCGCCGTCGCGGTCGAAGACCTCGTTGACGTCAGGGTAGTTGCGCAGGGACTTGGACATCTTCTGCCCGTCCGAGCCCAGCACGATGCCGTGCGAGATCACGTTGCGGAAGGCCGGGCGGTCGAACAGCGCGGTGGCCAGCACGTGGAGCAGGTAGAACCAGCCGCGGGTCTGACCGATGTACTCCACGATGAAATCGGCCGGGTTGTGGGTCTCGAACCACTCCCGGTTCTCCATGGGGTAGTGCACCTGGGCGTAGGGCATGGAACCGGAGTCGAACCACACGTCCAGGATCTCGGGAACGCGACGCATCACGGACTGGCCGGTGGGGTCGTCCGGGTTGGGGCGGGTGAGATCGTCGACCCACGGGCGGTGCAGGTCCACCTCACCCTCGGCGTTGCGCGGAAGCGTGCCGAAGTCCCGTTCGATCTCGGCCAGCGAGCCGTAGACGTCGCGGCGCGGGTAATTGGGGTCGCTGGACTCCCACACCGGGATGGGCGAACCCCAGTAACGGTTGCGCGAGATCGACCAGTCGCGAGCGTTCTCGAGCCACTTGCCGAACTGGCCGTCCTTGACGTTGTCCGGGATCCAGTTGATCTCCTGGTTGAGCTCGACCATGCGGTCCTTGATGTCCGTGACCTTGACGAACCACGAGGACACCGCACGGTAGATCAAGGGGTTGCGGCAGCGCCAGCAGTGCGGGTAGGAGTGCACGTAGCTGGATTCGCGCACGAGCGCGTCCTGGGCACGCAGGTCCCGGATCACGGTGCGGGCCACTTCCTTGTCGAACACGTTGTGCCCGGCGATACCGGCCAGGGGTGCCCCGGCGGCCAAGGACTCGTCCTGGAAGAAGTCGTAGAACACGCCGGCCTCGTCCACCGAGAGCACCACGGGGATGTCGTAGCGGGCGCACACGTTCTGGTCGTCCTCACCGTAGGCCGGGGACTGGTGGACCAGTCCGGTGCCGTCGGTGGTGGTGACGTAATCGGCCACGAGGATCTGCCACGCGGTGCCGGTGCCGAAGCGCTCGGCGTCCGTGAAGTAGTCCCACAACGGGCGGTAGCGCACACCTTCCAGCTGGGATCCGGTGAAGTGGGCGGTCACGGCATCGTGGGCGGCCGCTGCCGGGTCCTCGGCGTCTCCGAAGCCCAGGTCCTTGGCGTAACCGGCGAGCAGGTCGGAGGCGATAAGGTAGCGACGCCCGGCCAGGTCTCCCCCGCCGTTGACCAGCACGTAGTCGATGTCCGGGCCGACGGCGAGCGCTTCGTTGGTGGGCAGGGTCCAGGGCGTGGTGGTCCAGGCCAGGGCGCGGGCCCCTGCGAGCTGGGACACGACGTCGGGTTGGACGGCCCACGCGGCGTCGTCGAGGATCTCGAAGCCCACGGTGACCGTGGTGTCCTGGCGGTCCTTGTAGACGTCGTCGTCCATGCGCAACTCGTGGTTGGACAGGGGCGTCTCGTCCTTCCAGCAGTACGGCAGCACCCGGTAACCGGAGTAGATCAGTCCCTTGTCGTTGAGGGACTTGAACGCGGCCATGACCGATTCCATGTACTCGACGTTGAGCGTCTTGTAGTCGTTGTCGAAATCGACCCAGCGGGCCTGGCGCGTCACGTAGTCCTGCCACTCGGTGGCGTACTTCATGACGGAGGCGCGGCAGGCATCGTTGAACTTGTCGACGCCCATCGTTTCGATTTCTTGCTTATCGGTCATGCCCAACTGCTTCATGGCCTCGAGTTCGGCCGGCAGACCGTGGGTGTCCCAGCCGAACCGGCGTTCCACGCGGCGACCCTGCTGGGTCTGGTAGCGGGCGACGAGGTCCTTGACGTAGCCGGTCAGCAGGTGCCCGTAGTGGGGCAGTCCGTTGGCGAAGGGAGGGCCGTCGTAGAAAACGAATTCGTTGGAACCGTCCTGGCCCCGTTCGCGCTGGTCGATGCTCGCCTGGAAGGTGTCGTCGGTCTTCCAGTAGTCGAGAACGCGTTCCTCGACCTGCGGGAAACGCGGGGCGGACGGCACGCCTAGGGCGGTGGGGTCGGTGCTTACCTTGGGGTAAACGGGTGAATCAGTCACGGTGCTCCATCCTGAGACGTCAGTAAATTCAGGATGCGAGGACGCTCGGGCGTACGGAGTACGCCGGTGGCGCGGTACCACCTCGCTTACTCGCGTCGGTTCGTCCCTTGCCGGGGACGACGACGCCGCGAGCCGCTCATTCGCAGGCTGTCACGGGCCCACCCGCTCGGTTCTACTGAGACCCACCCGAAGGCTTGATCCGTTCTTCCGAAGACTCCCCGGTGATGGCCGGTTCACAGTCCGTGTACACACAGTGCACCGCGCCATTCTAACCCCACCGGGGACTCAGTCGTCATCCCAATCGTCGTCGCACTCCCATTCGTCGTCATCCCATTCGCACACACTGCTCAGAGCCGGCGCCTGGGGCACGGACACGGGAGCCTGCGGTGCCGGGGCGGGAGCGGGAGCCACGGGAGCCGGAGGCGGCGCGGGTGCCGCCGGGCGCTCGATCGGCGCGGGAGGCGCGGGGGCGGGCGCTTGGGCCGGGGCCGCGCGCTCGGGCGCGGGAGCGGCGTCGTCGTCCTTCTTCTTGTCCTCGGCGGCCTTGTCAGCCTTGTCGGAACGGTCGGGAGCGGCCGTGTCCGAGGGCGAGGCCGACGGCGCCGCGCTCTGACTCCCCGTCGAGGTCGGTGAAGCGTTGGGCGCGGTCTGCGGGGTCACCACAACACCGGGAACGGGCGTGGCCTCGTTGGAGTCCATGGGCATGATGACGATGGCGGTGGCCGTTGCCCCAAGTGCCGTCAGGATTGCGGCGTTCCGAAGCGTTTTCATGCTTCAAGTCTGATGCGGGTCGATGAAACCACCGTGAACCGGATATGAGGAAACTCTCATAATCACCCCGATTGGGGCGCACAGGCCTATGATTCGCGCGGGTCCACCAGCTTGTAGCCCGCGCCGCGCACGGTGATGAACCGATCCGCACCCATCTTCTTCCGCAGGTAGCGCAGGTAGACCACCACCACGTTCGACGCACCGTCGTAGTCGTAACCCCACACCCGCGACAGGATGATCTCCTGGGTCAAGACCTGATTCGGGTGCTCCAGGAACAGCGCCAACAGAGCGTACTCGCGGCTGGACAGCTCCACTTCACGCTTCTGCGCGCCGGTGCCCACCGTGGCCACACGCGTGCGGAGGTTCAAACTCAGATCACCGAGTTCACGGATTTCCTGCGTGGGCTGTGTGGTGCCACCGGTGCGTTCACGCGCTCGCAATTTGATGCGGGCCAGCAGTTCCTCGAAGCGGAAGGGTTTGGCCAGGTAATCGTCGGCACCGCCTTCCAGGCCGTGCACGGTGTCCTCGACCGAATCGCGGGCGGTGCACATGAGCACGGGGATCTCCGCGCCCATGTCCCGCAATGCCCTCAGCACCGCGAAACCGTCCATGCGCGGCAGTCCCACGTCCAGGACCAAGAGGTCGAACTCCCCGCTGCTCGCGTAGTCCAGGGCGGTGATGCCGTCCTCCACCACCGTGGGTGTGTAACCGTGGGCCTTGAGGCCGCGGGCCACGAAACGCGAGATCCGGGGCTCGTCCTCGGCAATCAGAATTCGCATGTCAGCGCTCCTTGGGATCGGTCACGTGGGTGTTGTCCTGAGGGAAAATCATGGTGAACGTCGAACCGTGACCCGGCCTGGACGTGAGACTGACCGAGCCGCCGTGGGCCTCGGCAATGGCCTTGACGATGGCCAGTCCCAGACCGGAACCGGATTCACCGCCGCTCTCGGAGACCCGGGCGAACCGTTCGAAGATCCGGGCCTGATCCGCCCCGGCAATGCCGATTCCTTCGTCACGGACTCCCACCATGATCATGGATTGACCGGACAGCGTCATGTGCTGGACCTTGAGCTCGATCTTGGTGTCGGGTTCGCTGTAGCGCACCGCATTGGCGGCCAGCTGCACCACGGCCTGCGTCAAACGATCCTCGTCCGCTTGGGCCACCACGTCCGTACCGGAATCGAGCAACCACTCCCGCGGGCCCAGGTGCTCGATGCGGGAGGACGCATTGCGGGCGAACTCCGCCATGTTGACGTCCTTGAACTTCACGAAGTCCGGCCGCCCGGTCTTCGCCAGCGTGGACAGGTCCGTCACCAAGCTGTTCATCCGATCGAGCTCGTCCAAGGCGATCTCGTGCCCCTCCGTCACATCGGCGGGATCTTCGGGGTCGGTGGTTTCCAGCGTGCCCCGAACAATGGTCAGGGGTGTCCGCAATTCATGGGAGACGTCGGACATGAACTGGCGCTGATGCGCGTAACCCTCTTGGATGCGTTCGAGCATGCGATTGAAGTTCTGAGCGAGCGCGGCGACGTCGTCCCGGGTGCCGGGGTCGGGAACGCGACGCTCGAGGTCGTAGATCGTGATCTCGCGGGTGGCGTCGCGCAGGTCGCCAATGGGGCGCATGAGCTTGCCCGTCACGACCAGGCCCACCAGCGCGGAGGCGAGCAACGTGGCCAGGCTGACGACCGTGTAGGTGATGGCCGAGATCCAGATCTGTTCTCGCTGGCTCTGAATCTTGTTCGCTGCCACGAAGATGCCGGGTGTCTCGTCGCTGTACAGTTCCACGGAGGCGATGGCCGCAGGAACCGCCTCCCCGTCCACGATGACCTCAGTGAAGATCGTCTGCCCGGGTTCGTGCGCGGCCAAGATCTGCTCAACCGTCTCCGGGTTACCGAGTTCGAAGGCCTGTTCCTGGGGTTTGAACTGGGGCTTGTCGTCGAGGAACGCGAGGAATGCCTCGTGTTCGCCGGGCACCGCGCTCTGGATGGCGGCGCGCATCAGGTCCTCGGTGCTTTCCTCATCGCCCACGTCCGACTGGCGCAGTTCGGCAATCCGTTGGAACTCGTCGACCTCTTGCAACAGCTCGGTGTTCACCCGGTCCTCCAGGACGGTGAACTGCACGTAGTAGCTGACGAATCCGGCGATCAACAGCCCACCGGCCATGAACGCGAGCATCGTGGACAGGATGCGAACGCGCACGGACCGCGCAGACAGGTCCTTGCTGAATGGGCCGTTCACTGTCACCTTCCGATGCATCGATGCCGAGGGCAGGGCGCATCCGACCGCCGGACAGCGGTTACTCCGTGGTGCGTCCCCGTTTCCAGTACCCCATGAACGATATGTCAGTTTTCTGAACCCCGTGTGCCACACACATGCGCCGCAACGATTTCACGGCGGAGGATTCCGCGGCCAAGAACCAGTACGGACCGGCCCCGGTGGCATCCGCGTTGGCCCACACGAAGTCGCCGGTGTCATCCTCTCGTTCGTCGACCGCCGACGACGCCGCGTGGCGCGCCGTTCCTTCCCGGCCCTCGAGTTGTCGGCTGAGCCAGGACTCCAGGAGCTCGTTGCGAGCAGCTGTTTCACCGCGAGCAAGCCACGTCCAGGTCAATTCGGTGCCGTTCTCGAGGGTGACCCGGATGTCCCCGTCGGTCATTACCCCGCGTGACAACGCGGCCGGTCCGGCGGGCATTGTCGCGTCACCGTGCACGGGGACTTCCACGGCTACGTGCAGGGATTGTGCTGCACCGGTCGCGTGCACGGAATCATCTCGCAGCGAGATGGACCGATCCACGCAGTCGACGATGGCGGCGGCCGCCGGTAGCGCCGTTTCGTCTGCGGCTATGACCACCCGATTGTTCCGCGCTCGGTGCTCGTCCCAGCCGGCCCACCACGCACCACTGGCCGAGGGCACCATCAATTGCACCGTGTCGCCGGGGGCCAGTTCGGAGCCCCAGCGCGCGCCGGGGCCCAGTCCTCCGTGCACTTCGTCCTCGTGCACCACCACGTCGATGTCCATCTCGGGAACGGCTTCCGCGACATCCCCGTGCCCGCCGGTCAGCACGCGTGCGTCCCGGAGGGTATAGGTGCGGATCCAGCCGCGCTCGTCCTCGGGGCGTGACAGGAACTCCTGCCGCCACCGGGACATGTCCGACGTGTCAATGCGCACGTGGTCACGTCCCGGCGCGGGGATCAGCACCTTGAAGTACGCGTCCGCCCGAGGCCCGGGGCCGGATACGCCCCACGGCAGGGTCCAGAGTTCCTCCCCGGCCACACTCACCCGGACCAGGTGCTCCCCCACCATCTCGGTGCGGGTCACGCGGGTCATGACGGCTTGGATCTCAGTCATTCGTCCCTTTCTCGGTTGCGTTCGGTTCGTGGATCTCGGGTGTCGACGACGCCGCTCGGCGGGTTCGCAACGGAACCACCAGTCGGGCGTCGGATTCGGGATCGTGCAGGACCCGGGCGGGCATTCCGAAGACCTCGCTGACCGTGTGATCGGTCATGACCTCCTCCGCGGTACCCGCGGCCAGCACTACCCCATCTTTGATGGCCACCAACTGGTCCGCGTAGCGGGCGGCCATGTTCAGTTCGTGCAGCACCATGACCAGGGTGATCCCGCGCTGTCGTTGCAGGTCCGACAGGATGTCCAGGACCTCCACCTGATGGGCGATGTCCAAGTATGTGGTGGGTTCGTCCAACAGCAGCACGTCCGTCTGTTGGGCCAAGGCCAGGGCAATCCACACGCGCTGGCGTTGGCCGCCCGAGAGCTCGGTGACCTGACGGTCCAGATAGCTCTCCAATCCGGTCAGTTCCACGGCTTCCGCGACGGCCTGATCATCAGTGGGACGCCAACGCCCGAACGCACCCCGGTGCGGGTGACGACCACGCGAGATCAGGTCGAGCACGGTGACGCCCTCCGGGGCCACCGGATCCTGCGGGAGGAACCCGACGCGCCGGGCGAATTGGGTGCGCGACCAGGTTCCTGTGTCCTCGCCGTCCAGCAGCACCTCGCCGTGGGTGGGCTTGAGCTGGCGCGCAATGGTCTTGAGGAGCGTGGACTTGCCACAGCCGTTGGCACCGACCAGAACGGTGATGGCGCCGCGTGGGATGTCCAGGGAGATCTCGCTCAGGACGGGCCCCGCACCGTAGTCCGCCGTGAGGTTACGGATCCGCAGTGAGGACTCCCCTGTCGCGGACGTGCCGTGCGCGACGAAGGAGGTGGGCGGCGTCGTCAAAGATGTCCTTTCGACCGATTCAAGCGCGTCGACCGACGAGTGCTCGGAGAGTTTCATGATTCAGCCTTTCCGCGACCGATCAGCAGCCACAACAGAACGGGTGCGCCGGCGGCCGCCGTCACAACGCCCACGGGTAGGGCGATCCCGGGCAGGGCCTCGGCGGCGATGTAGTCGGAGACAACCATCAGCAGTGCCCCCACGAGGGCCGCATGGTGAGCCAGACCGGCACCGCCGGTGAGTCCCCGGGCAATGGGCGCGGCCATGAAGGCGACGAAGGCCACCGGACCCACCACGGATGCGGCCACGGCCACGAACACCACGGCGAGGGCGAGGGCGGTGAGTCGTACCGGCAACACCCGGACCCCGAGCCCGGAGGCCAATTGGTCACCGGTTCCCATGGCATCCACCGACGGGGCCAACAGGGCGCACAGTGGCAGCAGGACGATCAGCGCAATCCCCACGAGCGCAATGTCGCTCCACCGCGCGGAGTTCAACGAGCCGGTCAGCCACTGTAAAGCGTCTTGGGCGGCGTAGATATTGGATCGTGTGAGCACGCCGTTGATGCCCGCCGTGGTCAGTGATCCGGCGGCGACACCGGTGAGCACCAGGCGTCCGATGTTTGCCCGGGTGCCGCCGGCGGCGAGGATTACCGCGGCCATGAGCAGGAAGGCTCCGGCCAGGGAACTGACCGTCACGGCGGCTCCCGACAGGCCGCCCAGGGTGATGGCCACGACCGCGGCCAGACCCGCCCCGAAGGAGACGCCCATGATGTCCGGGGAGGCCAGCGGGTTGCGGAGTACCCGTTGGAAGAGGTGTCCACCGAGTCCGAAACAGACACCCGTGTGGATGCCCAGCACGGTGCGCGGCAGGGTCACGTCCCACACGATGTAATTGGCGGGACCGTCGTAGCTTCCGGCGAGCACCGAGATCAGATCCGGAACCGCCACCACGTACTTGCCCAGGGCGATGCGGGCGAAAGAACACACCAGTAGAGCCAGGCACAGCACCACGGTGACCCTGCGCAGCTTGCGGTGCGTGCGGCGTCGTCCGTCGTGGACCTTCTCGACCGTGGTCCGGGCGGGCTGAGCTGCAACGGGGCGGGTGGTCAGTGTCTGGCTCACGCCGTCACCACCCCCTTGCGGCGCACGATGGCCACGAGCGCGGGCGCACCGATGATCACCAGGGCGATACCCACCTGCAGTTCACGATCCGGGAGCGCAACGCGCGCTACGGTGTCAGCGAGCAGGACCACCACGGGACCGGCCAGTATGCACGCGGGAATCACGCGGCGATAGGACACCCCGACGAACGCGCGCACGGCGTGGGGCACGAGCAAACCGCAGAACACGAGCGGGCCGGCCAACGCGGTGGCGGTGCCGGCCAACAGCACCACCGCCACACCGGCGAGCAAACGAATCAGCGCGGGATGGGCGCCCAGGCCGCGACCCAGCGCGTCGCCCAGACTGAGGGTATCCAGGGAGCCGCCCAGCGGCCAGGCCAAGACCAGGCCCACCAGAATCACGGGCGCCGCCAACAGTAGGAACGTGCCGTCCGGCCGGGACAGGTCACCCACCTGCCACGTGCGGAACGAGTTGAAAGTCGCCTGGTCTGTGAGCAGCATGGCGCTCGTGAGCGCCCCCAACCCCGCGGAAATTGCGGCACCGGTCAGCGCGAGGGTCACGGGCCGGGCGCCGCCCTTGGCCGCGGTGGCCAGCCCGTACACGAGCAGCATGGCCACCGCGGATCCCAGGGCCGCCAACCACAGTTGGGAGCCGGGTGAGACGAGCCCGCCCAGCACAGCGCCCGTGACCACGGCGCACGCGGCACCCGCGGTGAGACCCAGGATTCCGGGATCACCCAGCGGGTTGCGCGTGGCGCCCTGCAGGAGCGCTCCGGCCACGGCGAGCGCCGCTCCGGAGAGCACACCCGCGGCGGTGCGCCACACGCGTGACTCGACCACGGCGGCGTCGAGCGCGGGAATCCCGCCGACGGTCGAGATGTCCCCCGTCAGGGCATGGGGTAGCACGGCCCAGGTGACGGACAGGTCGACCGGGCGGGTGCCCACGGCCACGGAGGCGGCCAGGGCAATCAGAAGACCGACGGCTAGAAGCGGCCACGACAAGTGTCGTCGTCGCATCGTGACCGTGCGAGGCACCGCCTCGGTCCGGGTGGCGCTCACGTTCACGAGGACTGCGGCCCCAGGGCGTCACGAACGGCGGGAACGTAAACGTCCACGGCGTGGGGCAAGGACAGCGGTGAAGGCGCCAGGGTGGAGACTACGTCAGTTTTGTTGGTCGTGAAGATCGAGTGACCCGCAGCGACCGCGGGAATGTTGCGCAACATGGGGTCGTTCTTGAACTTCTCGGCGGCGGCCTCGTCCTCGGCCACGCTGATGTACAGGTCGCTCCTGAGTTCGTCCGCGCGCTCCTCGGGCCACTCGCGCCAGAACTCGTCCTCGGTCACGTTCTCCTTGACCACGGGTGCCAGTTCCAGGCCGATCGCCTCGAAGAAACGGGGGCGGGCATCGCCCGGGCCGTAGAAGCCGAGCTTCTGCGTGGTGTCACCGTAGATGAAGGTCTTGCCGGCAGCGTCGCCCAGATCCTCACCGCGCTGCGACAGCAGATCTTCGGTCTCCTTGATCAGGTCGTCGCCGGCCTGGGAACGACCCAGCGCCTTGGCCACCGCGCGCTGCTGGTCCTGCCACGAACTCACCCACGGGCCCGTGGGATAGGCGACCACGGGGGCGATCTTGGAGAGGCGCTCGTAATCCTCCTGCGTGATGCCGGAGTTCACGGCCACGATCAGGTCCGGGGTCAGCTCGGCCACGGCGGTGAAGTTGGTGCCGTCCGCCTCATCGAACTGCTGGGGTTTCTCGCCGCCCAGGTCGGTCAAAGCCTGGTCGAACCAGTCGGTCGAACCGTCCGCGTTACCACCCCAGGCCACCGTGGCCACGCCCACGGGCACCACGCCCAGCGCGGCCACGAAATCCTGGTTGTTGCTGCCACCGATGGTCACCACGCGCTGGGGTTCGGCGTCCACTGTGGTGGTGCCCAGGGCGTGCTTCACCTCCACGGGGAAGCTGTCGGTAGCACTTGACTGCGCCGCTGCTCCGCCGGTGTTCTCGCCATCCCCACCGCGTGAACCGGTGGAACACGCGGCCAGGCCAACGAGCGAGGCGAGCGCCAGACCGGAGCCGAGCAGGCGGCGTCGGGTCACGGCGGGTGTGGGAGAAGAAGGTGAAGATGCGGGCACTGTGGCTCCTCGAACAGTCCAATTAGATCAGGTTAGGCTAACCTAATTTATTCGAGCGGCTTCTGACAAGATGAGTGCGGGCCCCGCCGAAGAATTTTTCGGCGGGGCCCGCTCAGCACTCGATGAGTGTCAGGATTCCTTGCGAATCATCTTGTGAATGGCGGCCTGGGCGACCGGCTTCACGGTGAGCGTGTCGATGTTCACGTGGTGCGGCAGCTCCACGGCGAACGCGAGCACCTCCGCCACGTCAGCACCCGTGAGGGGCTTCTCCACTCCGGCGTAGACCTTGTCCGCGGCTTCTTGGTCGCCGCCGAGACGCATGAGGGAGAACTCGGGAGTGTGCACCAGACCGGGAGCCACCTCGACCACGCGCACGTTGTGCTCGGCTTCTTCCAAGCGCAGGGCTTCGGTCATGGACCGTTCCGCGTACTTCGCGGCGTTGTAGCCGGCACCACCCTCGTAGGCGCGGAAAGCGGCCAGCGAGGTCAGGTTGACCACGGTGCCCTCACCGTTCTCGCGCAGCGTGGGCAGGAACGCGCGGGTCACACGCAGGGTGCCCATCACGTTGACCTGGAACATCCAGTCCCAGTCGTCATCCTTGGCGTCAAGAATCTTGTCGGTGCCGCGGGCACCACCGGAAATGTTGAGCACCGCATCCACGGTTTTCTGCTCAGCGAGCACCTTGTCGCGCAGGGCATCAACCTGAGCCGGGTCGGTGATGTCAGTCGGGGCAGCAATGGCGCCGGTGTGCTGGGCGAGATCCTCGAGGCGGTCCGCACGGCGAGCGACGGCGTAGACGGTCCAACCACTGTTGCGCAGCCGTTCCACAGTGGCCTCACCGATACCGGTCGAGGCGCCGGTCACCACGGCAACCTTGCCATTGCCTGCGGGCTTGGGGTTTGCGTAAGTGGTGTCTGTGTTCTGAGTCATACTCACCACCGTAGCCAACTTATTGTTTCAAGATAAATACCTAATCAAACTTGATTAGTATGTTTCAGAATCCGCTGCGGTGGTCTCGCAACCACCCCACGAGGACCACAGCGTTGTTGTGTTCCTCGTCGTGGGCGTCGTAGAGCAGGGTCGCCTTGTCGACGTCCCGCAGAACTTTCTCGAGTTCAGCCACTTCCCCGGACGCGTCCTCATCCAGTGCTTTCCGGTACCGCTTGGTGAATTCCTCGAACTTCTCGGGATCGTGGCCGAACCACTTCCGAAGCTCGCCCGTGGGTGCGAGCTCCGTGAACCAGTGATCCAGGGCGGCGTGATCCTTGCTCACCCCGCGAGGCCACAATCTGTCGACCAGGATGCGAGCGCCGTCGTCCGGCGCTTTGTCGTCACGAACGCGCTTGATCTGCAACTGTGCCATGACCCCACGCTAGGCCTGTTGCGCCCGGATTGCATGAGAGACTGGGGCACATGGCACAAAATCTTGAGGGTACAGACACGCCCAATTTCAGTGACAGCGCTGCGTCCACCACCGCGGTGAACGTTCCCGACAAGCCGGCCCTGGAGGGTCTGGAAGACAAGTACTCCGCGCAGTGGCGCGAGAACGGCACCTACGCCTTCGACGAGGACACCACTCGTGAGTCCGTCTACTCGATCGACACTCCCCCTCCCACGGCATCCGGCTCCCTGCACGTGGGACACATGTTCTCCTACACGCAGACGGACGTGATCGCCCGCTACCAGCGGATGAGCGGCAAGAACGTGTTCTACCCGCTGGGTTGGGATGACAACGGCCTGCCCACCGAGCGCCGCGTACAGAACTACTATGGCGTGCGCTGCGAACCCGGCAAGCCCTACATCGAGGGTTATCGCCCCCCGGAGAAGCCGGCCAAGAACCAGCGCGACTGGGACGTGGTCTCCCGCCAGAATTTCATCGAGCTGTGTGAAGAGCTCGCCGTGGAGGACGAAAAGGTCTTCGAGCACCTCTTCTCCACACTGGGTCTGTCCGTGGACTGGACCCGTACCTACCGCACCATCGACGCGCACTCCCGCAAGGTCTCCCAGCTCGCGTTCCTGAAGGACTACCAAGCCGGGAACGCCTATATGGCCGAGGCCCCCACCATGTGGGACGTCACCTTCCGCACCGCGGTGGCTCAGGCCGAGCTCGAGGACCGCGAACGCGAAGGCGCCTACCACCGCGTGTCCTTCCACCGCCCGGACGGCGAGAAGGTCTTCATCGAGACCACCCGGCCCGAACTGCTGCCCGCATGCGTGGCCCTGGTGGCCCACCCGGACGACGAGCGTTACCAGCCGCTGCTCGGCACCACCGTGCGCTCTCCCCTGTTCGACGTGGAGGTCGAGGTCAAGGCCCACCCCCTGGCCAAGCCGGACAAGGGATCGGGTATCGCCATGATCTGTACGTTCGGTGACCTCACCGACGTCACCTGGTGGCGCGAGCTCAACCTGCCCACGCGCGCGCTGATCGGTCGCGACGGCCGCTTCCTCGCGGAGCAGCCCGAGTGGATCGCCGACGGCGCCCCGGCCGAGAACTACGCGCAGGTCGCCGGCAAGACCGTGTTCTCCGCGCAGAAGGCCGTGGTGGAACTGCTAGAGGCCTCCGGTGATCTGGAGGGCGAGCCCAAGAAGATCATGCACCCGGTGAACTTCTACGAGAAGGGCGACAAGCCCCTCGAGGTGGTCACCTCACGCCAGTGGTACATCCGCAACGGTGGCCGTGACGCGGAGCGCCGCAAAGCACTCATCGAGCGTGGCCGCGAGATCTCGTGGCACCCCACCTTCATGCGCTCCCGTTACGAAAACTGGATCGAAGGACTCAACGGCGACTGGCTGATCTCCCGCCAACGCTTCTTCGGCGTGCCGTTCCCGGTCTGGTACCCGCTGGACGAGTCCGGCGAGCCCGACTACGACAACCCGGTGCTGCCCTCCGAGGATCAGCTGCCCGTGGATCCCACGGCAGATGTGGCTCCCGGCTACACCGAGGAGCAGCGCGATCAGCCCGGCGGCTTCATGGCGGACCCAGATGTCCTGGACACCTGGGCCACGTCATCGCTGACCCCGCAGATCGCGACCGGTTGGGCCGTGGACGAGAAGTTGCACGCCAACACGTTCCCCATGGATCTGCGCCCGCAGGGACACGACATCATCCGCACCTGGCTGTTCTCGACCGTGGTGCGCGCCGAGACGCTGGCCCAGACCGTGCCGTGGCAGCACACGGCGCTGTCCGGCTGGATCCTGGACCCGGACCGCAAGAAGATGTCCAAGTCCAAGGGCAACGTGGTGGTTCCGACCGACGTGCTCGAGAAGTACGGTTCGGATGCGGTCCGTTACTGGGCGGCATCGGCCCGTCTGGGTGCGGATACCGCGTACGACGAAGGCCAAATGAAGATCGGCCGCCGTTTGGCGATCAAGCTGCTCAACGCGTCCAAGTTCGTGTTGGCGCAGGGCGTCACCGAGGCCTCTGTCTTGGGTTCGGGCACGGATGAGTCCGTGGTCATCAACGGCCTGGACCGCTCGCTGCTCGCTCAGCTGGCCGACGTGGTCACCCGTGCGACCACCGCCTTCCAGGAGTACGAGTACGCTCGCGCTCTGCAACTGATCGAGTCCTTCTTCTGGACCTTCACCGACGACTACGTGGAGCTGGTCAAGGACCGAGCCTACGGTTCGCGCGGTGAAGAGGCTCAGGCGTCCGTGCACGCAGCCCTGGCCACCACGCTGGACACCATGCTGCGCCTGTTCGCACCGTTCATCCCCTTCGCGACCGAAGAGGTCTGGTCCTGGTGGCGCTCCGGCTCGGTGCACCGTGCCTCGTGGCCCGTGACCGACGGTTTCGCCGGCCTGGCTCAGCAGGGTGATCCCGAGGTGCTGACCGTGGTGGGTGAGGCCCTGTCCGGTCTGCGTAAGTCCAAGTCCGAGGCCAAGGTCAAGCAGCGCACCGCGGTCACCTCCGCCACGGTCTCCGGCCCTGCCGCCCAGCTCGAGCAGCTGCGCGCTGGCCTGGACGACCTCAAGGCCGCCGGTAACGCTGCGGACCTCACGCTTACGGATGCCGACGGTGAGTTGACCGTCAGCGATGTGGAGCTGGAAGCTGCGGTCGAGGTGTAGTCACGCTCACATGACAAGGGCGGGCACCCCCTAGGGGGTGCCCGCCCTTGTCATAACTGCGAAGGAATTCGAGCCAACATCCTGGTCCGTGAAAGTGCAGTTCTGGACCTGCCAGGTGCACTTTCGCGGACTGGAATGTCCGAGGTCCGCGCGTCAGCTGGAGCCTTCTCAGCTACCGAGCCGACTCAGCTGAAGTCCGGGCCCTTCTCGCGGCCGCGCTTGATCTCGTAGAAACCGGGGTACGAGGCCAGTGCGAGTGCACCGTCCCAGACCTTACCGGCTTCCTCACCCTTGGGTGCCGGGGTGAACACGGGGCCGAAGAAGCCCACTCCGTTCACTGCGATGCACGGGGTGCCGATGTCTTGGCCGGCCACGGCCTGGGCGGCCTCGGTTGAGGCGCGGATCGCGGCGTCGTAATCCTCGGAGTCCTTGGCGTCGGCCAGCTCAGCGGGCAGGCCGACCTCCGCGAGGGACTCCTGGATGATCTCCAGCTCGTCCTCCATGCCGCCCGGGTGACGGCGGGTGCCCATGGCGTCGTAGAGCTTCTTGTAGTATTCGTCACCGTGCTTCTGCGCCGCCGCCTCGATCACGCGCACCATCCACATGGACTCGATGTGGCCCTGGTGGTGATTGTCCGGGTTGTTCTCGTTGAGAATACCCAGCGAGATAATGCGCCAGTTCACCTCAACGTCGCGGATCTTGGTGACCTCTTCCATCCAGCGGGAGGTCATCCAGGCCCACGGGCACAACGGATCGAACCAGAAATCGACGTGCTGCTTCTCAGACATACGGTTACCTTTCGACAGACGGGTGCGTTGCTTTCAGGGGGTGCTCACGCGTCACGCGGACTTATGACGACGCCGCTCCGCTTCGATCATCTCGTGCGTAAAGACCTCGGGGTCGCTCAGTTTCGCCACGGAATCCGCGGTGACCAGTACCGCCGCGACGTCGTCACGGCTGGGCAGGTCGAACATGACCGGCATGAGGATGTCTTCCAGGATGGCGCGCAGACCGCGGGCGCCCGTGCCCCGCTCGATCGCCAGTTCGGCAATGGCTTCCAGGGCCTGCGGATCGAAGGTGAGTTCCACGCCGTCGAGCTGGAAGAGCTTGCGGTACTGCTTGACCAAGGCATTCTTGGGCTCGGTAAGGATCCGGACCATGTCCGAAACCGACAGTTTGGACAGTGTGGTCACGACCGGGAGGCGGCCGATGAACTCGGGGATCAGACCGAACTTCAGCAGGTCCTCCGGGCGCACCTGACCGGTGAGATCGACATCGGAGGTGTCGCGGATAGCGGCACCGAAGCCGATGCCCTTCTTACCCGTGCGCTGCTGAACGATCTCGTCGAGCCCGGCAAAGGCACCGGCCACGATGAACAGCACATTGGTGGTGTCGATGTGCAAGAACTCCTGCTGGGGGTGCTTGCGCCCGCCCTGCGGGGGAACCGATGCCACGGTCCCTTCGAGGATCTTCAGGAGCGCTTGCTGGACCCCTTCACCCGATACGTCCCGCGTGATCGAGGGGTTCTCAGATTTACGCGAAATCTTGTCGATCTCGTCGATGTAAATAATCCCTTGCTCCGCTTTCTTGATATCGAAATCGGCAGCTTGAATAAGTTTGAGGAGAATATTTTCAACGTCTTCACCTACGTATCCGGCCTCGGTGAGGGAAGTGGCATCGGCCACGGCGAACGGTACATCCAGCTTACGAGCCAAAGACTGTGCCAGATAGGTCTTGCCGGATCCGGTGGGACCCACCAACAAAATATTGGACTTGGCCACTTCGATGTCTTCTTCGTTGCCGTCAGAACCAGCAATCGAGAGGGTCTGCCCGGAGACCCCTGCGCGAATGCGCTTGTAATGGTTGTACACGGCCACCGACAACGCGCGCTTCGCGGTGTCCTGACCGATCACGTACTCCTGCAAGTGATCGTGGATCTGCTGCGGGCGCGGAAGTTCCACCTGGTCGGTTTCTTCGACCTCGGTGAGCTCTTCTTCGATGATTTCGTTGCACAGCTCGATGCACTCGTCGCAGATGTACACGCGGGGCCCGGCAATGAGCTTGCGCACCTGCTTCTGGCTCTTACCGCAGAAGGAGCATTTGAGCAGGTCAACGCTCTCTCCGATGCGCGCCATAGCCAATCCTCACAGTTCATCTAGACGTTTGCCCTCGGCACCACTTTAGGCGAGGGCGGAAGGTGCACCAAAGCTCGACACCGGTACGTGACGCGCAGCGGCGTCGCCGGAAAAAACTCTCCCGCGACGCCGCTCAGCCTACTCGTCTTACTGGGTGACGGTGACAGGCTTGTTGATCTTACGAGATTCCAAGACCTGGTCAATGATGCCGTACTCCAGCGCATCCTTAGCGGTGAGAATCTTGTCGCGCTCGATGTCGCGATTGATCTCCTCGGCGGACTTGTTGGTGTGCAGCGCCATGGTCTCTTCCAACCAGGTACGCATGCGCATGATCTCGTTGGCCTGGATCTCGATGTCCGAAGCCTGACCGCCGCCCTGACCCTCCATCGCGGGCTGGTGGATCAGCACGCGAGCGTTGGGCAGTGCCAGCCGCTTACCCGGGGTGCCACCGGCCAGCAGCACGGAGGCTGCGGACGCGGCCTGGCCCAGGCACACGGTCTGGATCTCGGGGCGGATGTACTGCATGGTGTCGTAAATGGCCGTCATAGCCGTGAACGATCCGCCCGGGGAGTTGATGTACATGGTGATGTCGCGATCCGGGTCCTGGGACTCGAGCACCAGCAGCTGCGACATGATGTCGTCAGCGGAGGTGTCGTCCACCTGAACACCCAGGAAGATGATGCGGTCTTCGAACAGCTTGGTGTACGGGTTCTGACGGCGGTAGCCGTAAGGCGTGCGCTCTTCGAAATCCGGAATCACGTAGCGGCTGGTGGGCAACTGCGGTGCAGTGGCGTGAGGCAAATTCATTGGTCCGTCCTGAAATTCTTGAAGTGGTTCGTGACAGCTACGGCTGGTTACTTGGATTCCCGCATGGTTCCGCCGCCACCGGTCACGTTGCCGGCGGACTGCGCGATGTGGTCGAAGAATCCGTATTCCAGGGCGCGCTCGGCGTCGAACCAGTTGTCGCGGTCGTTGTCGCGAAGGATGGTCTCGAGGTCCTGGCCGGTCTGCTCTGCGGTCAACTCCGCCAGGCGCTTCTTCATGGACAGGATGAGCTCGGCCTGCACGCGGATGTCGGATGCGGTGCCGCCCATGCCGCCGGAGGGCTGGTGCATGAGGATGCGGGCGTTCGGGGTCGCGTAGCGCTTGCCCTTGGTGCCGGAGGACAGCAGGAACTGGCCCATGGAGGCTGCCAGGCCGGTGGCCACGGTGACTACGTCATTGGGGATCAACTGCATGGTGTCGTAAATGGCCATGCCCGCAGTTACGGAGCCACCCGGGGAGTTGATGTACAGGAAGATGTCCGCCTCGGGATCCTCCGCGGAGAGCAACAGCATCTGCGAGCAGATCAGGTTGGCGTTGGTGTCACGCACCTCGGAACCGAGCCAGATGATGCGTTCCTTGAGCAAACGGTTGTAGACGTAATCGTCCTGGCCGTTGGGCGCCCCGTCCTCCATGCGCGGAGTGACCGGTGCGGCACCGTACGGCTGGATGGGAGTGGAGGTCATGGAATGCCTCTTTCTTCTGGGCGGGGTTGCGCGCGCCGGGCGCACAGCAACCCATGAACACTTTCTGTCTCAGCAGCGTAGTGCCGTACCCGCGCCGTTTCGCGGGCTCAGGCCCATTGTTCGCTGCTGGCGCATGGTCCACGACGCACGACGACGCCGCAGGCAACCTTCGCGTGGAAGGCCCCCTGCGGCGTCGTTCTGAGCCACTGTGTGCCCGCGAATAGCGGGCTCACGGATGCTTACTTGGCTTCGGTCTCGACTGCTTCTTCGGTGGCAGCCTCGTCCTCGTCGTCGGAGCCGACGAAAGCGGACAGGTCCACCTCGTTGCCCTTGGAGTCGGTGACCGTCGCGTACTCGAGAACCTTGGCGAGAGCCTTACGGCGGCGAACCTCGCCCACCATCATGCCGGCCTGACCGGAACCGTCCAGCATCTGAGCGAACTGGTTGGGATCCATGCCGTACTGCTGGGACATGTTGATGATGTAGTCGATCAGCTCGGACTGCTCCACGCCGACCTCTTCGGCCTCGGCCACGGCATCGAGGATGATCTCGTTGCGGAAAGCGGTCTCGGCGTTCGCGCGAACCTCGGCGCGGTGCTCTTCGGTGTCGTGATCGGGCTCGGCGGAAGCCTGGGCCTCCGGCGAATCGAAGTGCTGTGACAGTTGGTCCTCGATGACCTTTTCGGGAACCGGGACCTCGATGAGCTCAACGAGCTTGTCCAGGACCTTGTCACGGGCCTCGATGCCCTGTTCGACCACGGCGGACTCGGAAGCCTGCTTCTTGAGGTCTTCCTTGAGCTCGTCAATGGTGTCGAACTCGGAAGCCAACTGAGCGAACTCGTCGTCGGCCTCGGGCAGCTCGCGCTCCTTGACGGCGGTGACCTTCACCTTGACGGTGGCGTCTGCACCGGAGTGCTCGCCGCCGGCCAACTTGGTCTCGAAGGTGGCGTCCTCGTCTGCGGAGAGACCGGTGACGGCCTCGTCCATGCCCTCGAGCATGGTTCCGGAGCCCACCTCGTAGGACAGGTCGTTGGCGGCGTCTACCTCTTCGCCGTCGACCAGAGCCTGCAGGTCCAGGGTCACGTGGTCACCCTCGGCAGCGGGGCGGTCCACGGACTTGAGGGTGCCGAAACGGGCACGCAGCTCGTCCAGTGCCTTCTGCTCGTCCTCGGTCGTTGCCTCACGGGCCTCGACCTCGACCTTGAGGCCCTTGTAGTCGGGCAGCTCGATCTCGGGGCGGATGGCCACGTTGATCTCGACCTTGGTGTCAGCTTCGCGGTTGTCGGACTCCGGCTTGGCCAGGACCTCAACCTGCGGCTGGGACAGCGGGGTCAGCTCGTTCTCGGCGAGTGCCTGCTGGTAGAAGTCATTGAGGCCCTCGTTCAGGGCGTTCTCGATCACGAAGTCGAAGCCAACGCGCTGGTCGATGAGCTTCGAGGGGACCTTACCCTTGCGGAATCCGGGGATCTGAATCTGATCGGCCAGCTGCTTGTACGTCTCTGCGACAAACGGCTTGAGATCGGCGTAAGGGATCTCAACGGTGATCTTCGCCTCGGTGGGGTTGAGTTTCTCGACGGCGCTCTTCACTTCCGTTGTACTCCTGGGGTCGTGGATGAACAGTTCTCACGGGCCAGGTTTGGCCCGGTCGGTCAACGAGCGCTCCCCTGCCATTTGATGGCGGGTTGGCGCTCAGACGTCGGGGTGACAGGACTCGAACCTGCGATCTCCTGCTCCCAAAGCAGGCGCGCTAGCCACTGCGCTACACCCCGTTGTCGGTGTATATCCGTGCATTGATGTCCGTCCGCGGGCATAGAAAAGACCTTGGACACACCAACACCGTGCAAGTCTAGCGTGCCATATGCCGCTGAGCTGAAATTCCGCCTGTGCTGCCGCTGAATTGACTCTCAATTGGCGAGCACCGAACGCCTCGTGTAATCTTTCGGTGTCCCCGGGGGTGTAGCTCAATGGTAGAGCCCCAGTCTTCCAAACTGGCTACGCGGGTTCGATTCCCGTCACCCCCTCAGATATCCACAGCGGCCCCGCACTGATTCAGTGCAGGGCCGCTGTGCGTTCCCGCAACAGTCTCTGCTCTCTGCGCCACCCACCTTTGGCCTACAAAACCCCACCGTGGAAGGGCACTCTCGCCACCGCACATGAAGCGCCGTTAGAACCGCAGGGCACGCGTGAGGGTCGTTAGAACCCTTGGCGGGACCAGAAAGGGTTCCAACGAAACACTAGGTGCACACGCGGGTTTTACCGGCCCACAGAACGTGCGGCGACCCGCCGAAACCAACGTGAGACAGCGTCGTCGGCGGTCGAGGGGGCGAAGTGTCGGGGTGCCGAGGTGATTCACGCGCAAGACCGGGTGTTGGGGCCTCCGAGTGCGTATCCCTCACCCCTACGTCTCGAGCTGCCAATATCTGAGGCAGAGTTCTGCGGGCCAGAACATTCTGAGGCAGAGTTCTGCGGGCCAGAACATTAGGGGTAGAGGCAAACACCTGGAGGGCGGGTTTTGCCGCGATCCTCTGCCCCAAATGTCACCGGGTGCCATGGGCTAGGGCGCCCCACGAAAAACCACCCCTGGCCGTCTTCGCCTGACGCCTGCCCCGGACCTCGCCACATCGGGCGGCCCATCTCCAACCAAACTCCTCTTCTGAGGTGGCACTCGGACCACGGCGCACACGTGAGGGGTTGTTAGAACCCTCGGCGGGCCCGAGAAAGGTTCTAACCTGAGTTGGCTCACGACCTGGGGCTCTGCGGCATGGCGGGGCTGTGACCTGTGGTGATGCTGTCGGATTGGGGCGGTTTCACGCACTAATTGGATGGTTCTAGAGTCGTGGTGTGGTGTTCATCAGGCGGGTGCGGAC
>NZ_JAVKPR010000097.1:0-552 GCF_040980905.1 Kocuria sp. CPCC 205235
TGGATCACCAACTTTCTTTCCATTGATTACCATTTGTTTAGTAGATACAATAGTAACCTCTTTACTTTCTCCTGTAGGCTCAAAGTATAATTCAGTGGGTGAAACTCTGAAAGTGTATTCATAATTGCCTTCCCCTTTCTTGTGGATAAGCTTTACTTCTTTAGTTGACCCATCTACAGCTTCTACTGTTAAGATCTGAACTATATCTTTGTCCGTAGCATTCTTTTCTTCTGGTGTTACCGTTATAACAGTCCTACCTGAACCTTGATTCTTGCTTATAGTAAATCCCATTATCTGTGTTTCCTTATTTCTTTACGAAGTTCTCTTACTATAGTTTCCTTCAGAACCTTCTTACCACCAACTTGTTCGAAAGCTGGTGCCCATAGAGGTCTTGGAGGTAAATTACCACCTCTAGAACCATATTCCAACATGATAGCTACTTGGTTCAATGTTCTTTTACTAGTCCTATCACCCTTTCTGGTTTTCTTAAGGTTAGTAGGTATACCTACGTAAGTTCGATTCTTCTGTTTTACTATTTGTACTGATCTCAAA
>NZ_JAVKPR010000098.1:0-551 GCF_040980905.1 Kocuria sp. CPCC 205235
GCCCGGAAGTAGTCATCGGTGGCTCCTCTGTTCTGCGAGCGGGGGTCGTATCAACTGCGTAAAGTGCTGCCGCAATACCCGCGGTACCGAAAACGAGTCCGAACATCGGGGGCCCGGTGAAAACCGGGGCAACGGCGGACTCGATCAGCATTTGCCCCATCCAAGCCACGGCAACGGTCCCAATCCATTGCATGTACGGCTGACTCGACTGCCGCATGAGTTTCCAGCCCGGGTAAACGGCCATGATGAGACCTGCGAAATAAAGCAAGAGGCCAAAGAAACCGGTCTCGGCGAGGATCGACGGCCAGAACGTGTCCGCCAGGAAACCCCCTCGTTCGCCCGGCCCCATGCCGTAGATCCGCGTGTATCCCAGTTCTTCATAGACGGGGCTGTAATTGGACGAGGCCACGGCCGACCCGAACCGCCCCAGTCCCACACCCAGTGGAAAGGCTGCGGCGGCCAGAATCGCAGAATCGATCGTCATAGTCGTTCTGGCGGTCGAGTCAATGTTGGTGAAGTACTCGTTGTACGTGTTAGTCACCACTTCTGTC
>NZ_JAVKPR010000099.1:0-547 GCF_040980905.1 Kocuria sp. CPCC 205235
CAATAGCTACCATAGCCAGCTAAAGAGGTTTATGCGTGGCTTTAACGGTGTTTCTACCAAGTATCTGAACAACTATCTTGTGTGGAATAACCTTGTAAATTACGCCAAAGAAAGCGACATGGAGAAAAGGAACATCTTCTTAACTTTCGTTTTGGCAACATTGAAAACTGCTAAATGCAGAGATTTATCAAACAGACCAGCAGTTCCTCTGGTCGCCTAATTAGAATTTGTGGAGATGATAAGATGGTCAATATAACAGATGTAAAACAGATTCTTCAATTTGCAATAGATGCGGAGATTAAAGTCTTTCTTGATGGTGGCTGGGGTGTAGATGCTCTTCTTGGATATCAGTCAAGAGCCCATAATGATATTGACATTTTTGTAGAAAAGAACGATTATCAGAACTTTATAGAAATAATGAAAGCTAATGGCTTTTATGAGATTAAGATGGAATATACAACATTGAACCATACTGTATGGGAAGATTTGAAAAACAGAATTATTGATTTGCATTGTTTTGAATATACGGACGAAGGTGAAATTCTTT
>NZ_JAVKPR010000100.1:0-545 GCF_040980905.1 Kocuria sp. CPCC 205235
AATACATGAATATAAACTAACACTGACAAAACGAGCTATCCATTGTATATAAGCATCCCGAAATGCAGGTAAAACAGAGAATGCAAAAGCTAGTGGACCAAGAATAACTAATATTCCTGTGAATATGATTTGTAGGAAAAAGACAAAATAGGTACATACTTGCCAAAAAGTAACGACAATAAATTCAATGATATTAAACATTATCATTTTAACCTTAGCGACTACATATACATATAATCCAGCTATCTTGTCTCCAATAGCTGAAAAGTCTATACTAAAATCATACCATTTCTTATCCTTAACTTCATTTTCGGCTCTTTCAACTTCTAATGAAGTATGTAATAACTCTACTGCTACGCTATCAATGAGTGCATATCTATTACGAGAAAGTAATTCTACTTCGTCTATCTGGTTCGTAAACATAGCCTTGCTTTGTGCTGTTAATAATTCTCCGGGATAACTGATTAGATTAATAAAGGGAATCCAGAACATAAGAACCAATCCCAGTGCGAATGGACGCAATAATGGGATAATCTCTAATTTTT
>NZ_JAVKPR010000101.1:0-545 GCF_040980905.1 Kocuria sp. CPCC 205235
CGAGACCGCCCGGATCTGCCGCGAGTTGATCCGCTTCGACACGAGCAATTACGCGAGTGGCGAGGGCAAGGGCGAGCGTGCGGCGGCTGAGTACGTGGCCGAGCTGATCCACGAGGTGGGCCTCGAGGCCCACTACTTCGAGTCCGCCCCGGGCCGCGCGAACGTGTTCACCCGTATCGAGGGCAAGGACCCGAGCGCGGACGCGCTGCTCGTGCACGGCCACCTGGACGTGGTCCCCGCCGCGGCGCAGGACTGGTCCTTGGACCCGTTCGCAGGGGAGGTGCGGGACGGGATGATCTGGGGCCGCGGCGCGGTGGACATGAAGGACATGGACGCCATGATGCTCTCGGTGCTGCGCCACATGCGCCGCACGGGAACCGTGCCCGAGCGGGACATCGTCTTCGGGTTCTTCGCGGACGAGGAAGCCGGGATGCGCTACGGCTCCAAGTGGATGGTGAGCGAACATCCCGAGGTCTTCGACGGTGTCACGGACGCACTGAGCGAGGTGGGCGGGTTCTCCGCGAACATCGGCGGCAAGCGGGCCT
>NZ_JAVKPR010000018.1:0-58840 GCF_040980905.1 Kocuria sp. CPCC 205235
ACTACATCGCCAGATCGCTCCTGGAGACCGGCGGGTTCAGGCCGCGACTACACCCTGGATCCTGAAGAGCCCCTTTTCATCTGCCGGGCCAACCATTCAATTGGGTCCACAAATCCGTCCCGGAACGGAATCTCTAGTGCCGTGGCCTTTCCATGTCGTGCGAGCAGGTCATAAAACATTTCCTGGTTCTTCTGATCCGATGGAATGGCCGCGTAAGCACCCACCACAATGGGGCGAAGGATCTCTTGATTCATGCGAGTCATAAATTAATTGTGCATATAAAATCGACAATTACCAGCCTTTTAAGCTGGGCCTTCAAGTGCCTACCGCTTCTTCCCTGTGCTCAAGGATTCTCTGTATTCATCTGAAGTTGAAAGCTATTCATCACGGACCATGCCGCGCAGGATCTCTACTCGGTGTGCAAGTTGTTTCTCGTGACCGTACGGCGTGGGCCGGTAGTAGTCTCGGCCCACCAGCTCGTCCGGCGGGTACTGCTGCGAGGCCACGGCATTGGGCTGGTCGTGGGCGTACAGGTAGCCGTCCCCGTGTCCCAGGGTGGCCGCACCCTTGTAGTGGCCGTCCCTGAGATGCATCGGAACCGGCCCGGCCTTGCCCGCGCGAACATCCGCGATGGCCTCATTGATGGCCATGTATGAGGCATTGGACTTGGGCGATGTAGCCAAATGCGTGACCGCCTGAGCCAGCGGGATACGCCCTTCGGGCATGCCGATCAGCTGCACCGCTTGTGCCGCTGCGACCGCGGTTTGCAGCGCTGTCGGGTCCGCCATGCCGATGTCCTCGGAAGCAGAAATGATCAGTCGCCGGGCGATGAATCGTGGGTCCTCCCCCGCTTCGATCATGCGCGCCAGGTAGTGCATGGCAGCATCCACATCTGAGCCACGGATGGATTTGATGAACGCGCTGATCACGTCATAGTGCTGATCGCCCTGCTTGTCGTACCGCACGGCAGCGCGATTGAGCGCTTCCTCCGCGTGCTCCAGGGTGATGGTCACGGGGCCGACGGCGCTCGGTCCCGAGTCTTCGTTGGTCACCGCGCCTTCCTTGGCGTCCCCGCTGTCGAGGGGCGCCCCACCGCCATCGGACTCCCCTTCGGCAGCTGCGGCATTTCGGGTGTGAGAGAAGGCCACTCCCGCGGAGGCGTCCAACGATGTCAGTGCCTTGCGAGCGTCACCGCCGGCCATGTCGAGCAGGTGGTTCCTGGCGTCGTCGTCGAGTGTGACCTCACCGTTGAGGCCGCGCCGGTCGGTCACGGCGCGATCGAGCAGTTCGTGGATGTCGGAGCGTTCAAGTGGCTGCAAGGTGAGCATCAACGAGCGGGACAACAGCGGTGAGATCACCGAGAAGGACGGATTCTCCGTGGTCGCGGCCACCAGAATGACCCAGCCGTTCTCGACTCCGGGAAGCAACGCGTCCTGCTGGGCCTTGGTGAAACGATGGATCTCGTCCAGGAACAGCACGGTGCTGCGCCCGTGCAGATCGCGGTCGGTGAGCGCTTCGTCCATGACTCGGCGGACGTCCTTGACGCCTGCTGTGATCGCCGACAGTTCCACGAACTTGGTCCCGTGGCCGCGCGCAATGACGTGCGCGATGGTGGTTTTTCCGGTTCCCGGCGGTCCCCACAAGATGATGGAGTTCGGACCGGCCGGACCCGCATCAGTTCCGGCCAATACGCGCAACGGTGATCCGGCACGCAAAAGATGTTTCTGTCCAACCACTTCGTCCAGCGTGCGCGGGCGCATCCGCACGGCCAAAGGCGCTCGACCACGGCCACGGGTTGGCGCAGGATCGTCTTCCCGGTCGGGCTCGTCCGGGTCGGGCAGGTCAAACAGCGGATTGCTCACAGCACCGACCCTAACGGGAGGTTCCGACATGCATCCGTACGGAAGGTAGAAGTGTCATGTGAGGAAACTGCAGCGGTACGGCCTGGGGTGAGGAACGTGCACATCCGCGGCTACTTTTACGCTTTTCCCTCCCCTGGGGCCGCCAAGCATCATTTTCCTCACCTGAGACTGCGCCGCCCGTCCGCTTTCTCAAAGGCACGCGTGAAGGCTCAGGGTTCACTGCCTCCGCGGGCGGTCCAGCTCGTCGGAGTCGACGATGATGGTGACGGGCCCGTCATTGATCAGCTCGACCTGCATATGAGCGCCGAAGACACCGGTGCCAACGTCCAAACCGGCCCCACGCAAGGATTCCACGAACTGATCGAAGATCGGCTCGCTGACGTCCCCGGGCGCCGCCGCTGACCACGAAGGCCGCCGTCCCTTCCGCACATCCGCGTACAGGGTGAACTGGCTGACGGCCAGCACGGGTGCGGACAGGTCCACACACGACTTCTCCCCCGGAAGAATCCGGAGCGTCGCGATTTTCTCAGCGAGTTTCTTCGCGGTCTCCGGGGTGTCGTCGTGGGTGACGCCCACCAGAGCCAGCAGTCCTGGCCCGGTGATCTCCCCGGTCACCGAACCCTCAACCGTGACGGACGCCTTGGACACCGTTTGCAACACAATCCTCATGGGCTCAGTTCATCACACCCGGTAGACCAGCATGGATGCGGAGTCGTGCCACATCCTGGCATCAGTAGGACCCCTCTCGCGAGAGCGCGGCGCGACACGCGAGAGCGATGTCCTCGGCCTCAATCTGCACCCTGCGCCGTTGCCGCGTGACCGAGCTCGTCGTGACCGATCTGACGCCGCGGCCGGCCCAAGCCCAGGTCGAGCAGCTCGAAGGCATCACCCGGACCAGCGTGCAGCGCCCAACCCGGTGAGATCATCGCCCATTGAGCATCGTCCGTCATGCGTTCACTGGCCACCACGGTGACCGTATTGATCGTGGGATCCAGACCGGCCACGGCCCAGTACCTTGAGGTGAAACGTACTGGTGACTGACCCGTCGGCGCCGGGTGTGAACCCGTTCCGGCGGGCCCGCTGAGGTACCACAGCGGATTCGTGTCCGGGTAACGTACCGCCCACACCTCCTGCGGTGTCGCCAGGACACAATTCAGGCAGTACAGCGACACGTTCTGCGCCAACCACGTCAGACATGCACGGAGCGCCTGAACAACATCGCCCGAGAATTCCCGTAGATATGAGGTCAGCAGCGCGAAGTAGCGCTCGCTGTCGGTGGTGCCAAGAACCAAAGAGGTCGCGTCACGCCGGTCCAGCTCCCGATCCAGCACATTGAGAGACCGAATCACCCCGTTGTGCGCGAACATGCGCCCTTCCTGTTCGAACGGGTGCGTGTTGGCTACGCTCAGCTCGCCCTCGGTCGCAAATCTCACGTGGGCCACAAAGCTCGTGCCGGTCAGGGCCTGCGCGGCTATCGCAAATTCGGGATCGAGGTAGGCGGCGAGTGCTGATCTGACGAGATGCGGCTTGCCGTTCGGATCGAAGGTGCCGATCCCGGCGCCGTCGGGCTGCCGTCGACTCTGCTCGGACAGTGAATCGGAGGCGTTCAACAGCCAGAACGAGCAGGTTTGCGGCTGCGCTCCGGTGTGGAGCCCGAACAGTCTGCACACGGCAACCTCCCCGGAGGTGATTCGCGCGGTGAGCGTGTTCTCGAGCCTACTCCTGCACCGTGCGGTCGGTCGCCACGCGATCCTCCAGAAAACGACGGCGCCCGGTCAGCAGCACACCCGCGGTCAAGGCGATCAGCATGAGCCACAGGTAACCGAACGAGGTCCACCATGAGCCACCCCATGTGAACAGCAGACCGAAGATCAGCGGTCCCACGCACCCGGCCAGGTATCCCACGCCCTGGCCGAATCCCGACAGTGCACCCGCCCCGGCCGTGCTGCGCGTGCGCGCGTTGATGAGCGTCAGGGCCAGCGGGAAGGAGGCCTGCGCCAGTCCGAAGATCGTGATCCACACCCACACGGCATCCAGCGGCCCCCATTGCGTGGTCGGCCACAACAACAGCCCCAGGTAGCCCAGCGCGTACAGAGCCACGGCCGTGAGCCCCAGACCGGTGGTCCGGGAAAGGCGACGCACCAACAGCGGCACCACCAGGCTCACTGGAATCCCCAAAATTGCGTAATAGGCGAGCATGAGCCCAGCCTGATGCTCGGAGAATCCGTAGCTCGTGATCACGCGCGGCAACCAGGTGAACATTGAAAACGTGTTGGACGAGGTTCCCACGAACAGCAGCACCAGCCCCCAGCCGATCGGCGATCGCCACGGCCTCACCGTGGCCTGTGCCGGATCCGGCGCGACCGACGACGCCGCTCGCGCACCCTCCCGACGCACGCTCACCCACATGAGCAACCACGGGATCAAAGCTGCCAGCGAGAAAACCGCCCAGGACCCGACCGAGAAACGCCACCCGGCGGCGTCGGCGAGGGGCACCGCGAAGAACGGGGCGGCCGCGGTGGACAGCCCCAGGAGCATCGAATAGATCGCGGTGAGCGGGGCAATGTGCTCGCGGAAGTACTTCTTGATGATGGGTGGCAGGGTCACGTTGCCGATGCCCAGCCCAATCATAATCAACAGTGAGAAGGCCAGAAAGGGACCGGACGAGGAACTGGCCGCGCGGGCAATCAGCCCCGCGGCCGCGAGTGCGCTGGCAATCGTCAATAACGCCTCCAAGCTGATCCGACGCATGGCGGCCGCAGTCAAGAAACCTGTGAGAGCGAAGCCGAGGGTCGGCAGCATGGCCAGCAGACCGGTGGAGGCCGCGTCCAAGGCAACGTCCTCGCGCACTCGATCCAGCACGGGTGACACCCCTGACACGGCGAGCCGTAAGGAGAAGGCGGACAGCACAATGCCGGCCAGGGCAATCAAACCCCGGCCGGCAAAGTTACTGTGACGCGTGCGTGCTACTTGGAATCGTCCTTTACGCCGGCCTGAGCCTGATCGGTCTCGGCCTTGTCCGCAGCCTTATCGGCCTTCTGGCCCCTGGGCTCGGGCTTGGCGTCCACGCCGGCTTCCTTGCGCTGCTGCGCGGTGATGGGCGCGGGAGCGGCGGTCAGCGGGTCGTAGCCGTTACCGGTCTTGGGGAACGCAATGACGTCGCGAATGGAATCGGTGCCGGCCAGCAGGGCCACCACGCGGTCCCAGCCGAAAGCGATTCCACCGTGCGGGGGCGCGCCGAACTGGAAGGCGTCCAGCAGGAAGCCGAACTTCTCCTGGGCCTCTTCCTGCGACAAACCCATCACGCGGAACACGCGGTCCTGCACGTCGCGGCGGTGGATACGGATGGAACCGCCACCGATCTCGTTGCCGTTGCACACGATGTCGTACGCGTAGGCCAGGGCGTCACCGGGGTTGGTGTCGAAGGTATCGAGGAACTCGGGCTTGGGCGAGGTGAACGCGTGGTGCACCGCGGTCCAGGCACCGGAGCCCACGGCCACGTCACCGGATTCCACGGCGTCAGCGGCGGGTTCGAACAGCGGGGCGTCCACGATCCAGACGAAGGCCCAGGCCTCGTCGTCGATCAGGCCGGTGCGGTGACCGATCTCGACACGCGCGGCACCGAGCAGTGCGCGGGAGGGCTTGGCCTCGCCGGCGGCGAAGAAGACGCAGTCGCCTTCCTTGGCACCCACGGCCTCGGCCAGTCCGGCCTTCTCCTCGTCGGAGATGTTCTTGGCCACGGGACCGGTGATCTCGCCATCTTCCTTGAACAGCATGTACGCCAGGCCCCGTGCGCCGCGCTGCTTGGCCCATTCCTGCCAGGCATCGAGCTGGCGGCGCGGCTGGGAGGCACCACCGGGCATGACCACGGCACCCACGTAGGGAGCCTGGAAGACGCGGAACGGGGTGTCCTTGAAGTACTCGGTCAGGTCGGTGAGCTTGAGATCGAAGCGCAGGTCCGGCTTGTCCGTGCCGTAGTCGGCCATGGCCTGCGCGTAGGTCATGCGCTGGATGGGCGTGGGGATGTCCACGTCGATCAGCGACCACAGGGCCTTCACGATCGACTCACCCAGGGCGATGATGTCGTCCTCTTCCACGAAGGAAGCCTCGACGTCCAGCTGGGTGAACTCGGGCTGGCGGTCCGCGCGGAAGTCCTCGTCGCGGTAGCAGCGGGCGATCTGGAAGTATTTTTCGATGCCGCCCACCTGCAGCAGCTGCTTGAACAACTGCGGGGACTGCGGCAGCGCGTACCACGAGCCCGGCGAGAGACGGGCCGGAACCACGAAGTCACGGGCACCCTCGGGGGTGGAACGGGTCAGCGTGGGGGTCTCGACCTCCAGGAAACCCTGGTCGTGAAGCAGGTTGCGGGCCACGCGGTTGACCTCGGAGCGCAAGCGCATGATGCGGGCGGGCTCGGGGCGGCGCAGGTCCAGGTAGCGGTACTTGAGGCGCGCTTCCTCACCGACCTCCACGTGCTCGTCGATCTGGAAGGGCAGCGCGGCGGAGGTGTTGAGCACGGTCAGTTCGTCGACCATGACCTCGACCTCACCGGAAGGCAGGTTGGGGTTCTCATTGCCCTCGGGGCGGCGCTCGACCTTGCCGGTGACCTGTAGGACGAATTCGTTGCGGAGCTGGTGGAACTCTGCTTCGTCGCGCACCACGATCTGTGCCACACCGGAAGCGTCGCGCAGATCCACGAACGCCACGCCACCGTGGTCACGACGGCGGTCGACCCAACCGGCCAGCGTGACCGTTTCGCCGATGTTCTGGGCGCTCAATGATCCGAGTTCGTGCGTTCGCAGCAAGAAATATCCACCTTTTCATGTCTGGGGTGTTGGCTCGACCGGTGCGTTCGCCAGCCGGTGGGCTGGGCGCGGCTCGGTGGCCAGGTCAGTCTGGTTGAAAGTCTACAAGTCTCAGGCGGTCTCGGGCGCCTCGACCGTGGGGTGCAGGTCCTCGTGCGGGGGCTGCCAAGCCGTGGGATCCGCGGTGACCTGCTCGCCGGAGCGGATGTCCTTGACCTCGTGGGTCACGGTGCCGTCCTCCTGAACGGTCGAGAACCACACGAACGGAATGCCGCGGCGTTCGGCGTAGCGGATCTGCTTGCCGAACTTCTGGGGCGACGCCGCCACTTCGGTCGCGATGCCACGGGCACGCAGTTGCCCGGCCACGTCCTGGGCGGCGGACCAGGACTCGTCGTCGTTGAGGGCCACGAGCACGGCGGAGGGCACGGCGCGCGAGGCCTTGGCCATGTTCTGGGACAGAATGCGGGTGACCAGGCGGGTCACGCCGATGGAGAGACCCACACCCGGGAAGTTCTTCTTGCCCGTGGTCGCCAGAGATTCGTAGCGCCCGCCCGAGCACACCGAGCCCAGTTGTTCGTGGCCCACGAGCACGGTTTCGTACACGGTGCCGGTGTAGTAATCGAGGCCTCGGGCGATGGAGAGGTCCGCGTTGACCTTGCCGGGAGCGCGACGGGCGGCCTCGCCCACGACCTCCGCGAGCTCGGTCAAGCCCTCCTCGAGCAGGTCGTTGCTCACGCCCAGTGCGCGCACCTGCTTCACGAAGGACGTGTCCTCGGTGCGGATGCTCGCAAGATCCAGGGCCGACGCCGCCTGCTCGGCGGTTGCTCCCACGTTCGCCTGCAGATTGGCGATCACGGCGTCACGGCCGATCTTCTCGAGCTTGTCGATCTCGCGCAGCACGGCGGGGGCGTCGTCCAGGCCGATGCCGCGGTAGAACCCCTCGGCGAGCTTGCGGTTGTTCACGCGCAGCACGAACGGCGGGATGGGCAGCCGTGACAGTGCTTCGATCATGACCAGGGCCAGTTCCACGTCGTAGCGGAAGGCCAGGGTGCCGTCACCCACCACGTCGATATCGGCCTGGGTGAACTCGCGGGCGCGACCCTCCTGCGGACGCTCACCGCGCCACACCTTCTGGATCTGGTAACGGCGGAACGGGAACGTCAGGTAGCCGTTGTTCTCCACCACGTAGCGGGCGAACGGAACCGTGAGGTCGAAGTGCAGTGCGAGCGCGCCCTCCTTGGGCGACTTCTCGTCCTCGTCCTGCTGCAGCCGGGACACGCCGTAGACCTCTTTGTCGATCTCGCCCTTGCGCAGCAATTGTTCGACCGTCTCTACGGCACGGGTCTCGATGGACGAGAAGCCGTGGAGCTCAAAGGTGCGCCGCAGTTCGTCCAGGACGTGTTGCTCCACGATCCGCTCTTCCGGAAGCCATTCGGGGAAACCGGACAGGGAGGTGGTGCGGGCCATGGGTGAGTTCTCCTTGGTGCGAATGCGGGGTCCCGGCGCGCGATCCTGGACCTGGTCATAGAAAGGCCCCGAGCGGCGTCGTGGTGTGTGCTGCCATTCTAGGACGCCGCGGTCGATAGGATGGCCGTATCGATGACCGATTCCACGCGTCGTGTGACGAATGCCCGCTTTTGTGGGGCTCGTAGCGCGGTCGTGGACGTGGAGAGAGAGTTATAGCGGTGACAGAACGTCCTGAATCCGACGACCGGCCCCAGACCCCCGAGTCGGCCCCCGTGCCAACTCCCCCGGCGAAACCTGCCAAGCCTGCTGCCCCGGCCGCAGCACCCACGCCGACGCCGCCCGCTGCAGCGCCGTCGAAACCCGCCACCCCTGCAACGCCCGCGAACGTCGTCCCCCAGGCCACCGAGGGTGCCGTGCCCGCGCCTGCCGGCCCGGCGCCGTCGGCACCCGTGGTCGCTCCCGCTCAGCCGGCCCAGTCAGCGCCGACCCAGACCGCGCCGGCCCAGGAAGCGGCCAAGCCCGCCCTGGCCACTCCGGAATCCGTGGCGCGTGCCAAGCAGCACGGCCGCGCGGACGAGAACGGCACTGTGTACGTGACCGTGGACGGTGAGGAACACGAGTGCGGCCAGTTCCCGAACGCGACCGAGGACGAGGCGATCGCCTACTTCGCGCGCAAGTTCGACGATGCCGAGGCCCAGGTTGACCTGCTCGAGCAGCGTCTCGCGGCCAAGGCTCCGACCACGGACATGCGCAAAACGGTGGAACACGTGCGTGAGCAGGTCGCCGCCCGCGGAATGGTGGGCGATCTGGCCGGACTTTCCACGCGACTCGATGCCCTAGATGTCGCCATTGGCGAGGCCGAGACCCGTGAAAAGGAAGAGCAGCAGAAGGCCAAGGCCGAGCAGCTGGCTCACCGCACGGCCATCGTGGAGGCCGCGGAAAAGGTTGCCGGTCAGGACCCTGAGAAGACCCAGTGGAAGCACTCGTCGGAGCGCATGGGCGAACTCTTCGATCAGTGGAAGGCGCACCAGCGTTCGGGCGTGCGGCTGTCCAAGTCTGATGAGGAATCCCTGTGGAAGCGCTTCCGCAAGGCCCGCACAACGTTCGACCGGCACCGCAAGGCGTTCTTCTCCAAGCTGGACGAGACCAACGCCAAGGCAAAGCGGGCCAAGGAAGCGCTGATCGCTGAGGCCGAGTCCCTGTCGAATTCGACAGATTGGGGCCCCACCGCCTCCAAGTACCGCGACCTCATGGATCGTTGGAAGGCCTCGCCCCGGGCGTCCCGCAAGGACGACGACGCCCTGTGGTCGCGGTTCCGCGCGGCCCAGGATGTGTTCTTCGACGCCCGCAAGGCCGCCAATGAACAGATCGATCAGGAGTTCGAGGCGAACCTGGTGGTCAAGGAGGAGCTGCTCGCAGAGGCCAAGAAGATCCTTCCCGTCAAGAATTTGGATCAGGCGAAGAAAGAGCTCGCAGCCGTACAGGCTCGTTGGGAGGAAGCCGGTAAGGTCCCGCGTGCCCACATGCGTCGCGTGGAGAACGAACTGCGCGCCGTCGAGGACGCCGTCAAGAAGGCCGAGGACGACCAGTGGCGCCGCACGGATCCCGAGACCAAGGCACGCTCCAACTCCATGTTGACCCAGCTCGAGAACAAGATTGCGGATCAGAAGACCGCCATCGAGGCCGCCCGTGCCTCCGGCAACGAGAAGAAGGCCGCCACCCTCGAGAAGGATCTGGCCACGAGCGAGCAGTGGTTGGCCACGCTGCAGGCTTCGGCTTCAGAGTTGAACTGATGTGAGCTGAGCGCACTGCACAGCGAACGGGGACCGTTCCGGTTGTCCACAACCGGGGCGGTCCCCGTTTTCTTTCCCGCCGGCATCGGTTCAGATGGGGTCATGACACCGCCGCAGCCGCAACCCACCGACTCCGTTCACTCGCTACCGCCCCGAAGCGGTGCGAAGCTGACACCGGTCTTGCGACCCGGGCACCCGTTCAGCGGTCCTGAGCTCTCCGCGATGGTTTCGGACGGGATTCTCAACCGAATCCTGCTCGACGCCCACGTACCCGTGGGAACTGCGCTCACTCGAGTCAGCAAGTTGCATGTCCTACGCGCGGTGATTCCCGCCCATTTGCAACGTCGCGGGGTGCTCGGACGGCTCGGCGCCGCATGGTTCTACGATTGCGCGGAAGTACCTGAACCCCTGCCCATCCTCGTCGCCAAGGACGCGCGAACCACCACGACACTCCCCCGCGGGTTCAGCCTGCATCAGACCGCGTTCAATCCCTTCGACCGGGTCGTTCACGAGGATCTGGCGGTGACCAGTCCGCTGCGCACCGCGGTTGATGTGGCGCTTCACGTGCCCGGTTCCGAGGGCACCGGGGCCCTGCACTGGCTCATGGCCTCCCCGCACCTGCACTGCCCACCCGAATTGGTCCTGGCCGCACTCGAGGCCGTCGGCAAGAAACCGGGCCGCCGCCAGGCTCTGGCCAGGGTGCGGAAAGTGGGCCGAGCCGTGGAACGCGGTTACGAAGCCACCGGACGTTGACCCGAGGTGCGGTAGACGTCGTACACGCCATCGATCCGGCGGACCTGGTTAAGCACGTGGTCCAGGTAGCGGGTGTCTCCCATTTCGAAGGCGAAACGGGAGATCGCCAATCGTGACCGCGAGGTGTGCACCTGCGCGGACAGGATGTTCACGTGGTTCTCGGACAGTACGCGGGTCACATCGAGCAACAGGGAGTGTCGGTCGAGGGCCTCCACCTGGATCTCCACGAGGAACAGCGAGGACTGCGTGGGCGCCCAACTGACTTCCTTGACCCGCGGATCATCTGAGGACAGCAGGGACTTCATGTTGTTGCAGTCCTTGCGGTGCACGGAAATGCCGGCACCACGGGTCACGAAGCCCACGATCTCGTCCGGCGGAACCGGGGTGCAGCAACGTGCCAGTTTCACGTACACGTCCGACATGCCCTGGACCACCACACCCGAATCGGACACCGTGGCCCGGGCCGGAGCGGTGACCTTGGTGGTCTCGGCGAAGTCCTCCTCGGTGCCCTCCGCGCCACCGTGGTGCTCGATGAGCTTCTCGACGACCTGCTGAGCGTTGACCGCGTCGTTTCCGAGCGCCTCGTACAGCGCGGCGACGTCAGACCGGTTGAAGTCCTGTGCGACCGATACGAGAGACTCGTGCGTCACCGTGCGCTGCAGCGGCAAGTGGTGCTTGCGCAGCGCCTTGGTGAGCAGGTCCTTCCCGCGCTCAATGGCTTCCTCGCGGCGTTCCTTCGAATGCCACTGGCGGATCTTGGTGCGCGCCCGCGGCGAACCCACGAACTTGAGCCAGTCCTGCGACGGCGATGCCGACTCGGACTTGGACGTCAGGATCTCCACACGATCACCGTGCTGGAGTTTGGAGGACAGCGGCACCAATTTGCCGTTGACCCGGGCGCCGATCGTGTGGTTACCCACCTCAGTGTGCACGGCGTAGGCGAAGTCCACCGGGGTGGACCCGGTGGGCAGCGCCATGACCTCACCCTTGGGCGTAAAGACGTACACCTCGGCCGTGTTGATCTGGTACCGCAACGAATCCAAGAAGTCCGAGGAGTCCTTGGCTTCTTCCTGCCACGAGACCAACGAGCTGAGCCAGTTGAGCTCGCCTTCCTTGGCCTTGGGTGTGGCAGAATTGGCCTGGTTGACCTGGTTCTTGTACTTCCAGTGAGCGGCCACACCGTACTCGGCACGGTGGTGCATCTCGTGGGTGCGGATCTGGATCTCCACCGGCCGCCCGTTGGGACCGATCACCGTGGTGTGCAGCGACTGGTACATGTTGAACTTGGGCATCGCGATGTAGTCCTTGAAGCGGCCCGGCAACGGGCTCCACTTCGCGTGCAGCACACCGAGGGCGGCATAGCACTCACGCACCGAGTTCACGAGCACGCGCGCGGCTTGCAGATCATGGATCTCGTCGAAATCCTTACCCCGCACGATCATCTTCTGGTAAATCGAGTAATAGTGCTTGGGCCGACCGGTGATCGTGGCGTCGATGCCGGACTTGTCCAGCTCCGCCGCGATCAGACCGCGGATCGTGGCTAGGTTGCGTTCGCGCTCCGGCGTGCGCTCCCCCACCATGCGAACGATCTCGTCGTAGACCTTGGGGTACAGCGCGGAGAAGGAGAGATCCTCGAGTTCCCATTTGATGGTGTTCATACCCAGTCGGTGGGCCAACGGGGCGAAAATCTCAAGGGTTTCGCGGGCCTTCTTGGACGACGACGAGGATGAGACGAACCGCCACGTGCGTGCGTTGTGCAGCCGGTCGGCCAACTTGATGACCAGCACGCGAATGTCCTTGGCCATGGCCACGATCATCTTGCGAACCGTCTCTGCCTGGGCGTTCTCGCCGTAGTGGATCTTGTCGAGTTTGGTCACTCCGTCCACGAGCGTGGCGACCTCTTCACCGAAGTCCTTAGTGAGCTGTTCGAGCGAGTAGTCGGTGTCCTCCACGGTGTCGTGCAGGAGCCCAGCGACAAGGGTGGCGCCGGTCATGCCCAGCTCCGCGAGAATCGTGGTCACGGCCACCGGGTGGGTGATGTAGGGGTCACCGGACTTGCGCTTCTGCCCTTCGTGGTACGAGTCCGCTACGGCAAAAGCGCGTTGCAGGACGTCCAGATCTTCGTCAGGGTGCGTCGCACTCACCGTGCGTAACAGTGGCACCAGAACGGGCGATCGGGGCACCGATTCACCGGAGAGCACGGACAGTGTCGAGCGGGTGCGTTCGCTGCGACCGGGGAACACCGCGCGTCCGAAGACCGGACGGGAGGCGGGCAACACAAAATGGGTTCCCGCGGTCTCGATTCTCGAATTGGCAGGCAGCGCCGGGGGGTCCTGTGGGTTGGGCGGCACGGAATTCTTTGCACTCTGAGCGTCTGACTCTGTCGTCATGGGTCCACAGCCTCCTCACGGATCACCGCTGGCCGGGACGGGATCTCTGCGCCCGGTGCGCTAAGTAGCCAAGTCTAATAGCACGCCCCCGCACCTTACGGTACGGGGGCGAGTGTAACGGAGGTGCGGCGCGTTATTCGCGCGGCCCGGCCTGGACCGGATCCGCGGTCACCGGAGCGCCGTCGGTCTGGCGGGCGTCCAGAACCTTGCGTTCCTGGTCACGCACGGCCGGTTCGAGTCCGCGCAGCCAGGAGTACAGGGGCGCGGCCACGAACATGGTGGCGATCGTACCCACGATGATGCCCACGAACAGCGACAACGACAGGTCCTTCAGCGTTCCCGCGCCGAGCAGATAGGCACCGATGAACAGAATGGCACCCACGGGCAGGATTCCCACGATGGAGGTGTTGATCGAACGGACCAAGGTCTGGTTGACCGCCAGGTTGATCTGTTCCGAGAACGTCCGTTTGGCCCGCTCTTCCGGTGCCGCGCCGCTCAACAACCCCTTGGTGTTCTCACGCACCTTGTCGAAGACCACCACGGAGTCGTACAGCGAGTAGGACAGCACGGTCAGGAAGCCGATCACGGCGGACGGGGTGACCTCGAAATCAACCAGCGAATACACGCCGGCGGTGATCACGATCGTGGCCATCATCGCGGCAACCGCCGACACGGACATTTTCCACGTGCGGAAGTAGAGCGCCATGAGCACCGTGGCCAGCAGGACGAAGATCAACAGCCCCCACAGGGCCTGTTGGGTCACTCCCTGCCCCCATGTGGGGCCCACGAAGTTCGAGGTCACCTGGTCGTCCGAGGCGCCGTACGCCTCTTGCAGGGAGTCCTTGACGGCCAGAGTCTGGTCGTCGTCGAGCTGTTCGGTCTGCACGCGCACCGTGCCGGGCGCAATGTTGGTCACGGTCACGCCGCTGGCGTCAGAGGATTCCGCCACGGCCTGCTCGCCGGTCTGGACATCCGTGTTCTCGATACCGGACACCGTGAATTCCGAGCCGCCCGTGAAATCAATGCCCAGATTGAAGCCGCCCTTGACCACCGGGATCAGCAGGGACAGCACTACGAGTGCCACGGTCAAAGAGAGCCACAACCGGCGCTTCTCAACGAACGGGTAGGACTTACGACCGCTGTGCAGGTCGTTACCGAAGCGTGCAAGTCGGTTGCTCATCGGGTGCTCCCCTCGGTCTGTTCGGTCTGGTCCACCGCGCTGGAACCGCCGGATACGTCTGCTCCGTCCGCGGCGCCGTCGCCCTGGGTTTCGGCGGCCTTCTGACGACGACGCCGCTCGGCGATCGTGAGTCCGTCGCTGCCCTCGGGGCTACGAACGCGTCCCGCGCCGCGGTAGAACGGCACGGCGTCGAGCGCCTCGGGATCGAGACCCGAGTTCTTGGCACCCCCGCCGAAGTACTTGGTGCGAGTCAGCAGCACCATGACCGGGTGGGTGAACAGGAAGACCACGAGCAAGTCGGCGATCGCCGTCAGGCCCAGGGTGAATGCGAATCCTCGCACGTTGCCCACGGCCACGAAGTACAGCACGACTGCCGCGAGGAGGTTCACGGCCTTGGCGGCGATCACGGTTTGCCGTGCGCGTTTCCAGCCGTGATCCACCGCGGCGGGGATGCTTCTGCCCGCGCGAATCTCGTCCCTGATGCGTTCGAAGTACACGATGAACGAGTCGGCGGTCTGGCCGATGGCCACGATCAGACCGGCCACACCGGCCAGTGACAGGCGATAGTTGGCGCTCCACCCCAGCAGGGTGATCGCGAAGTAGGTGATCAGGCCCGCCACCAACAAGGACGAGATGGTCACTAGACCCAACCAGCGGTACTGGAACATCGAGTACACGCACACCAGCGCCAGCCCCACCAGGCCCGCGATGATGCCCATGCGCAGCTGGTTGCTACCGAGAGTCGCAGAGATCTGCTGCTCGGACTCGATGCTGAAGCTCACGGGAAGGGCACCGTACTTGAGCTGCTCGGAGAGGAAGCGCGCATCCTCCTCCGTGAAGGAACCGGTGATCTGGGCGCTGCCGTCGTTGATCACGGCGTTCATGGAGGGCGCCGAAATCACGGTGCCATCCAAAAGGATGGCGAACTGGGACCGGGGGTCGCCCTGCTGTGCCTGACCGATCTGGTACAGGCGCTCGGAGAGTTCCTTGAACGTCTCGGTTCCCTCTGAGTTGAACTGCAGGTTCACGGCGTATTGCCCCGTGGACATGCCCTGCTGATTGTTCGCCATTCCGTAGGAGGCGTCGTCGATGTCCGTACCGGGGATCTCGAGCGGGCCCAGGATGTACTTGGCGTTGTTGGCCGGATCGCAGGCCACGACGGCCTTCTCGGGGTCCTGTGCCTTGCGCTCTTCCTGGGGTCGCTGCGCGGCGCAGTCCAGGGACTCGAACTCCTTGACAAGTTCCGGGGTGACCCAGTTTGGATCCGAGGAGTCGGTGGGCTCTGCATCCGGTTCCGGAATATCTTCGACCGGGGTGCGTTGTTCCTCGGGCGTGGGTGTGCCCTCAGCGGTGGTGATCACGGGGCGGAACGCCATCTGCGCCGAAGTCTGAATCAGATCACGGGTCTCGGAGGAAGGAACACCGGGCATGGACACCACGATGTTCGAACCCGACTGGGTGCTGATCTCGGCCTCCGAGACACCGGTACCGTCCACGCGCTGGCGGATGATCTCCACAGCCTGGTCCAGCTGTTCCTGCGTGATCTCCTGACCGTCCTGGGCCTCCTGGAGCTCCGGGGACAGCACCATTTGCGTGCCGCCCTCTAGATCCAAGGCCAGCTTGGGATCCCACCCGGTCCGATCGGTGGTGACACCGTAAATCAGGATGCCCGCCAGGGCGATGGTCAGCACGGCGAGCGCCACGAGTCCGCGCTTGGCCGTACTCACGGCCGCCTGGGATCCCGAGCGCACCGTACGAGGCGCACGGGACGCCGCTTTCGAGGGGGATGTCTTCGACTCATCGGCGCCCGAACGGCCCGAGGTGTCCTTGTCTGATGCCATGTCTGTCCTTCAACAACGCACGGTGAGCGCGGCCAGCCAACTCGCCGCACCGGGTCCGGTCATGAGAAACGGGCCGATGCTCTCGGCCCGTGTCTCACGCACTTCTTTAGTTGGTGTCGTTATCGCGGCGGTTGTCACGCCAGGTTCCGCGCGAGGAATCATCACCCGGCAGGTTCTCACCGGTTGCCGTGTCACCGGGGACATTGTCACCGGGCAGATCGTGCTCGCGGTCACGGATAGATTCCCGTGCACCACCTGCAGCCGTGGAGCCCTCTCCGTCCACTGCACCGTCTTGAGCAATAGCCGCATTCTGGGCGGCGTTCTCGGTGGTGGGTTCATCGAGGATGGTCGTCACGGTCTGGGTGTGCACGGTGACCGAAGTTCCCGGAGCCACTTCCAGCACAGCCTTGTTCTCATCACGGTCGATCGACAGGACGGTTCCGTAGAGACCGAAGCTCGTCATGACGCGGGTACCGGGCTCCATGGTCGCCTGCTTGGCTTTGATCTGAGCCTGCGCCTTCTTCTGTCGGCGCATGGGCAGCCACAGCAGCAACACCATGACCACGAGCATGACGGGCAAGAACCATGCGGTTCCGCCGCCACCTGACTGCTGGGCCTGTGCAAGAAGTTGGGCGGAGAGAATCACGGAGTTCCGTTCTGTAGACGATGCTGACGTCTGCGGTGACCAGCGCGGCCACGAGTGCACGCGGGAGTCATCACAGGGATCCGCTCAAGTGTAGGGGATGTAGCTGGCCACGCGCTGAACAGCGACGCCGGGGCCATAACGGCACCGCGGCACCCTGGCGTACGTCTGATTGACTCGGCCGTTCCTGGCCGGGGACCCCCGTGGTCTTGCTCCCCGGGGCACCCGCTCAAAATGCCGTGGGCTGCTCTTCTTCGGGCGGATCCGTGGCCAACGCGGTCCGCAGTGCGGGGTCCTTGAAGGCCGCGTGATCGGGCACGTTGAGCCCCAGGTGCTCCCACGCCGCGGCCATAGCAATGCGACCGCGAGGGGTGCGTCCCAACAATCCCTCGCGCACGAGGAATGGTTCGGCGACCGTCTCGACCGTCTCGGTTTCCTCGCCCACGGCAATGGCCAAGGTGGAAAGCCCAACGGGGCCCCCGTTGAACTTGGTGACCAGGGCGGAGAGGACATTGCGGTCCAGTCGGTCCAGTCCCCTGACGTCCACTTCGTACATGTCCAGCGCAGCCCCGGCGGTGCGGGCATCAATCCTGTGCACCCCGTGCACCAGGGCCCAGTCCCGGACGCGCCGCAACAGTCGGTTGGCAATTCGTGGAGTACCGCGCGAACGTGAGGCCACTTCGTAGAACCCCTCGGACGTCATGTTCAGGTCCAACAGACCTGCCGATCGGCGCAGGACGAGTTCGAGCTCGGGAACCGAGTAGAACTCCAGGTGGCCAGTGAAGCCGAAGCGATCACGCAGCGGTCCGGGCAACAGGCCCGCGCGCGTGGTGGCACCCACCAAGGTGAAGGGAGGTAGGTCCAGCGGGATGGACGTGGCACCGGCACCCTTGCCGACCACGATGTCCACGCGGAAGTCCTCCATGGCCATGTAGAGCATTTCCTCGGCCGGGCGGGACATGCGGTGGATCTCGTCCAGGAACAGCACTTCACCATGGGTCAACGAGGACAGGATGGCCGCCAGGTCACCCGCGTGTTGAATCGCAGGACCGGACGAGATCCGCAGGGGTACGTCCAGTTCCTGGGCGATGATCATGGCCAGTGTGGTCTTACCCAGGCCGGGAGGGCCCGAAAGCAGCACGTGGTCCGCGGTGCGTCCGCGCAGTTTGGAGGCTTCCAGGACGAGTGAGAGCTGGGCACGCACCCGCTTCTGCCCCACGAAATCGTCGAGGGTAGCCGGGCGCAGACTCGCCTCGAGCTGCTGATCGTCCAGATCGCCCTCGGCACCGACCAGTCGTTGCTCCCCCTGCACAGAACCGCGTTCTTCGAATGCCATCAGGACCGTCCTCGGCTACGCGCGTGACTCGTGCCCTTGGCCGTACCCAGCCAGGACAACACGGCGCGCAGGACCTCTGCCACGTTGCCGGAATCCGCAAGCTCCGGTTGAGTCTCCAGGGCGTCGTCGATGCCACGGGTGGCGTCCTTTTCGCTCCATCCCAGACCCCTGAGCGCGTCCATGACCTGTTCGCGCCACACCTGCATCTGCGGCTGCGTGGCCGGGCTCTCCTTGGGTTCCGGAAGCACGAGCTTGTCGGCCAGTTCCAGCACGATGCGACGGGCGGATTTGGGGCCGATTCCCGGCACGGCGGTGAAGGCCTTGTCGTCTCCGGTGGCAATGGCGCGCCGCGTCTCCTCCGGTCCGAGCACGGAGACCGCGGCCAACGCGGTGCGCGGTCCCACGCCGGAGACACCGAGCATCACGGTGAAGACTTCCTTCTCGTCCGCCCCTGCGAAGCCGAACAGCAAGGGGGCCTCGTCCTTGCGGGCAATGTAGGCGGTGTGAAGGTGCACCGTGGATCCCGTGCGCAGACCCGCCAGAGTATGCGGGCTGGCCTGGACCTCGATCCCGAATCCCGAGACTTCGACCACCGCCTGGGTGGCACCCACGAAGCGCACCTCACCGGTCACCGATGCAATCACTGGGCGGCTCCCGTCACGCGGGGTGATCCCGCCATAAATTCGAACACGTATACGAACTGCAACACGGCATCACTCTAACAACTCACACCGACTCGCACAGCGCGCACCCTCCCATGGACCGCGCGCAACGGTCGACCGGGCCGTGTCATCGCTCGAACGCGCTGCGCCAACCGTGGAACCGCCAGGTTCAGCGGCGCGGCAGTCGGGCGGCCCTGGGAGCCTTCGGTTGACGAGAGGCCGCTTCGGCTTGTTTCCACGCCTGCTGCGCGGGAGTGAGCCCGGAGGCTCGCACGGATGAGGGCTGAGAACCAGAGTGTGTAGAGGTCTTTGCCGCCGCGTTCATGCCCGCCATGCCGCCGCGCCAGCCGTGGCACACGGCCAAGGCGAGGGCGTCGGCGGCGTCGGCGGGGCGCGGTGGTGCGTCCAGCCGCAGGATCCGGACCACCATGCGGTTGACGGACTCCTTGTCCGCGCCACCGTCTCCCGTGACCGCGGCCTTGACCTCGGACGGGGTGTGCCACGCGACCGGGATCTGCCGCCGCGCGGCCGCCGCAATGACCACGCCGGTCGCTTGGGCGGTTCCCACCACAGTGGGCGCATTGTTCTGGGCGAACACGCGCTCTACCGCCACGACGTCCGGTGAGAACCGGTCCATGAGTGTCTCGGCCGCGTCCATGATGGCCAGCACACGGTGTTCGAGCGCCTCGTGTGCCTTGGTGCCGTTGACCTCCACGTGCACGAACGTTCCGGTGCGATTGGCAGCCATGTCCACGACCGCGAAGCCACAACGGGTCAGCCCCGGGTCCACCGCAAGAATGCGCTGTCCCGGGGCCGGTCCGCCGTCAGAACTGTGTGCCACGGAGTGCTCAGTCCTCGTCCTCGAGTTCCGCCAGCACGGATTCGGGGATGTTCGCGTTCGAGTAGACGTTCTGTACGTCGTCGAGTTCTTCGACGGCGTCCGCAAGCTTGAGGAACTTCTTGGCGCCTTCGGCATCCAGGTCCACCTTCATGGTGGGGCGGAACTGGGGATCGTCGTTGTTGTAGTCCAGTCCGGACTCCTCCAACGCCTTACGGATCTCGGGAAGGTCGGTGGCCTCACTGACGACCTCGAAGACCTCGGACTCCTCGATGACCTCGTCCGCGCCGGCATCGAGTACGGCCATCAGGACGTCATCCTCGGTCAGACCGTCGGTCTTGGTCACCTCGGCCACGCCCTTGCGCTCGAAGAGGTAGGCCACGGAACCGGAGTCCGCCATGGTGCCGCCGTGGCGGGTCACGGCCACACGCACCTCGGAGGCCGCGCGGTTCTTGTTGTCCGTCAGACATTCGATGTACAGCGCGGTGCCCTGGGGGCCGCGGGCTTCGTAGAGGATCTCCGAGTAATCGATGGTTTCGCCGGTCAGGCCGGCGCCACGCTTGATCGCACGATCGATGTTGTCATTGGGCACGGAGTTCTTCTTGGCCTTGGACACGGCCAGGTCCAGTGCCGGGTTACCGGCGGTGTCCGCGCCACCCATGCGGGCGGCAACCTCAATGCCCTTGATGTACTTGGCGAAAGCTTTGGCGCGCTTGGCGTCGATCGCGGCCTTCTTGTGCTTGGTCGTGGCCCATTTGGAGTGACCTGACATCGAGTTCCTCCTAGAAAGTCTGTGCGCCCGGCCTCACAGCGCCGGGTCTACGATTTGTCAATTATTTTAGCGATTCGTCAGGGCGCCTCGAAGGCTGCCCCGCGTCGCTAACGGGGTCTCGTCTGGGCGACGCCGCGCGCGTGTTCCGCATACGTGTCGTCCAGAGACGCCTCCGGGAAGCGGTCCCCGCGCGTTTCCACCGCGGTCCGCAACAGGAAATCGGCCACGGCAGGGTTCTTGGGCAGCAACGATCCGTGCAGGTAACTGCCCAGCACGTTGTGCGTGCGCGCGCCCTCGGTACCGTCCTCCCCGTTGTTACCGGCCCCGCTGACCACGGTTGCCATCGCTGCCTGGTCCGGTCCCAGCGTGGTCAGTCCGGAGTGGTTCTCGTAGCCGATGATCGTGCCGAATTCCGGGGACTCCGTCACGATATTGCCGATCAAACGCTCCGGTCCACCGACCGTTTCCAGATCGAACATCTCAATGCCCCTCAGGGTCTCTCCCCCGCCGGTTCGGAACTCCCGGCCGAACAACTGGTAGAGCCCGCAGATGACCAACATGGGCGTACCCGCCGACGCAGCCTCGTGCAGTTTGGGAGCCACGCGAGCGAGATCCTCGGCCACTCGGAACTGGCCCGAGTCCTGACCACCGCCACCCACGAAGAGGTCCGCGTAGTCGGGCCACGGGTCACCCGGGTTGTAGTCGTGCACCCGTACCTCGTAGCCGTAGCGCTCGGCCCTGCGTTTGAGGGTCAGGGTGTTGCCCCAGTCCCCGTAGATGTTCATGTCTCGCGGATACAGCTGGACGATGTCCAGGGAACCCGCTTTTTCCTGATTCATGATCGGCTCCTCAGATCGTGTCCACGTGGGTCATGCCGCCCAGGATCTTCCGCAGCGACAGCATGGCGGTGTAGGTGCAGAAGATACGCATGGGTCGGTCCCCCGCCCCTGCAATGAATTGCTTCAGTGCGGACTCGAGGCCCGTTTCCACGGATCCGACCTCCACCAGGTCGTAGTCCAGCCGTAGCGCCATGTCCCACGCCCGCACACCCGAGACAATGTCCACGCCTCCGGCACGCAGACTGTCGAAATCGACGTCCCACAACCACGACACGTCCCGACCGTCCGCGTAGGCGTCGTTGATCGCGATCATGGTCGCGTAGTCGTCGGCCGAGGCCGACGCCAGCGACAACCGGAATCCGGCGGGGTTCTTCACGAGCAACAACTGGAGGGGCTTGCCCTCCACCGTCACGGTTTCGCCTCGACCGAAGGCAGGTGTTACACGGGACAGTTCGTCCACCAGCGACGCCACGTCCGCACTGTCGCCGAGCACTTGCAAGGCCAAGGCGAGGGCCGCCGCGGCGTTGTACTGGTTGTACACACCGTAGAGATCGATCGTGGCCGTGTGCTCCTGGCCGTGCACGTCCAGATCCACACTGTTGGCTTTGACGGCGTTGAGCACCACGTCAGCGGCCGGTCGGGCCACGGATGGTTGCGCCGAATCCAGCTCGACGTTCTCGGTCTGGCGCAGCACGTCACGCATGTCGTCGTCGGAGGGGAACATGGGCCGCAGCGCGTCCGACAGGCCGAACCATTCAACGGTGGCGTCAGCGGCGACGTCGTCCGCGAGACTGGCGATGCGCGGGTCCTCGCGGTTGAGGACCACGGTACCGGTGGTCGCCTTGGCGACCTGGCTGAGCATGCGGCGGGTCGTGTCGATCTCACCGAAACGGTCGAGCTGATCGCGCATCACGTTGAGTAGTAGCGCGTAGCGGGGCTTGACCTGCTTGACGAAGTGCACGGCGTGCGCCTCATCGAGTTCCAGCACCGCGACGTCCGCGTCGAGGCGGCCGAACGCATTCATCTCGGCCAACAACGACGCCGCGACGCCCCGGACGAAATTCGATCCCGTGCGGTTCGTGAACACGCGCAGCCCCTGCGAACGCAGCAACTGCACGGCCATTTTGGTGGTTGTCGTTTTGCCGTTGGTGCCGCTGATGACCACCACGCCGTGGGGCAGCTTGGCGAGTTCTTCCGCGACGAAGGCCGGGTGCAGCTTTTCCATGACCAGGCCGGGGAAGGCGGACCCGCCCCCACGCAGGCTCGAGGCCCAGCGAACTCCCTGGCCGAGTAGACGTACGAGTGGTCGAGACATGGATTCCATCCTAGTGACAGGTGTACCGCCGCACGCGGCCACTCGAAAGCGACGCTCGCGCGCGGGGAGGTTCAGGAACGGGGCCAGGCAGCGGCGATGTCGTCGCGGTTGGCACCCAGGGTCTGAATCAGGGGCTTGGTCTGGGCAATCACCGGCATGAAATTGGCGTCCCCGTCCCAGCGCGGCACCACGTGCTGGTGCAGGTGCGCGGACAATGAGCCGCCCGCGGCCGAACCCAGATTCAGTCCCACGTTGAACGCGGCCGGCTGAGCCACCTCACGAATGGTGGCGACCGCCGTGCGGGTCAACACGTTCAGCTCCCACAACTCGTCGTCCGTGAGTTCGGTGATGTCCGCGACGTGACGATACGGACACACGAGCAAGTGACCGGGATTGTACGGGAACAGGTTGAGCACCACGAAACAGTGCTCACCGCGGTGCACGATCAATGCGTCATCGTCCGTACGGTCCGGACCGGTGCAGAACGGGCAACCCGGAGTTTCCTTGATCGAGGTGTCCTCACCGCGCACGTACGCGAGCCGGTGGGGTGTCCACAATCGTTGGAAACTATCCGGTACACCGGGCAGCTCGAACTCGTCCTGAGCCACCCAGTGTTGATTCTCGTTCTTGGTCTCCGCGTTGTCGTCCGTCACGACTGCTCCGCAACGATTTCCGTGACCTCCACGTTCGACGGCGCCGAAGGGTCCTCGTTCACGCGGTCGCGCACGTGCCGCACGATCATCTCCACGGCATCGTCCACGGGCACCGCGTTGTACTGCGATCCGTCGCGGTAGCGGAAGGAGACGGCACCGGCGTCGGCGTCGTCGCCGCCGGCGATGACCACGAACGGGATCTTGTCCTTGGAGGCCGTGCGAATCTTCTTGGGGAAGCGGTCCGAAGACGTATCCACCTCCACCCGAATGCCCTGGACCCGCAGCTTGGCCGCGAATTCGTCCAGGTAGTCGTTGAACGCCTCGGCCACCGGAATGGCGCGCACCTGAACCGGGGCCAGCCATGCCGGGAACGCTCCGGCGTAGTGCTCGGTCAGTACGCCCATGAAGCGTTCCACGGAACCGAACAGGGCGCGGTGGATCATCACGGGACGCTGACGCGTGCCGTCCGCGGCCTGGTATTCGAGATCGAAGCGCTCGGGCAGGTTGAAGTCCAACTGGATCGTGGACATCTGCCACGTACGCCCGATCGCGTCCTTGGCCTGCACGGAAATCTTGGGGCCGTAGAAGGCTGCTCCCCCGGGATCAGGGACCAGCTGCAGACCGGAATCCTCGGCCACCTCCTGCAGCGTGCGGGTGGCCTCGTCCCAGATCTCGTCCGAGCCCACGAACTTCTCGGGGTCCTTGGTGGAGAGTTCCAAGTAGAAGTCGTCCAGGCCGTAGTCCTTGAGCAGGGACAACACGAAGTTCAGGGTGGCCGTCAGCTCATCCTTCATCTGCTCGCGAGTGCAGTAAATGTGTGCGTCGTCCTGGGTCATGCCTCGCACACGGGTCAGACCGTGGATCACGCCGGACTTCTCATACCGGTATACCGCGCCGAACTCGAACAACCGCAGGGGCAGCTCACGGTATGAGCGGCCGCGTGAGCGGTAAATCAAGTTGTGCATGGGGCAGTTCATGGGCTTGAGGTAGTAGTCCTGGCCCGGCTTGGTGAGCTCACCCGTTTCCGGGTTGCGCTCCTCGTCCACGTGCATGGGAGGGAACATGCCGTCCCGGTACCAGTCCAGGTGGCCGGAGACCTCGTACAGGTGGCCCTTGGTGATGTGCGGGGAGTAGACGAACTCGTAGCCGGCCTCGGTGTGGCGCTGGCGCGAGTAGTCCTCCATCTCCTTGCGGATGATGCCGCCCTTGGGGTGGAACACCGGCAGACCGGAACCCAGCTCGTCCGGGAAGGAGAACAGGTCCAGTTCGGAACCCAGCTTGCGGTGATCGCGACGTTCGGCCTCAGCCAAACGCTCCTTGTAGGCCTTGAGCTCGTCCTTCGAGGGCCAAGCCGTTCCGTAGATGCGCTGCAACTGCTTGTTCTTCTCGTTACCGCGCCAGTAGGCAGCCGCCGAACGCATCAGGGCAAACCCGTTGCCGATCAGCTTGGTGTTGGGTACATGGGGACCGCGGCACAGGTCCCGCCACACGATCTCGTGACTCTGTCGGTCCACGTTGTCGTAAATGGTGATCTCCCCGGCGCCCACTTCAACGGAAGCGCCTTCCGCGGATTCTTCCATGGAACCTGAACCCGGGCCGTTGGCCAGGTCGATGAGTTCGAGCTTGTAGGGCTCGTCCGCCATCTCCTGGCGGGCCTCGTCCTCGTCGACCGAGCGCCGCTGGAACAGCTGCGACTTGTTCACGATCTTGAGCATGGACTTCTCGATCTTCTTCAGATCCTCCGGCGTGAACGGCTCGTCGACGTCGAAATCGAAGTAGAAACCGTCCGTGATGTACGGGCCGATGCCCAACTTGGCGTCCGGGCGCAACTGCTGCACGGCCTGGGCCATGACGTGGGCCGTGGAGTGACGCAGCACCTCCAGGCCTTCGGGGTCACTCACGAGCACGCGCTCCACGACATCACCGTCGGAGAGCTCGGTGCTCAGATCCTTGAGCTCACCGTTGATGTGGGCCACCACCACCTCACGCTGATCCGCGTACAGATCAGCCGCCGTGGTTCCTTGGATCTCGGTGCGCGGGGCGCTGTCCACGGTCAGCTGTAATTGAGCGGCATCAGACATGAGTTACTCCTTGAATGTTCGTGTGACGCGCGTCCATACCGGGGACGCGCGGGACCCGCGGACCTTTCGGTGCAACGGGGACGCAGATGATGCTACCGCTCCGACCGGGAGCGGACACAGTTGACGGGCCGGGAAGCGGCCCGAAATCAGCTGCACCCCGGGCCCAAAGGCCCGGGGTGCAGCGATTACCGATTCAACGCCTCAGCGTTGCGGATCAGTTTCAGCGACGGGGAGCGTTGCCGCCCAGGCCGTCACGGCCGTCCAGATCGCGGTCACGGCCATCAAGGTCGCGGTCACGATCGGTCAGGTTGCGATCATTGCCGGTCTCGACATCGACCTGTTCCTTGCGAACATCGGCTTCGACGCGCTGGGTGTCGCGGACGGTCTCCTTGTTCAGGCCGACCTCCTCGACAGCCACGACTTCCTTCTCGACCACGGGGCGCTCTTCGTGGAGGGAAACCTCGACCTCTTCCTCACCGATGGTGCCGGTGCGGGCCTGGCCATCGCGGATCGGGGTGCGCTCGACGGAGACCTCTTCGCGCTCGACGGGAACGTCAACGGTCTCGTGATCGGTGACCACGTACTTGCGCAGACGTGCACGGCCGGTCTCGCGCTCCTGGGTGCCAACCTTGAGCTGCTCCTCGTGGCGAACCACGGATGCGTCGTCGCGGTCAGTCAGGTCGCGGTCGCGGTCAGCGACGTCGCGGCGGTCCTGGTCCACCAGGCCGCGGTCACGGTCGGTGAGGTCGCGATCACGGTCGCCATCGCGGCCTGCGGCTGCACCTGCAACACCGGCGGTGCCAGCGGTACCGGCAGCAGCGTTACGGTCGCGATCGTTCAAGTCGCGGTCACGGTCGGTGAGGTCGCGATCACGATCTGCGCCACGACCGTTGTCGTAGTTCAGCTCGTAGTAGCGGTAGAGCTCTTCCTCTTCCTGAGGGGAAAGGTGCTGGTCTGCATCGACCTTCGGAGCATCCTTGATGACATCCTTCTGGTAAGGCAGCACAACGCGGTCGCCGTCCTGGCGAGCGTCCTTCACCGGAACGAAGCTCTCCTTCGCTCCGAAGAGACCGGTGTTCACGGTCAGGAACGTGGGCTCACCCGAGTTGTCGTCGAGGAAAACCTGCTCCACCTTGCCGACCTTGTCGCCGTCAGCATCGTAGGCAGTGCTGGAGAGAATCGCATTCACATCGAAAGTGGTCATCGCAAGAACTCCTTCAAGTTTATTGCGTTCGTCAAAGCACGGTTTGTGCCCTGCGAGCCATCACTCTGCACGATGGCATTGTGATCTAGCTTGCCGCCCAGCTTACTGATGTTCAGTTGCCTGACAATAGATTTTCTCTCTCGGGTGAAATGACCGTGGGACACTTCCCCGGCCAAGGTTTATCCATTAGTGACCCGCTAGTACCGAGCGTGGGGCCCGCCTAGGAATGGGCCATTCCGGCCTCGAGGCGTGGGGTAGGGCACAATGGGAAGGGAGCCGACAGGTGGCGGGCTGCGCATCCTGCGGAGGCGGCCACTTCCGACACTTCAATCATGTCTGGAGCCTCACGTGTGGGACGCACTGGTCAATAACCCCTGGATCATTTGGCTGATCATCATGTTGATCTTGGCCGGAATCGAGATGCTCACCCTGGATTTCTTGTTCCTTATGATGTCCGTGGCCGCGCTGTGCGCCGGGGTGGTGAGTTTCTTCACCCATAGCATCCCCTTACAAGTGGTCACATTTGCGGTAGTCGCTGTACTTCTCATTTTCCTCTTGCGGCCGGTGGCCCTCAATCGGATCAACAGGTCCACTCCGAGCACGCGTTCCAACGCCGAACGACTGGTGGGACTGTCCTGCACCGTGCTGGAACCCGTCAGTGAGAACACCGGCCTGGTCCGTCTCGAAGGCGATATCTGGACCGCGCGATCTGCCGAACACGGCACGCTCGAGGTCGGGACCAAGGCCTATGTCTACCGGATCGACGGTGCCACGGCCGTGGTGTCCGGTACCGCCCCGGCAACCACCGACTTCTCCGACTCCCCCGCTTCCCAACCCGGGTACTAGAACATCAGTAGGGCCGTCCGGCCCGCACTCCACCCATGTGAGAGGACCCCATGGAAATCGTCATCACAGTACTGCTCGTAGTGGTGGTGCTGGCAGCGGCAATCGCCTTGATCAAGGCCGTTCGCATCATTCCGCAGTCGCGCGCCGGCATCGTGGAACGACTTGGCAAGTACCAATCCACCCTGAACCCCGGCCTGCACTTTCTGATCCCCTTCGTGGATCGACTTCTCCCCCTCATCGACCTGCGTGAGCAAGTGGTGCCGTTCCCGGCCCAGTCCGTGATCACCGAGGACAACCTGGTGGTTGGCATCGACACCGTGGTCTATTTCCAGGTCACCGACCCCCGCGCCGCTACCTACGAAATCACCAACTACATCCAGGCCGTGGATGAGCTCACGAGTGCGACCCTGCGTAACGTGGTGGGTGGTTTGAATCTTGAAGAGACGCTGACCTCGCGCGACAAGATCAACGCCGAATTGCGCGGTGTCCTGGACTCCACCACCGGACGCTGGGGCATTCGCATTTCCCGCGTGGACATCAAGGAGATCACGCCCCCGCCGTCTATTCAGGACTCCATGGAGAAGCAGATGCGCGCCGAGCGAGACCGTCGTGCAACCATCCTCACGGCTGAGGGTGAGAAGCAGTCCCAGATTCTGACCGCCGAGGGTGAACGGCAGGCCGCCGTGCTCTCCGCGGAAGGTGACGCCAAGGCTGCAATCCTGCGTGCCGACGGTGAGGCCCAAGCCATTGCCAAGGTCTTCGATTCGATTCACCGCGCCAAGCCCACCCAGAAGCTGCTGGCCTACCAGTACATCCAGACCCTACCCAAGGTGGCAGAGGGTTCCGCCAACAAGGTGTGGATGATCCCCGCTGAGCTCAGCACCGCACTGCGCGGAGTCGGCAATTTCCTCGCGACTCCGGGTGGCGGGGGCGAAGGCCCCCACGACTCGTCCTGGGATGATCCGGAAGAAGAGCCCGCGACCACCGGTTACTCGGAACCGATCGTGGAATCGGAGACCGTCAAGGTCACCGAGAAGGATCTCGAGCCGGATTTGACGCTCACCGACCCCAATGATTTCGAGATGCCGGAGCCTCCCTTTGCCGATCCGGCTGCCGGGGACCACGGTTCCAGCAGCGCCGGGAATGAATCGCGCTAGTTCGTGGTTGTACCCGGTTGATGCGGATCTCTGGGTCTCGAACATCCAGTTCAGGCCCCGGGATATCGCCCTTTGTACCAGTAGGACTTCAGGAAGGACCGTCCAGTGAGCGATCGCAGCCTGCGTGGAATGCGCTTGGGTTCCCAGTCGATGGAAACCGAGACCGGTGTTGAGCCGGCACCGCGCCAACGCGTGGAGTACCGCACCAAAGATGGTGAGTCGGTGAGCGTGATGTTTGCGGCGGAGGCGGAGATTCCCCCGGTGTGGACCACCAAGACCGGTCACGAGGCCATCCTGGTCAACGGTGAGAAGCCCGAGAACCCCAATGAGAAGCACGTGCGTACCCACTGGGACATGCTCATGGAGCGTCGCAGCTCGGAAGAGCTCGAAGAGATCCTGCAGCAGCGCCTCGACTTCTACAAGGAGCGCCACGCGCTCTGAGTCCCGCCATTCCCGGCCGCGCGCCCGCGGTCGCGCGGCCGGTGAGTGACCACGGACGAACGCCGACGCCGCGTACCAAGTCTGGTACGCGGCGTCGGCGTTTAAGTAGTGGTCGGGGTTCGCCCCGGAAGGTCTACTTGCGCAGGCCCAGCTTTCCGGCCAGAGTCTGAGCGCGTGCGGTCAGCCCCCACTTCGCCACGTTGGTCGCGGCCTCCACGGTGACATCCTTGCTCATCTTCGACACGCCCTCTTCGCGTTCCACGAAGGTGATGGGAACTTCCGTGATCTTCAGGCCCAGGCGTTCGGTACGCCATGCGAGGTCGATCTGGAAGCAGTAACCGCGCGAGCGCACGGAGGCCAGATCAATGGCCTCGAGAGTGCCGCGCTTGAAGGCGCGGTACCCGCCGGTGATGTCGTGAACGGCGGTGCCCAGCAGAACACGCGAATAAAGATTGCCACCGCGGGAGATCAGCTGGCGGTCCAGGGGCCAGTTCTCCGTGCGGCCACCCGGTACATAGCGGGAGCCGATGGCCAGATCCGCGCCGTTCTCAATGGCGTCCAGGAGCAAGGGCAGCTGCTCGGGCTGGTGGGAGCAATCCGCGTCCATCTCGACCAGCACGTCGTAGCCGTTGTCGAGGCCCCAGCGGAAACCGGCAATGTAGGCCGGGCCGAGACCCTCCTTCTTGGCGCGGTGGAGCACGTGGATGTGATCATCCGCGGCGGACATCTCGTCGGCCATGCGGCCGGTGCCGTCCGGGCTGTTATCGTCCGTGATCAGCACGTGCGCATCGGGAACGGCCGCCCGCAACCGGGTCACCACCGTGGGCAGCGATTCGCGTTCGTTATAGGTGGGGATGATCGTGAGAACTCGCACCGGGCGTCCTTTCAAGCCACTGGGGACGGGGAAAAACGCCCCGAACACACCACAGGGCAGGCCCACCCGCCTTCGGACCAGGCGCGAATTGCTCCGCAGCACTGTTTTCTAAGGACGGATGAACCCACCCGGCAGTAAGAATTCAGTCTAACCGGCAATTCTGGTCAGCACCAAGATGGCCGATTGTCAATCACTCGAAGATCACGTTTCCGCCCACCACAGTGCGTTCGCACACGGGCAGCCGCGGGTCGTCGAGGGCGGGAAGGGCTGGCGTGCGGGCGCGGGGATCCGTGCTCCAGGATGCTCCGGTGCCCTGCGCCTGCTGCACCATGAGCGACTCAGCATCCCACATCGTCAGGCTGGCCTCTGCTCCGGGGGCGAGTTGGCCGGCCAGCGGCTGAGCGTCACGCTGGGCCCGCCACACGCCACGGGTCAGGGCCAGGAACGCCGCACGAGCCGAGGTCCGATGACTCGGTTCCTTCGCCTCAAGGGCGTCCTTGACGGCCTGCCACGGGTTCTCCGCGTCGGTCGTGAGAGTCACGGGCACACCCGCGCGCGCCAGCGCCGTCAGCGGTGCGGCGCCGGGACGCGACGTCACGGACAGAGCGTGGCGGGCGAGCGATTCACTTTGTTCCTCGCTGAGTTCGCCCACGCCCACGAGCCGGTGCCCGCGCGACCTGAACGCACGCTCCCCCACCGTGTCGGTGGCCTGCTGCGCGGCCTCGAGAATCACGTCGATAACGGCCGACGGCGCTCCCTCCACGGTGGCCTCGGGGCGGGCCTCGCACACGACCACGGCCTGGTAGCGGGCCTCGGAGCACGCCACCAAGTGGGAGGTTACGTCCTCCAGCAGAGCGGCGGGGTCCTGGGCGGGGTCGATCTCGATACCGAGGCACGGCCGCGGTGCACCGGCGGAGGCGATGGCCGAGGCCTCCGTCACGGGATGGATCAGGATGGGTAACGGCACGAGACCCGCGTCCGTGGCACGGGTCGCGGCGTCGTTCAAGGTCCGGGCGTTGTCGGAAAGCAACTCCACGGCACCATAGCCCTGAGCTGCCGAGACGATCTGTGTGCCGTGGGTGACACGCTGGTGCGCCACGAAGGACGGAGTAATCACCGCGCCGTGCACGTCCACCACCGTGGACTGTTCGCCCGCCATGGCGTGAGCTGCGCTGTCGGAACCCAACCACGCGACCGTTGGCCCATCCACCAGGATGGCCGTGGCGAACGGATCCACCGGCGAATACACCGAGGCGTTCATATACATCACGGTGGTTTTGGTCTGTGGGCTCACTCTGTCCTCCGGTAAGTCATGCTGCTGGTCACTGTTCAAAGACGCTGTACTCCACCACACCGCGGCGCACAGCCTGGATGGCGTCGAGGGCGACATCGCGGATGGCCGGGTCCAGGTGCTCGACCCCGGCCAATTGGTCCAGCAGATCAATGGTCTGCTTGGCCCAGCGGACGAAATCCCCGGCCGCCAGATCAGTACCCGACAGGGTCTTGGTCAGGCTGGCGCCTCGGGCCCAGCGATACATGGCGTCCACCAGACCCAGCTCAGGTTGTGCCGTTTGCGGCAACCGGTGCTGGGACTCCACATCGGTCAGCACCGACCAGTTGTGGATCAATGTCTGCACTGCGGCCTCCATGTGGGCCGTGGGCATCTTAGGGCGGGAGCCCTGGTCTTCTCGGCGGGGTTGATATACCAACGCGGTCACGACGCCCGCCAGGCCGGCCACGTCCAGGCCGTCCAGGAAACCGTCACGCAGGGTTAGGGCCAGTAGGAGATCTCGTTCGCCGTAGATCCGACGCAGTTGTTGGCCCGCGGGAGTGGGTTTGAGATTCCCTGACTCGTCCGCGCGCAGGTAGTCGAAGTGCGTGAGCACGGCGCAGACCCTGTCGAACGTTGCGGCGATGCTGCCCGTACGGCCGGCGATCTGCTTGCGCAGACCCTCGGTTTCCTTCTCGAGTTTCCAGGCACGCTCGGCCCACCGTGCGTGGTGCTCGCGGTCGGAACAGCCGTGGCACGGGTGCGACCGAAGGGCGCGGCGCAGGTCCTCGATCTTGCGATCCCTCGCGGACGTGCCCCGATCGAAACGGATGGTGTGCCCACCACTGCGTTCACGTGCGGGCCGGTGTTCGCGCAGGGCCGCACGCACGGTGGATGCTAGGTCTTTGCGTTCCTGCGGGGAACGCCCCGAATAGCGTTTGGGGATCTTGACCTTGGACTCCGGTTCGAGTGAGCCATCCAAGTCGTTCACGCCCACGCGGCGCAGTTTGCCGTCCAGGGTGAGGATGTGAGGCCGCGGATCGAAGGGATGTTCATCGGCCTTCACGACCACCGCGTAACCCGCGTTACGCCCCTGGGGGATGTCGATGACATCGCCGGGAAGCAGATCCTGGAGCGACACCGCGGCGTCGTTGCGTTGCCGGGCGGAGCGGGACTTGGTCGCGGACTTCTCGAGTCCGTTGAGCTCTCTGCGCAGACGCGCGTACTCGGTGAAGTCGCCCAGGTGGCAGGCCATGGCCTCTCGATATGCTTCGAGGGTCTTCTCCTGCGACCGCACCCGTTTGGCGATCCCCACCACGGAACGGTCCGCTTGGAACTGGGCGAATGAGGTCTCGAGAATGGACCGTGACCGCTTGGCACCGTAGCGGGCGATCAGGTTCGTGGACATGTTGTACGTGGGGCTGAAGCTGGAGTTCAGCGGGTACGTCCGTTTGGAGGCCAGACCGGCCACGGTCTGCGGATTCATCCCGTCGCGCCACAGCACCACGGCGTGGCCTTCGACGTCGATCCCGCGTCGGCCGGCACGACCCGTGAGCTGCGTGTACTCACCGGGGGTGATATCAACCCTGGATTCACCGTTGAACTTGTCGAGCCGTTCGAGCACGACGGATCGGGCGGGCATGTTGATACCCAGTGCAAGGGTTTCGGTGGCGAACACGGCTTTCACGAGCCCCTGGGCGAAGAGCTGCTCCACTACTTCCTTGAAGACGGGGAGCATGCCCGCGTGGTGGGCGGAAATGCCGCGCACCAGGCCGTCGTACCAGTCGTGGTAGTTCAACGCGGCGAGATCCGCGGTGGTCATGTGCGAGGTCGCCTCGGCCACGTAGGCGCGAATGGTCTTCTGTTCTTCCGGGGTGGTCAGCCACAGATCCGCGGCCACGCACTGGGCCACGGCTGCGTCGCAACCCGCACGGGAGAAGATGAAGGTAATCGCCGGCAGCAGGGCCTCGGCGTCAAGGCGCCGAAGTAACTGCGGACGGGAAATCCGCTCCAGGCGCGCCACGCGAGGCTCGGAATGGTGTGGCCCGCGGCGGCGTCGGCCGCGGTGATTGGGGCCGCGTCCGCCACCGCGACCGCCCCGGGGGTGCTGGGCACGGAACAGTCTGAGCAGTTCCGGGTTGACCGCTGGCTCGTCTGCATCGGGCTCGGCCTGGCGCTCGGCGGCTTGCTCCACCGTGTCGTCCACGAAGAGGTCCAGCAGCTGCGGGCCCACCTGAACGTGCTGCCACAACGGGACCGGGCGGTGCTCGGAGACCACCACGTCCGTGTGGCCACGAACCTGATGAAGCCACGCACCGAATTCCTCGGCATTGGACACCGTGGCGGACAGGGACGCGAGCTGCACGTGTTCCGGCAAATGGATGATGACTTCTTCCCAGACCGCCCCGCGAAAACGATCCGCGAGGTAGTGCACCTCGTCCATGATCACGAACCCCAGGTTGGTCAGGGTCGAGGAGTCCGCGTAGAGCATGTTGCGCAAGACCTCGGTGGTCATGACCACGATGTCCGCCTCCGAATTGACCGAGGTGTCACCGGTCAGCAGACCCACACGATGGCTCCCCCAACGGCGGGAGAACTCGTGGAACTTCTGGTTGCTCAGCGCCTTGATGGGGGTCGTGTAGAAGGCCTTGCGACCCCGGGAGAGAGCCAGGTGGATCGCGAACTCCCCCACGACCGTCTTACCGGCACCCGTGGGGGCGGCGACCAGAACACCGTGCCCTTGTTCGAGTGCCCTGCAACCCTCGATCTGAAAAGGATCGAGCTCGAAATCCAGCAGCTGTTCAAACGCCGCGAGTTCGGTGTTCGCGTGGGCCGCACGGGCCTTGGCGGCCATGAAACGATCGGCGTGAGAAGACATGGCACCAGCCTACGGCGTAGCGCGGACACCGATTAAATCAGCGCGGTGTGGTTCCGCTGCTAGCCCATCTTGCGGAGGTCCTCCGCAGAGGTCGCGCTGTCCGCGGTGACTCCGGTTGCTGCTTCGCGCTTGGCAGCCTTCTTGGCCCGGCGACGGTCCAGGAAGAGACACAGTCCCACGGCGACGAAGAACAGCACCAACAACGGAATGGCCAGGTACAGCATGGTCACCGGGTCCGGCCCGGGCGCAGCCATGGCCGAGATGACCAGCACGATCACGACCACCACCCGCCAGGACTTCAGGATCGTGCGACCGGAAAGCAGCCCCAGCATGTTGAGCCCCACCAGGAACACTGGGATCACGCAAGAAACACCGAAGGTCAGGATCAACTGCAGGAAGAAGCGCAGGTACTGATTGGCCTCCACGAAGTTCGCGCCGCCCTCCGGGGTGAACGCGGTCAACGCGTACACCGCGGCGGGCAAAGCCGTGATGGCCAAGACGCAGCCGCCGATGAACAGCGGAATGGCCGCCGCCAGGAATCCCATGGCGTAGCGGCGCTCGTGCTTGTGCAGAGCCGGAGTGATGAACGCCCACAGCTGGTACAGCCACACGGGCGAAGCGAAGATGACACCCAGCACCAAGGCCACCTCGACCATGATGTTGAAGGAACCGCCCACCGACGAGTAGTTGATGGTGGCGGTTCGACCCGAGTCCGCCAGACGCTGCAGCGGTTCGGTGATGTACTGCATGAACGGGTTGTAGACCATGAACCCCGCCACCGCGCCGATCACGGCCGCGATGGCGGACTTGATCAATCGGTTGCGCATTTCACGCAGGTGCTCCTTCAGGGCCATCTGGGCCTGAGGGTTGTTCCTGCGCGAGGTGTTCTTCTTGCGGTTCCGACGCTCCTTACGGCGCGAAGGATCCCGCAGAGACTTGGAATCAGTGGCAGACATACGAACCTATGTGTTGAGAGGGGCTGCACCGGGGTGCTCGTCGGGCCGAACCATGAGGTCCGGCCCGATCGCTGTGTAGTGAGTGGTGCCCCGTGACCTACGCGCTGGGGCGCTGGTTGGGATCAACCTGGTTGTTCGGCTGCGCGGCGGCCTGGCCCGTTGATTGACCGGGAGCGACCGGGCCGTTGTTCACGGTGTTGGTCTGTGTGGGATTCTGCGGCTGCGAAATGGTCTGGCCGTCGGATACCGGCTGGCCGTTCACGGTGACGTTGTCGTCATCGCCGTCCTTCTTCATTTCCTTGACCTCGGACTTGAAGATCCGCATGGACTGGCCCAGGCTGCGGGCCATGCCCGGAAGCTTGGGGGCACCGAACAGCAGCAGGATCACCACGAGGATGAGGATGATGGTGAGGGGGCTGTCAAACAAGCGGCCCATGGTGGATTCCTTTCCGTTCAGCCCGGCGGAGATCGGACAGCCGTTGGGGCTGGCCCTTGGCGTCCTTGCGGTTCATGCGGCGGATGAGCCGGGCTGTATGTCGTTGATCGCGACCGCTTGAATAGGCGGCGCGGGCCGAATTCACCGGGGTGAACACGGCAGGTTCAGCGGGTGTGCGCAGTGGTTGTGTCGCTCCCTGGGCCGCGGCGTTCCACCGCACCGTGAAGTCATCGGCGAAGGCCTCGACCTCACGTAATGCGGGTAAGGCCTTCTTGGTGACCAATCCCCACACCGCGCCCACGATGAACGCGAGACTGACGAGGACCAGGACGGTCCACAGCACAATCCACATCCACCACAGCATGGACCCCAGTATAGGGCCGCGCGAATCCTCTACTGGTGCGTTGTGTCCGTGAAGAGACTGTTATTTATCCACTGTTCAACTGAGTGGACCACCTCGGGCGGTGACGCCACCGCCACGTGACCCGCGTGCCTGGTCACGAGCGAACACAGTGCCTCGACCGTGGGGAAATCCACCTCGGCGGCCACGTACTCGGGCAGCTGTTTGGGGCCCTTGGAGCTCCCCGGTCCCGCAGTCACGGTGATCGGTGGTTCGTCGCTGGCGGGTAGTTCCACCGTGGCGGCACGCTTGGCGTGGTAGTGCTCCACGATCCAACGGCCACGCCGGTCGGTCACGAGCACCGCCTGAACGGGTCGTCGTTTCTCCGGGTACAAACTCGTGCGCATTTCGGAGTCCATGCGCGGATGCGCCTGGGCCTCTCCAATGTCTTCGCAACTGAGGATGCAGTCCGCTCGGAACGTCCTGGGCCCCTTGGCGTTGAGGCACCAACCGCGCACGTACTGGTGTCCGTCCGAGGACACGATGCGCACAGGGTCCACGAGACGTTCGGTGACCTCGTCCCGTGAGGCCACCACGTAGCGGATCTTGATCCGCCGATTGTTCGCAATCGCCTCGCGCACCCGACTGACCAGTTCGGTGTCCTCGGGGACCGGTTCGGCGGGTTGGTCCGGTGCGGCCAGGGCATCCGCGAGCGGCAACGCGTCCGCGGCGGTCGCCACCTTGCGCATGGTCGAGCGCACGACGTCGCTGTTGCCGCCCGGTAGCGCCTGGAGCGTTTGCAGCCCCATCAGCAAGGCGCTGGCCTCGGGTACGGTCAGCCGCACGGGTTCCGAAAGTTCTTGGGCATTACCCAGGTAGATGTGGCCGTCGTCCCAGGACGCATCGATGAGCTGATCGGGCATGTGACCCGGTCGCCCGCACACGAACAGCGTCTGCAGATCCGCGATCAACTCCTGATCGGTGATTCCAAAGTGCCGAGCCGTTTCTTCCAGCTGAGCCCCCTGGTGGGAGTACACGTGGCGCACGATGTGCAAGAGCCGGGCGAGATGTTGTTCCGTACTGGCCTTCGCGGCGCCGCTGCGGCGCTGCTTGCCCCAGGCAACAGCCACGCCACCCACGCGTTCCTGGAATTTCCGAGCCTCGGACAGACGCCGTTCGACCGCCTTGGCCACGGCACGCTGAGTTCCCAGGTCGGCCCCGGCTGCCGTGGCAACCCGAGCATCGGGACCCGCTGCACACACGTGCTCGGCGGCGCCCTCGGTGTCCGGGACGGCCAGCAGCACGGCGTCGAAGCCTTCGGGCAGATGCGGATCCTCGTCCGCGATCGGCGCGGCGATCTGACGCAACAACTGCGCTGCACCCTGACGAACGTAGACGGTTACCCGCACGCGCGTGGGCGGGTACACCATGCGCGCGAGCTGCCCACCCATGGAGAAATCTTCGGGAGGTTGGAAACTGTCCCGGGTGACAGCCACCTCGGAAATGATCCTGGACAGCCGGAAGGTGCGCTCGGCCTGCCGGTCCTCGTCCCAGCCGGCCAGGTACCACGCACCGAAGCGCGAACCCACGCCCCAGGGTTGAACCGTGCGACGGCTGTAGGTACCCGTGCGATCCACGTAGTCGAAGCGCACCGTGCGGTGGCTCAGCACCGCGGACAGCAACGGTTCGAACGCTGGGTCCGCCACGGCCACGGTGGGCTGGACGTCACGGCCGGGTGCTGCCTCATGAGACAGCGCAGGTTCCAGCTTGTCGAGGGCGCGGCGCGCCAAACGATCCTGAGCGGCGTCGTTCCAGGCGTCCGCGGCAACCGCGAGGACGGCCGATTCCTCCGCACTGAACTGGACCTGGGGCAATTGGTACGAGCCGCGGGACACGCGATAACGCGGAGCCAGCTGGGCGTCGGAGGCCCACGGATCGTCGTCGGGGATTTCCTCGACCGGATAGCCGAGGGACCTCAAATGCGATTTGTCGCGCTCGAACATCCGCTCGAACGCGTCGTGGCTGCCGGCCTTGTGGTACCCGGGAACGATCTCCCGCAGCTGATCACGCGTGTAACCGCTCTCGCGATCCAGCAGCGCAATGAGCAGGTTGAGGAGCCGCTCCGCCGACGCTGCGGTGGAGCGGCCCGATACCGAACCTGAAGATGGGGGCATTTAGCGGACGTCGAGCAGATCGACCACGAAGATGAGTGCTTCGTCAGGGCCGATGGCGCCAGGAGCGCCGCGCTTGCCGTAGGCCATCTCTGAAGGGATCTCCAGACGACGGCGACCGCCCACCTTCATGCCCAGCAGACCCTGGTCCCAACCCTGGATGACCTGGCCGATGCCCACGGTGAAGTCCAAGGGCTGGTTGCGGTTCCAGGAGGCGTCGAATTCTTCGCCACCCGAGTAGGTCACGCCCACGTAGTGGCAGGAAATGCTGTCGCCGGCCTTGGCCTCGCGGCCGGTGCCCGGGATCACGTCAGTGATACGCAGTTCGGTGGGAACCGGATCCTGCGGGAAATCGATCTCCGGCTTGGAACGATCCAGGTTGCGCTGTCCAAATGACACGGTCATGGCCTTTCGTAGAAACCGTCCCCACTGGGGGACCTGTCCGATCGACTAGTTTACTTCTCCGACTCGGACGGCGCTGGCTTGGGCGCCTCGGATCCGCCGGCTTCCTCCGAGGGCTGAGGCGCAGCACTCTCCGACGGAGCTGCGGACTCACTGGGTGCGGGTTCGGGAGTGGGGACGGCACCGAGGATGTCCACCACGAACACGAGCGATCCGGACGGGTACTGCGAGTCCTTGCCGAGCTGCTTCTCGGTGCCGTAGGCCTGATCGGTCGGCACGGCGAGCAGCACGCGCGAGCCCACCTTCTGCCCCTTGAGGCCTTCCTTCCACCCCTCGATCACGTTGTCGAGCGGGAAGGATGCGGGCGCATTCTTGTCGTAGGAGGAATCGAAGACCTCGCCGTCCTCCCAGCGCACGCCCACGTAGTTGGCGACCACGGTGTCCGTGTCTGCTACTTCTTCACCGTCGCCCTCGCTGAGGACTTCGGTCTGGAGGTCCTTGGGTTCCTTACCCGAAGGCTTCTCAATGGTGGGTTTGCCTTGATCGTCCTGAGTGACGTTGGGCATCTTGTCCGAGGTGTCCTTCATGTCCTCGTTGAGCGGGGCCAGAATCTTCTTGGCCACCTGGTACACCTCCACCGACGTGGACTCGTCACCGGCGGCACCACTGGTGTCCGGGGAGCTGTAGGCGATGATCGCGCCTTCCTGGGCGTCGATCAGGGCATCGTGCATCTCCGGGATGGCTTCCTTGAGCTGGTCGTCCAGCTTGAGTACCTGACCGGCTCCCTGGCTGTACGTATCGCCCAACGACGAACCGTCGGAACCCTTGAACAGAGCCGCCTGCAGGAGGATGTTGTCGCCCTCGTCCAGGTCTTCGCCGTCACCTTCGCGCAGCACCTTGGTCTCCGCCTCGCTCACCTGGAGTGGAGTTTCGAACGAGACCGACGGCGCGGTGCCCTCGGACGGGTCCTTGGCCAATTCCACCGAATCCATTTCGGCTCCGCCGCACGCGGTCAACATCAGGGACAAGGCCAGGGCGGTGCCCGCGGCCGGAACAATCTTTCGCAAAGGAGGATTCACCTTTCAACACGAATGGGCACTGAGGGAAGTCGCCCACCAATCTATGGGACACGGTTGAGCATCAGCTGATACTTCTCGTGCCACGCCCGTGGGGGTTCCCCGTGAACTTTCAGCTCTTGGACATGGCCTGGACCTCGGCAATCAGTTCGTCCGCATCCGGCTGGGACGTGGCGAACGGGTCCTTGCACATCACGGTGCGCTGGTTCTGCGAACCGTTGAGTTTGAGGTGCACCCAGTCCACGGTGTAGTTCTCTCCCGCGTCCAGGACGGCCTGGATGAACTTGCCGCGCAGGCTCGCCCGCGTGGCCGGGGGCTGCGTGACGGCGGCCTGAGCGGCGTCGTCGGAAATGAAAGTGGCAACCGAGCCGCGGCGACTGAGCATGCGGAACAGCCCGTGCGTGGGTGAGGTGTCGTGGTAGGCGAAATCCAACTGCAGCAACCGCGGGTTGGCGTAATCCATGCCGTGGGCGGCGGCGTAGGAGTCCAGTAGCTTCTTCTTGATGGCCCAGTCGAGCTCGGTGTCCACCAGGTCGAAGCGCTGCTCGGCCACGGCGCGCAAGCCGCGCTCCCACAGTTCCAGTACCCAGTCCACGCGATCGTGGTGCGCACCGTGGCGATCCACGAAGTGTGTGACGGCCTGAAGGTACTCGTGCTGCAGGTCCACGGCGGACATCTTTTCGCCCGAGGCCAGCTCCACCTGCGCCCGGCCGGTGAGGTCGTGCGAAATGATGCGCAGCGCGGCCGCGGGATCCGCGAGCGTGCGGTCCGGCAGGATCTTGCCCGCCTCGATCATCCTCAGCATGAGATCCGTGGTGCCCATCTTGAGCGCCGTGGTGGTCTGGGACATGGACGAGTCGCCGTTGATCACGTGCAGCCGGCGGTAGTGCTCGGCATCTGCGTGGGGCTCGTCGCGCGTGTTGATCATGGGCCGCGAGCGCGTGGTGGCCGAGGAGAAACCTTCCCAAATGTGGTCCGCGCGCTGCGAGAAGGAATAGCTGGGACCGTGGCTGCCGTCGCCCAGGGTGAGGCCGCCGAATTCTGCGGGGCCGTTGGGGTGCACCCGACCGGCGCCGACCAGGATCTGGCGGGTGACCAGGAACGGGATCAGCACCTGTACCAGGCGCGCGTACTCGGTGCGGCGGGAGATCATGTAGTTCTCGTGGGAGCCGTAGGAGTTCCCGGCGGAGTCCACGTTGTTCTTGAACAAGTGCACCGTGCCGCCGGTTCCGTCCTGGTCCAGTTCTTGTTGGAGCTGCTGTCGCAGATCGTCCACGATCAGCTCACCGGCTACGTCCTGCGCCACGACATCCTCGAGTGAGGCGGTCTCCGCGCTGGCGTATTCGGGGTGCGAACCCACGTCGAGGTAGAGCCGGCCGCCGTTGGGGAGGAACACGTTGGATGCTCTCCCCCACGCGAGCACGGGCGCGAACAGGCGCCGCGCCGTCTCGTCGGCACCCAGGCTGTGTCCCTGGGACACGCTGTGGGTAATGCCGAACTCGGTTTCGATGCCGTAGATTCTGCGGTCCACGAGCTTACTGGCCGCCCTTCTGGACGAAGCCCTTCACGAAGGCCTCAGCGTTGGTTTCAAGTACGCCGTCGATCTCGGCGAGCAGGTCATCGGTGCCCTGGGTGTCGCGCTGGGCCTGACCCGCGCCCTGCGACGGCGCCGGGGTGCCGTTGTCGGGCAGGTCGGTTTCTTCCTCGCGACGCGAGCCCTGGCCGAAAATGCGTTCCTGTGCCATGTGTCTCTCCTGACCTCTCAGTGGTTCAAGTCTCGGGTACTCAGTTCAGGCCGGTTCCGGTGACCGTGCCGGGGCGCTGTTCCGCTACCCGGTGTACCCACTGTTCAACGTCCGGGGCGTCGAACCATTCCCGCGTTGTCTCGCGGTTGAGATCCAGCGGTTCCGGCATGCCGATGCGCGCGCCCCTTCGGATCCCGGGGAATTCCACGTTCACGCTGTCCCAGCCCACGCTCACCATCGCGGACGGGTAGCGGCGCACGGCGGTGCCGCGGAACCACGCACGGGTGTCCTCGGGGGGCTGGTCCGCAGCGCGTTCGATGGTTTCGGAGTCGACCAGCGTGCGGATCCGCCCGGCCGAGGCCAACCGGTGGTAGAGCCCCTTTTCGGGGCGAATGTCCGCGTACTGCAGGTCGATCGCGATCAGTCGGGGGTCGTTCCACGCCATGCCATCTCGCTGCCGGTACGCGTTGAGCAGGGCGTACTTGGCAGCCCAGTCGAGTCGGTCGGCCAAGCGGGAGGGGTCGTCCGCCAGGTCGGTCAGGACTTCGTCCCAGAGGTCCAGTACCTGTCGGGTGTCCTGGTCCAGCCCGTCCGGCGCCAGTTCGCGTTCCAGCTCCAGCGCGGCGCGGTAATACTCGCGCTGGATGTCGACGGCGCTCAGCTCGCGTCCGTCGCGCAAGGGCACGGTCGCGGTCACGGACGGGTCGTGGCTGACCGTCTGCAGGGCGGCCACGGGATCGGCAAGGTCCAGGGCCGGCACCCGGTCATGTTCGATCAGGTTGAGTACGAGCGAGGTGGTGCCGAACTTCAACACCGTGGCGGTGTGGGACAGGTTGGCGTCACCGATGATCACGTGCAGCCGGCGGTATTTGGTGTCGTCCGCGTGGGGTTCGTCGCGCGTGTTGACGATGGGGCGGTGGATGGTGGTTTCCAGGCCCACGGTGCGCTCGAAGAAGTCCGCGCGCTGGCTCAGTTGGAAGCCCGGTTCGGAACCGTCCACTCCCAGGCCCACGCGGCCGGCACCGCACATGATCTGGCGGGTAGCGAAGAACGGCAGCAGTGCTGAGGTGATCCGATCGAACGGCACCGCGCGGTCCACCATGTAGTTCTCGTGGGCACCGTAAGACACTGATTTGTTATCCGTGTTGTTCTTGTACAGGTTCACGGCCGGAGTCCCGGTCTTCTCCGCGCCCCGCGCCAGTTCCGCAACGGCGCGCGCGGCCACCACGTCCCCCGCGGCATCCCAGGTCAGGGCGTCCAGCGGGGTGGTGACCTCCGGGGAGGAATATTCCGGGTGCGAGTGGTCCACGTACACGCGCGCCCCGTTGGGGATCACGGTGTTCATGATGACCTTTCGCCAGTCCATGTCCTCCGTGTACATCGCGGACTCGGTGATGGCTTCCGCCGCGATTTCTTCGGCGGTGAGCACCGGGGCCTGATCGGTCAACTGCGAGGGGTGGGCCTGTTCTCGGCTCATCGTGTACCCGCGAGCATCGGACAGTGGGGCCTCGGAACCGTAGTCCCAGCCGGTGCCCACGCTCGTTTGCCCGTCCGAACCGTTCCTTCCAGAAGATTCCCGGGACAGTTCCCGCGCTACCCGCAGCGCATAACTGGTCACCACCCGGGTGGAGAGCACGGTGGCATTCGCGTGGGGCTCCCCCACGGCCAACACCCCGAATTCGGTCTCACTGCCCATGACCCTGCGAACGCTCATGACCGCTCTCTTTCGGGGAGTGATCCGGTACCGCGGTGCATCGCCATCCGGACGTCCTGGATCGTGTTGGCCCGGCGACCGGTCAGGCGCGCCCAGTCCTCGGGGTCCGCGGTGTTGGGCAGGTCCTGCTGTTCGTAGAATTCTTCGTCCACGGCATCCACCAGGTGTTCGCGGGTCAGCCCGCGTTCGCCCGTGGTGAGCAGGGTCTTGATGGCCTGCTTCTTGGCGCGGTCCACCACGTTGCGGATCACCGCGCCCGAGGCGTAGTCGGCGAAATACAGGGTTTCCTGGCCGCCGTCGCGGTAGCTGATGGTCAGGAATTCCGTGGCGGGGGTGCGGTCGTACAGGTGCGCGATCGCGGCGTCGATCAGCTGATCGGCGGCGGCCTCCCGGGAACCCGCCGCGGCGACGTCGGCCTCGCGCAACGGCAAGTCCGGGGTGATGTAGAGCTTGAAGATTTCGCGAGCGCCGTCGCGATCCGGGCGGTCGATGCGGATCTTGACGTCCAGGCGGCCGGGGCGCAGCACGGCGGGGTCGATCATGTCCTCGCGGTTGGTCGCGCCGATCACGATCACGTTGTCGAGTTTCTCGACGCCGTCGATCTCGGTGAGCAGCTGCGGCACGATGGTGGTTTCCACGTCCGAGGACAGGCCCGAACCGCGCACGCGGAACAGCGAGTCCATTTCGTCGAAGAACACGACCACGGGCACGCCGCGGGCGGCTTGTTCGCGGGCGTTGGCGAAGATCGAGCGGATCTGGCGCTCGGTCTCACCCACGTACTTGTCGAGCAGCTCGGGGCCCTTGATGTTCAAGAAGTAACCGAGGGCGCGTTCGCGTCCGGCCTTGGCGGCGCTGCGTTCGGCCAGCGAGCGCGCGACGGCCTTGGCGATCAGCGTCTTGCCGTTGCCGGGAGGCCCGTAGAGCAGGATGCCCTTGGGCGGGCGCAGTCCGTGTTCGCGGTACATGTCCGGGTGCACGTAGGGCAGTTCCACGGCGTCGCGGATGGCTTCGATCTGGGCGCCCAGACCACCGATGTCCGCGTAGCTGACCTCCGGTACCTCCTCCAGGACCAGCTGTTCCACGTCCGTGCGTTCCACGTGCTCCAGGGCGAAGCCGGTGCGGTGGTCCACGGTCACGGCGTCACCGGGTTTGGGGCGATTACGGCGCAGGGCCCCGGAGAGCAGCATGACGCGTTCCTCATCGGAGCGGCCCACGGTCAGTACGCGGTCGTGGTCGATGATTTCCTTGATGGTGGCCACTTCGCCCACGCGGTCGTAGTCGAGGACCGCTGCGACCACGTAGTTCTCGTTGAGGAGCACCCCGATCCCTGGTTCGCAAGAGCTCAACGACACGAGCGGGCCCACGGCCACGCGCATTTTTCGCCCGGACACCAGCACGTCCAGGCTGGCCACGGTGATCACCGGGCCGTCTCCCGTGGCCGTACCCACGGGTTGGTGGCCGGGATTAACTTGCTGCACCACACCGAAACTCATGGGCGGAACAGCCTCAGCGGCGAGCGTCTGCTTGAGCTTGACGATCTCCTGCCGGGAGGCGTCCAGCAGGCGCACGAGTTTCTGGTTCTGCGAACCCACGCTCGCGAGTTGCTTGTCCAGGTTGCGCTTCTGGTCGCGCAGCATGTTGATCTGCCGCTGCGAATTGTCGGTGGCGCGGTTCTCGGGGGTGGAATCACTCATGACTGGTGTCCTCCGTGCTCTGCGGGGTGTTCTCCCGTCGCGAGTCGGGATCGATCTGGGCCGTGGCCTTGGCGGCCTGTTCGGCCAGGTTGGTGGCGTCGCGGCCGGCGCGGCGCAGCTTGCGGTCGGAGACGATCCGCTCGCCCAGGGCCACGGGCGTCCACGCCTGCAGATCCTCTTCCGTGTAATCGCTCTTGGACGCACGACGCTTGGGTGCCAGGCGCACGGCACCTTCGGCGAGCTTGCGGGACTGGATCAGGAATCCGGTGTGCGCGACCATGCGGTGGTCGGGGCGGACCGCCAGTCCCTCCACGTGCCAGCCGCGCACCATGGTCTCGGAGGCTTCGGGTTCGGTGTAGCGGCCGTCCGCGCGCATCGCCTCCGCCACGCGCGACAGCTGGGTCACGGTCGCGACATAGCAGATGACGACGCCGCCCGGGGCCAGTACGTGGGCCACGGCGTCCAGGCATTCCCACGGGGCCAGCATGTCGAGCACCACGCGGTCCACGGAACCGGCTTCTTCGACCCGGGTCAGTTCTTCCGCGAGATCGCCCAACGTCAACTGCCACGCCGGGTGCGGGCCGCCGAACATGGTCTCGATATTGCCGCGAGCGATGTCCGCGAACTCTTCGCGTCGTTCGAAGGAGTGCACCGTGCCTTCATCACCCACCGCACGCAGCAGCGAGATGGAGAGTGCACCGGAACCCACGCCGGCCTCGACCACGCGGGCTCCGGGGAAGATGTCGGCCATGGTCACGATCTGACCGGCATCCTTGGGATACACCACGGCCGCACCGCGGGGCATGGACAGCACGAAGTCCTTGAGCAGCGGGCGCAGTGCCTGGAACTGGATGCCGCCCGAGTTGGTCACCACGGTGCCTTCCGGGGCGCCGATCAGTTCCTGGTGGGCCAGCACGCCACGGTGGGTGTGGTACTCGCCGCCCTCGGCCAGCGTGATGGTGGTGATGCGGCCGCTGTCATCGGTCAGCTGCACGCGTTCGCCCACGCGCAAGGGACCCCTCCGGTTGGCGGCACCGCGGACGGGTACTGCGCTCTGGGTGGTTTCGGGGCGTTCGTGCGACTGCTCGGTCATGTGCTCGCTTTCACGAAAGGTGCGATGTGGTGTTCATCAGGGGCTGGCGCGCGTGGCGCTCCGGTCACTATCTGTCATTGTCTCACCGTGAACCGTGAGAGCCCTCATCGCCCCATGATGTGGCGGGCAAGATCTTGATGGTGCACCACGCCCACCACGGATCGCTCTGGATCGAGCACGATCACCCACGGGAACCCGTTGATCTCCAGGTGTCGCAACAGATCGTCACCGCGCTCGTCGGCTGGCGCGGAAGCCTCCGCGGGGGCCCATTCCATGACGTTTCCCACCGGAGTACTACCGCGTAGATCAGCCGGAACCGTGGCGGCTCGTTGCGGGCTGAGCACCCCCAGGTGACCCGAGGCCGCGTCGCGCGCCACGACGTCGGGAGTCCACCCGCTGTAGCCCTGGCTCGTGGCGGCCAAGACGGAGGTGTCCACCATTGACAGCGGCAGGTCCGGTGAGAATTCGAATGCGGGTCGCGCAATCGATGCTGCGCGCAAGGGGTGGACCCGCCCCAGCACCTTGGCCTGTTTGAGGGCTTGGGAAGCTCCCATGAAGATGAACGCCGCGATCATGAGCATGATGAGCAGGGTGATGGGCGAAGTCCAGAGTCGCTGCCACACAATCCACACCACGATCAGGGCGGCCAGGCCGCGGCCGCTCCACGCCGCCACGGCGGTTCCCTTGCTCTCCGACCCGGTGAGCCGCCAGATGAGCGCCTCAACTACGCGCCCACCGTCCAGTGGCAGCCCGGGCAGCAGGTTGAAGAGTCCCAGGATCCAGTTGGCGAACACCAGTAGTTGCAGCAGCGCCCATCCGGGTCCAGCGTTCTGGGCGGGGGCCAGGAGCATGACGGCGGTGCCGATGCCCGCCAGGATGATGTTGGCCATCGGTCCCACCAAGGACACCAACGCGGTGGATCCCGGTGAGGCACGCACGGCGCCGAACGTGGTGTGGCCACCCATCAGCGTCAGCACGATGCGCCCGACCGGCCAGCCGGCGGCTCGCCCCACGAGCGCGTGGGCTACCTCGTGGACCAGCACGCTGAAGGCCAGTCCCACGGCGAACCCGAAGGCGATGACCAGATTGATCCAGCCCAGCTCTGGGTAGATCCGCCACAGGATGGGCCCGTAGAGCACCACGGTCAGGACGGCGATCACGAACCACGAGCGATCCAGGTGAACGTCCACCCCACCGATGCGGCCCAGACGGAGTCCTCGGCGGGCAGCGGTACCCCCGCTCATCCGAACGCCCGCTCGGTCGGGCGGGCATGGTGTGTGGCGCGTTCGAAGTGCATGCGCCCATGCTAAGCGGGCAGCCGGTGAGGCCGCTGAATCACCGCTCGTGGTACTGCATCCCCGCTCGCCGTACAGTGGAACGGTGAGTACGTTTGACGAGAAGAATTCGCAACCGCAGGTCGGCCCCTTCGGCGTGGTCCGCGACGGCGACGAAACCGAGAAGGTCACCGTGATGATCGCGGCCTTCGAGGGCTGGAACGATGCCGGTGATGCCGCGACCGACGCCCTCAAGTTGATGAGCGAGCACTACGGTGCGCGCGAAGTCTTCGAGGTGTCCCCGGACGATTTCTACGACTACCAGTACTCCCGGCCCGTTGTGCGCCGTGGTCTGAGCGGTGAGCCCAAGCTGCAGTGGCCCACCACCAAACTGTTCAAGGCACCGGTTCCCGGGACCAATCTGGAGTTGGTGTTCCTGCACGGCTGGGAACCGTCCTATAAATGGCGCACCTTCACCGCTGAGCTGATCGAACAGGCGACCACTCTGGACGTGGACTTCGTGGTCATGATCGGCGCGCTACTCGCCGATGTCCCCCACACGCGTCCCATTCCGGTGACGCTGACTTCGGACACCGAAGAGCTGCGCGATGAACTCAATATCGAGGCACCCCAGTACGAAGGCCCCACCGGCATCGTGGGCGTTCTCTCGCACATGGCTGCGCGCGCCGGCTTCCCCACGATCAGCATGTGGGCTGCCGTCCCGCACTACGTCGCACAGTCCCCGTCGCCCAAGGCCGAACTTGCGCTGTTGCGGCAGCTGGAGGAACTGCTGGGCATTTCACTGCCCGTGGAACCGATCGTGGAGGATTCGGAGGCCTGGGAACGCGGCGTCAATGAACTTTCCGAAGAGGACCCGGAGGTGGCCGCCTACGTGCGCCAGTTGGAAGAGGCCAAGGACACCGTGGACCTCCCCGAGGCCACCGGTGACGCGATTGCCCGCGAGTTCGAGCGCTATTTACGACGCCGCGACGACCGCGGGTAGCAACGGTCACCCGCGCTTCGGGTCACGTCCCGGACACGACACAACGGCGGCGGTTCCCTGTCCGGGGAACCGCCGCCGTTGTGTTGTGTCGACGAACGAGTGGATCGGGGGCCTAGAGCACGACTCCCAAGCGGGATTCGATGAGATCCACGGCCAGCTGACGATCCTCCGCGGACGCGTTGGCGCCGCGGGCGGCAGCACCGCCCTTGTTCCGAGCGGCCCAGGCGTCCACGCCAATCAGCGCGGCCGGCGCATTGAGGTCATAGGCGAGGGCGGCGCGGACGGCCTTGAGCAGGTCCTCCGCACCGGCGGTCTCCGGCTTGGCCGCGGCCTCGCGCCACGAGGCCAGACGGCGCTTGGCGTCCGCGAGCAGGTCATCGGTCCAGAACCAGTCCGTGCGGTAATGATTCGCCAGGATTGCCAGGCGGATCGCCGCCGGGTCCACGCCTTGTTCGCGCAGTTTGGAGACCAGCACCAGGTTGCCCTTGGACTTGGACATCTTCTCGCCCTCGAGTCCCACCATGGACGTGTGCACGAAGTGCTCGGCCATGGGCTTGCCCGACAGCGCGTAGGAGTGGCCTGCACCCATGTCGTGGTGCGGGAAGGCAAGGTCCGAACCGCCGCCCTGCACCGTGAACGGAGTGGGCAGGTACTTGAGGGAGATCAGGGAACATTCGATGTGCCACCCGGGGCGACCGGCGCCCAGCGAGGCACCGTCCCATGCGGGTTCACCGGGGCGGTTGACGCGCCACAACAGGGGGTCGAGCACATCGTGCTTACCTTCGCGTTCGGGGTCTCCCCCGCGTTCGGCGAACAGCGGCAGCATTTCTTCGCGGGTCAGACCGCACACATCACCGACCACCCAGGCATCCGGGTCGGTTTCTTTCAGCTCCGCGGCGGCGTTGACGTCGAAGTACACGTCGCCAGCCGGTTGAGCCGCGCCGTCCTCGTCCACGCCCCCGGGTACCCGGTAGGCCAAGCCACGCTCGATGAGTCCCTCCACAGCAGGAACGATCCATTCGACGGATTCGGTGGCGCCCACATAATGCGCCGGCGGAATGACGTTCAGGGCGCTCATGTCCGTACGGAACAATTCGGTCTGTTCTTCGGCGAGGTCCCGCCAGTCGACACCCGTGGCCTCGGCACGTTCCAGCAGGGGGTCGTCCACGTCGGTGACGTTCTGGACGTACGTGACGTGCTGAGCGGCGTCGTCCCAGGCGCGGTGCAGCAGGTCGAAGGACACGTAAGTGGCGGCGTGGCCCATGTGGGTCGCGTCGTAGGGCGTGATGCCGCAGACGTACAGTCCCACTTCGGATCCAGCGGGCAGCTGGACCATCCGTTGCTGCCGAGAGTCGTAGACCGAGGGTGTGGGGGCTGTTCCGGGCAATTCGGGAACGGGACGGGCAGACCAGGACTTCATACTCACCTTTTGTTCACGGACATCGGTCACTCAAGAGTTCAACGGGCGCCTCCGGCGCCCTATTCCCCCGGTGGGGTGGAAGCGGCGATCAGGCGCTGATCACACCCGTGCCCAGCAGCACGAAGATTCCGGCGCCGAGCAGGATGCGATACCAGACGAACAGGTTGTAGCTGCGCTCAGAGATGTAGCGCATGAACCAGCCGATGATCACGTAGGCAATCACAAAGGCGATGCCGGTGGCCACGAGCGTCTGGCCCATGGTGTAGATGCCCTCTGGTTCCTGCCCCGTCATCGCCTTGTACAGCTTGTACAGACCGGAGGCGAAGACCGCGGGAATGGCCAGCAGGAAGGCGTAACGGGCGGCGGCCGCGCGGGTGTACCCCATGAGCAGACCGGCCGTGATGGTGCCGCCAGAGCGGGACACCCCGGGGATCAAGGCCAGCGCCTGCGCCAGACCGAAGCCGATGGCGTGCTTGACGGTGAGGTCCTGCAGGACGCGTTCCTGCTTACCCACGTGATCCGCGATGGCCAGGAACAAACCGAAGATCACGAGCATGGACGCGGTGATCCACAGTGATCGGAACTGGCTGTCGATGTAGTCCTCGAGCAGGAGACCGAGGATCGCAATCGGAAACGAACCCAGAATGATGAACCAGCCCATACGGGCATCGGGGTCCTTGCGGGAGACCTTGCCGACCAGTGACAACGACCAGTGCTTGATGATCCGCACGATGTCTCGCCAGAAGAAGATCACCACGGCCGTTTCCGTACCCAGCTGGGTGATCGCCGTGAAGGCGGCACCCGGATCCGCACTATTGGGCAAGAACTCGCCCACGATGCGCAGATGCGCCGATGAGGATACGGGCAAGAATTCAGTCAGGCCCTGGACAATTCCCAGAATGATTGCTTCGATCCAGTTCACGCGACAACTGTACGGCACCCGGAGCTGAAAAATGGGTGAGGAAAGGGCTCACGTGTTCTACAACACGTGAGCCCTCTTCCGCCCACAGGGTGGGGTATAACCGCCGGCTATGTCCTAGCGGCGAGATGAATTCGACGAACCATTGTCGTCATCATCGTCGTAGTCGTCCTCGTCCACGAGATCTTCGTCCATCATCTCGTTGTCTTCGAGGAGGTCCTCGTCGTAATCGTCGTCGTCATCATCATCATCATCGTCCGAGTCGTCCTCGTCCTCAGCGAACACGGTGAGGGGGGTGACTTCGTCGTAGGCCTCGTAGAGGGCCTCTTCGTAAGCGTCGAAGGCATCGGCAATCGACAGGTACGCCCCGTCCACGGAGGGGTCGTTGTCCGAACGTCGATTTGCGGCGGCGGCCAAGTGTTCTTCGAACGCGTTGACCAGTGTTTGCAGGGCGGCGCGAGGATCATTGCTCATGGGGTAGACGTTAGTCGTTATCGAGGCAGAATGGGAGCAATGAAAGAACAACGATTGTCCGAGATCACGTCCGCGCGCTCGCACCCCGTGGCCAGCAGGGACGACAGGTACGAATACCTCACCCTCACGGTGGCCCCGCGGGAACACGTTGCCGATGCGCGGGCACGAGTCCGGGAGCACGCCGAGTACGGCAAGTGGGAACTCACGCGTTCGGCTGTACTTTACGGCGGTGCTCGCCGTTACGTGATGCGCCGCCGGATCATTCGCGTCGAACGCACGTTCTGATCCTGCTCGACGACGCCGCTCGGTACAGTCCACGCGCAACCTCACCCAAGAGGCACGCGCTCAATCGGTCTGAACCGGCCCGAGTAGCGACTTGGCCGTGGCTGCGTGCACGGATTCGTTGTCCGAAGGGTGATACATCCCGGCGAGCACGTCACGGTAGAGCCGTTCCAGTTCGCTCCCCCGGCGGAACTGCGAACCACCGCTGGAACGCAGCGCCAGATCGACGACCTGCCGTGCGGTTTCGGTGGACCGGTGTTTGAGGCCGGAGAACAGGATGAACCAGCGGGCACCGTGCTGAACCTCGTGGTCGGTGCCCACCGAGTCCATGTCGGAGCTGAGCTGGCGCAGTTGGAGTTCCACACCGTCGCGCAGGATCCCTGCCTCGGCAATGTGCCAGCGAATATCCGGGTCCGTGGCGTAACTGGCCCCGCGCGCGTGCGACCTGCGCTTGTTCACGATCTCCACGGCCACCTCGATGGCCCGATCCTCAATCCCCGTGTACACGGAGGCCAGCAGCAGTTCGAAGCACCCGAAAATTCCCCACACCACCGGATCGGGCGAAGGCCCCACGGGAATTTCGGTGAGCACTCGCCCGGGTGCCAGCACAGCGCCGTCGAGCACCGTGGTGCACGATTGCGAGGCGCGCATGCCCAGCGCGTCCCAATCCTGTTTGATCCCAATGCCCTCGGCGCCGCGCTCGAGGATGCCGAACACGAGGGCGTCAGGGGCGTCGTCGTCGCGATCGGTGCGGCGGGCATGGACGAGGAGCCGCGTCCACGCGGGCGAGAGCGACGTGAAAATTTTGGTGCCGCGCAGGCTCAACCCGTCGGCCACCGGATCGGCGGTCGTGGTCGCGTCGAACAGGACGGAATCGTTGCCGGCCTCCGAGATCCCGAACGCGAACACCTCGCCCGCCACGACCTGGTCGAAGATCGCGCGGGCACGATCGTCCCCGCGCTGCCACAGCGTGCGGGCGATGCCCACGATCACGTGGTGCATGTTGACGCCCAAGGCCGTCGACGGCGCCGCGGCGGCCAAGCGGCGCTGGGCCTGAGCGGCGTCGGCAAGGGAAAAGCCCAAGCCGCCGAATTCTTCGGGAACGAGCAGACGCAAGTAACCAGCGGCGCGAAGATCCTCGAAATCCTCGGTGAAGAATTCGTTGCGCTCGTCGTAGCCGGCCGCGCGGTCACGGAAGGTTGCGAGCATGTCCTCGGGAAGCATGTCCTGGATCGTGGTCACCTGGTCTCCTCCAAGTCGAAAATTGAGTGGTCGTGATCAGCGCAGTGGATCGGCGGCGTCAAAGCTGCGCGCAATGCGGTGGGTTGCGAAGAAGGCCTCGTAGGGCCTGTTGCCGTACACGCCGATGCGCGAGAACGAGGCCGGTACGGAGGCGTCCCGGTACCAGCCGTCCGTGACGTTGGGGCGCATGACGTCCAGCGTGGGTTGGTTCTCACCGTTGATCTGCACCTGCTGCCACTGCCCGCCGGTGTTGATCCACATTTCGACCCAACCGCCGTTGCTCGCGTACGCGTATTTATAGGCCTGAATCACGCCCACCCAGCGTCCGGTGGGCACCCGCACGTGATCGCCGAGTAGTTCGGGATCATCGCCCATTCGGAACATGAGCCCGCCCTCGGGGTGTCGCACCAACATGAGACCGAGCAGGGACGCACCGTTGGCCGGCGGACCGTAACCGCCGGTGAACAGCGTGATCCACGTGTCCTGATCGAAGTCGCCGTCCAGGACGTAGACCGAGAACCCGTTGAAGTACACGTCGTTGTCGTTGCCGTGCGCGTCAGCCTTGATGATCGGCTCGGTTTCCACCATGGAGCGCGGAAATTCATTGCCCAGCGTCAGCCCGGGAACGGACGTGAAACGCGCCACCTGTCGCCCGCCACCCACTGGGTCCGGAACCAAGTGGTAGCCCAGGCCCTGCCGATTCTCGTCCGGAATCAACTTGGCGTAGCCGCCGAGCCCGCGCTCATTGATGTTGGCGTCGAAAATCCGGTCCGCGGCGAGGCCCTCGTCCGTGGGTTCCTCCTCGAGCCATGCGGGAATCTGGGTCGCGACTCCCACGGCCGTGGCCGCGGCCACCACGCCGGCGGCCGTGATAATTGCCCGGCGCCGGGTCAGGCCACCGCGCCGGTCCTCACCCGTTGTCGGGTTGGTGCTTCCGGAATTCTCCCCCACGAAGTGCTCCTAGTAATTGGTCAGCAAGCGGTGCAAGACACGCGAGCCGAACTCCAATGATGCGACCGGCACGCGCTCGTCCACGCCGTGGAACATACCGGTGAAATCCAATTCGTCCGGCAGCTGCAACGGCACAAAGCCGTAGCCGGTGATACCGAGCTGCGACAGCGACTTGTTGTCCGTTCCGCCGCCGAGCATATAGGGCAGCACCACGGCGTCCGGATCCTCGGCCTTGAGGGAGTCCACCATGGCGTCCACCACGTTGCCAGAGAACGGTACTTCCAGGCCGATGTCCTCGAACTCGGCCTCGAACGTGATGCCCTCGCCGGCCAGCTCTTTGAGCTTCTCCATGACGATATCGCGCTGCTCGGGCAGGTAACGCACGTCAATGGTGCCCTGGGCCGAACCGGGAATCACGTTGGTCTTGTAACCGGCGTCCAACATGGTGGGATTGGCGGTGGTCTGCAGCGTTGAGCCCACGAACCGCGCCACGTGGCCGAGTTCGTCAAGCAGCCGCTTGGGATTCTCCGGGTCGAATTCCACCCCGGTCAGTTCGGTCACCTCGTCCAGGAACGCCCGGGTGGTCTTGGTCAACTCGATCGGCCACGTGTACTCACCAATATTGGCCATGGCCCGTGACAGTCGGGTGACCGCGTTGTTCTCGTGCAGACCGGACCCGTGGCCGGCCTCGCCCTTGGCAATCAGGTTGAGCCACATCAGGCCCTTCTCGGCGGTCTGCAGCAGATAGGCACGCTGGCCTCCGATATTGGCGGAATAGCCGCCCACTTCACTGAGCGCGTCGGTCACGCCGTCGAAGAGTTCCGGGTGATTCCGCGTGACCCATTTGGAGCCGTAGCTCATGCCAGCTTCCTCATCCGCGAAGAATCCGAACACGATGTCGCGCTTGGGTCGGTCTCCGGTGCGGGCCATGTGGCGCATGACAGAGAGCATCATGGCGTCCATGTCCTTCATATCCACGGCACCGCGGCCCCAGATCATGCCGTCCTTGACCTCTCCCGCAAAGGGATCAACGGACCAGTCCTCTGCAAGCGCCGGTACCACGTCCAGATGCCCGTGGACCAGAAGCGCATCCGCAGAGGGGTCGGTGCCCTCGATCCTGGTGAACACATTGGCGCGGCCGGGGGCGGATTCGAAGTACTGCGGTTCCAGGCCGACGTCACTGATCAGTTCTGCCACGTACTCACCGGCGGCTCGCTCGCCCTTGGCGTTACCCCTGGAGTAATTGGTGGTGTCGAATCGAATCAACTTCTGACAAATGTCGGCGGTCTCGAGTTCCGGTGCTGACTGTCCCGCAACTGTGGATTCCGGTGTCGACATGAGGTCTCCTTCTCCTGGGTGTCCTCCGGGAGCTGGACCCCGGATGTCGTGCGCTTGCCGTCAACGGTAGTCCCCGCATCAGCCCGTGACCCATAACCATGGCCAGGCTGTGCCGGGGCGGTTCATATCCTGGACACGATTTGACATGAGGAAGACTTATTTCGATTGCTTCCTACTTGGCAGTACTATCAAGCCACGGTTGTTTGAGATTCCCCCCAAATCCCCCAAGGTCTCATGCCTCATGAAATCCCTGCCCCCTGATTGCACCCCCAATTTCCCTCACGACGAGCTGCCCCAAGTCGATATTCGCGCCGTGGCGTTTCATCGCTGGCGCACGCTCAAATGGCTCGTCTCCTTCGTCGAGCCAAATTCTCCATGCGCCCGTGAAGGTCATGCCCGCACGTTCGACGCCGCGTTACAGTTGGCCAAAACGTGGTCCCTGGCCTACTGGGCCAAGCACTACGGGATCAGCGAACTCCTTAACGATGCCCCGCCGCTTCAGCTCAATCACGCGGACGTAGATAAAGATTCTTCAACAATTCAGTGACGACCTTGCGGCAGTGATCCCCGCTACCCGGTTCTCCGATACTCTGGTGTGACGAATGACAGGCCGCACCGGCCCTTGACCCATATGGAGGCCAAGATGAGTGGAACCATCACCCTGATCGCACAAACGTCGGAGACCAGCAGCACTAACCCGGTGCCCAGTCGACAGGTGACCGCCGAGGATATTCCGGCGCTGTCGGAACTATTCTTCCAGGCCTACGATGCATCGTCCGCCGCCACGTCCAAGGATGACGCTCAGAAAATCATCGAGGGCGTGTTCGACGGCGAGTTCGGCCCTTTCCTGCCCGATGCCTCCCCCGTGATCGAAGACGAGGACGGCAAGGTTATCGCTGCGGCCATCGTGTTGGAGCAGCGCAAGGGCGACGATTTACCCAAGGCCCCGTACCTGTTCGAGTTGTTCACGGCGTCGTCGCACCGCCGCCGCGGTTTGGCGGAACAGCTGGTCCGCGAGGCCATGACCAAGCTGTACAACCAGGGCTACGAAGAAGTCAGTCTGCGCATTGCAGAAGACAACTCCGCAGCCCTGGCGCTCTACCTCACGTTGGACTTCAACCGTTGGGTTCCGTACAACGACGATGTCTGAGCCGGCGGGTTAGAGCTGCAGCTCACGCTGCGCGGGAGGAACTTCTCGCGCATCCGTGTGGCTGGCCCAACGAACGGTGACCTCGAGCAGACGCATGTTCTCGGGGTCACTGGTCTCTGCGGAGTCCGGGTGCTGGGCGGAGAGCACCTCTGCAGCGGCGGCAACCTGAGTCTCGTCGAGGACTGCTGCCTCGCCCTCGAGCTGCACTTCCTCGGCGCCGTCATTGACGATCACCAGCGACACGCGGGGATCAGAGGTGATGTTCGTGAACTTGCGGGACAGCGCGTTCGTGCCGAAGATAATGCGGCCGGCGTCACTGGCGGCCACGTGAACGTATGCGGACTCGGGGTAACCGGTCCCGCTGTTACTCGCGATCACGGCAGCTCCCGCGCGGCGTACGAAGTCGACCAGCCAGCGGCTGTCTTCCGAGATGTTCTTGCCCAGTTCCACCATGACGTCTCCTACCGGATTGTGCCTGTACCTGACACTGTCCACTGTAGGCTTCGGGCGCGTTGGGACCCGGGGTGGCGCTCCAGCGAGAGCCTTTAGAGCAGAGTGTTAAGCGGTTCCACCAAATGGGGGCCTTGCACGGCCACCGAACCGACGTCCTTGGTGACCGGATGCATCCGCCATTGGGCGGCCACGTCGTAGGCCTCCGAGATCGCCCGAGCCACCAGGTCACGAGTGCGGTCCTTGTCCGGGGAAATCCACTCCGGAACCAAGTCACTGGTCATGCCCATGGGCAGTCGATTGTGGAGGTTTCCCAGGGCAGCCAAGTGCTCATTGCCGGAGTCCGCGTCCGGTGCCTCGCATGTCAGGATCGAGCACGACAGCAACCACTGGCTTTCGCCCTCTTTGCCGGAGCGAGTCTGGCCCTCGCGGGCACCCTCCAGCTGACCCTCCGGAACCTTCCACCACTCGTAGATGCCCGCGAACCAGATCATCCGGCCCTCGGGCGGGTGCACGAAGTACGGCTGCTTCTTCCCTTTGCCTTTGCTGCCATCGGCCGGAGCCAGCCACTCGTAGTAACCGTCCGCCGGAATCGCGCAGCGCCGGGATTTGATGGCCGACCGAAACGAGGGCTTTTCAAGAACGGTTTCCGACCGCGCGTTGAACATCTTGGACCCCACGGTGATGTCCTTGGCCCATGAGGGCACCAGGCCCCAGCGTGCCGCGTGGAGCTCACGATGCAGGGTTCCTTGATCATCCAGGCGTTCCAGGAGGATGGGCACGGTCTGGGTGGGTGCCGTGTTCCAGTTGGCACGCACGTCGTCCCCGGCCAGGGTTTCGTCCACGTTCGCGTCGAATTCCAACGCGAGTTGTCCCGGGGTCTTGGCAATGACGTAACGGCCGCACATGGAGTGCCCCTAACTGTTCTGGATGGATCCGTAGCCCATGTACTGGGAGTACATGGCGTACACCTGCATCAAGGCGTCTTCAACCTGAGACACCGTGGTTCCGGGACGCACGTCGTCCACCGCGCCTGCCGTACCGGGGTCCCACTCCACGCCCAATGCCGAATAGACTTCGGTCAAGACCGAACGGATCGGGTCGGAGTGCTCCACCACGATCACGCTGGAGAAGTACCAGGCGCCCGCCACGACTCGTTGGGCGGTGCCCGCCAGTTTGACCGGCCGGTTGGGATCCTGCGCGGTGCGAGGCGCGTGCACGCTGTACTCCCCCGCGCAGTATTCGCCGGGGATCTCCCGCACGTCCGCGGGGATGTCCAGGTGCTCGAGTGCGGCCACGATCATGTCGCCGAACAGGCGGTATCGGTCCTGGATGCCCGTCTTGGGGTCAGGATCGGATTCGACGTGATCCACGATCAGGCACCCGCCGTGATAGGCGGCCGCGCGCCCACCGACCCGGCGCACCAAAGGTGCGAACCCGGCGTCGAGCGCGGCCTTTCGAGCGCGTGTGAAGCCCGGGTTGAGCTCGTCGCGGCGACCGAAGGCGACCGTGGGGCGGGGTTGGTAGATCCGCAGGACGGGTCCGGTGTTCGACGACCGAGCGGCGTCGAGAATCGACAGGGAACGGCGATAGTCCTGCTCGGCACCAAGGGACTCGCGCTGACGTATAAGTTTCATGCTGCGCCCTACTTTAGTTCCTCGGTAGGGCGCTTTACGGCGACGACGCCGCCCAGTCACCTCACGCGGCCAAGGCCACCGTGGATCCGCTGCGCCACTGCGGCGATACCCTGTGTTCGCGCGGCCTGATCCCGTCACGAATGGAGCGAATGGCGATTCCCGGCTTCAACGGCCCGTAGGCCTGAGCGGCCGCGGTTGCAGCCGCGAGTAACCCGTAGTCATCCAGCAGGTTGCGAGAGTCCTTCATGCCCAGGATCTTCTCTCCAGGCTCGGAACTCTGAGTGACCGGCACGGAGCGATGAACCCGGTGCTGCACACGGGCCAACCGCTTCTTCTCGCGGCGAGACAGCGAGTTGGTGTCCGGATGGGCGCGATGCCAGGCCTGCGCCCCTCGCAGAACACGGGTCAGCAGCGATACGTGGAACTCAGCGACGGTGCCGCCACCGTGCATCAGGGAACCCAGTGCGGACAGTTCATGGGACGTGAGAGCGGAACGGGTCCGCGGGGAAGTGAACGTCGACATGTCATCCTCTCGACATCGGATGGATCCAAGCTCGCAGGGTGCGTGCCAGATGTGGATCGATCATGCCGGGTGATGACTGATATTTCGTTGAGAGGAGCTGGAGGTTGGCTGGGGTGGTGCTCAGTGAACCCTGTCAAGGCTGCTCTCAGTAGTTCTGACATCACGGTTTTGGGCGGGTCTTGATGTCAGGCTGGTCGCCCCACATCAACGTGGTGCTTCACAGCTTTCTGGCGCCGCCCCAGTTCGGCAAAATAGTTGTACATCTCGCAAGATGGCGCGTCAGGAGTTAGAGGAGAAACGACATGATTCGCAAGGTTCTACTCTTCATCGCCGCAATAGTGGCCGGCACCTTCGTCATGGAGGTCTTGCAGAACATCGGAACCGACGTCTGGATAGCCCGCGGGTTGGGCGCGGTAACCGCCGCGTTTGTCGGTGTGCTGGGGAACTACCTGTTCCTGCGGGGTAAGCCGGAATCGTCGCCGGACACCAGGGAACGGGCAGAGCACCGAAACGGAGTTCAAGGTCGGTAGCCATTCCTATCGCTACGGAGACCGCGACTCGTTCGTAATTAAGCCCAAGTGGCCTTGACCCCGGGCGGTGGACACCTTGTAAGAGAGGATGTTCATCATGGGAAGACAGCGTCGGGAGTT
>NZ_JAVKPR010000102.1:0-543 GCF_040980905.1 Kocuria sp. CPCC 205235
CGTCAACGGGACCCGTCCGCGGGCCGCCGCCGCCCGCGTGGGGTACGTGCCCCAACAGCGCGGCTTCCCGGCGCGCACGCCGCTGCGGGCCCGGGACCTCGTGGCGCAGGGCGTGGACGGGCACCGCTGGGGGATCCGACTGCATCCACGCCGCGTGCACCGCACCGTGGACGAGTTGCTCGAACGCGTGGGTGCCACCGACTACGCGGACGCCCCCGTGGGCGTGCTGTCCGGGGGTGAGCAACAGCGCCTGCGCGTGGCCCAGGCGCTCGCCGCGGACCCCACGCTCGTGCTGTGCGACGAGGCCCTGCTGTCCCTGGACCTGCATCACCAGCACGTGGTGAGCGAACTCGTGCACGAACAACGTGAACGCAGCGGGTGCGCCGTGGTCTTCGTGACCCATGACGTGAACCCGCTCATCGAGCACGTGGACCGGATCCTCTACCTGGCCAACGGCTCGTTCCGGATCGGCACGCCGGAGCAGGTGCTGCGTTCGGACGTGCTCTCCGAGCTGTACGGGACCCGCGTCGAGGTGCTGCACAG
>NZ_JAVKPR010000103.1:0-543 GCF_040980905.1 Kocuria sp. CPCC 205235
CATGGACGAGAACGCCCTCTACGCCGCCCGCGACCCGCAGGGCATCCGCCCGCTGGTCCTCGGCCGGCTGGAGCGGGGATGGGTGGTGGCCTCCGAGACGGCCGCGCTGGACATCGTGGGCGCCTCGCTGGTCCGGGAGATCGAGCCCGGCGAGTTCGTGGTGATCGACGAGCACGGTCTGCGCTCCCAGCGCTTCGCCGAGACCCGCCGCGCCGCGTGCGTGTTCGAGTACGTCTACCTGGCCCGCCCGGACACCACCATCAACGGCCGCTCCGTGTACGAGTCCCGTGTGGAGATGGGCCGACGGCTCGCCCGGGAGCACCGCGTGGAGGCGGACCTCGTGATGCCCACCCCGGAGTCCGGGACCCCCGCGGCCATCGGCTACGCCGAGGAGTCCGGGATCCCCTTCGGCAACGGCCTGGTCAAGAACGCCTACGTGGGCAGGACGTTCATCCAGCCCTCGGACACGATCCGCCAGCTCGGCATCCGGCTCAAGCTCAACCCGCTGAGGTCCGTGGTGGCGGGCAGGCGCCTGATCGTCAT
>NZ_JAVKPR010000104.1:0-533 GCF_040980905.1 Kocuria sp. CPCC 205235
TCCAGTGGGCTGGCTTCCCCATCGGCATTCCTACAAATATCTACGAATTTCACCTCTACACTTGTAGTTCCGCCCACCTCTCCAGTACTCTAGTTTGGCAGTTTCCAACGCAATACGGAGTTGAGCCCCGCATTTTCACATCAGACTTACCAAACCGCCTAGACGCGCTTTACGCCCAATAAATCCGGATAACGCTTGCGACATACGTATTACCGCGGCTGCTGGCACGTATTTAGCCGTCGCTTCTTCTGTTGGTACCGTCACTTACTTCGTCCCAACTGAAAGCACTTTACATTCCGAAAAACTTCATCGTGCACACAGAATTGCTGGATCAGACTTTTGGTCCATTGTCCAATATTCCCCACTGCTGCCTCCCGTAGGAGTAAGGGCCGTGTCTCAGTCCCCTTGTGGCCGTTCACCCTCTCAGGCCGGCTACCTATCATCGCCTTGGTAAGCCGTTACCTCACCAACTAGCTAATAGGACGCAAAGCTCTCCTGCAGCGCATATAGCTTTCATATGAATTTCATGCGAA
>NZ_JAVKPR010000019.1:0-57915 GCF_040980905.1 Kocuria sp. CPCC 205235
GAGATCCTGGACTTCCTCGACGATCACTCCCGCTACCTACTGCACCTACGCACCCAATTAGCGTTTACCGGCGCCGACATCGTCACCACCATGCAGGGCCTGATCAGCACCTATGGGCCACCAGCCTCGACCCTGACCGATAACGGGCTGGTCTTCACCGCCCGCCTAGCCGGCCGCAAAGGAGGTCGTAACGGGTTCGAGATACTCTTAGAAGCCCACCACATCCACCAAAAGAACGGGGCACCGGGCCACCCACAAACCCAAGGCAAAATCGAACGCTTCCATCAAATGAACCGTCACGGGTTTGATGCCGCTTCCTTTCGATGAAGGATGAGGACATGCCCAAGAAGTACGACGCCGAGTTCAAGGCCCGAGCGGTGCGCATGGTGCGCGAGCACCAGCAGGACTATCCGTCGCTGACGGTGGCCTGTCAGCAGATCGGTCAGCAACTGGATCTGGGGCGGGAGACGCTGCGCAACTGGGTCCGTCAGGCCGAGATCGACTCCGGTGACCGGGACGGAGTCACCACGGCCGAGGCCGAGGAGATCAAGCGGCTCAAGGCCGAGAACAAACGGTTGCGCGAGGCCAATGAGATCCTGCGCAAGGCCTCGATTTTCTTTGCGGGGGAGCTCGACCCCCGCAATCGTTGATCGCCGGGTTCATCGATCAGATGAGGGCCGAAGGCTACGCGGTCGAGTCGATCTGCGCGGTCCTGCGCGAGCAGGGCGTGCCGGTCGCCGCGAGAACCTACCGCTCCTGGAAGCAGCCCGGTCGGCAGCCTGCCGCGCGCACGGTCAGCGACGCGGTGGTGATGGATGCGCTGCTGGCCACCGTGGGCACCCCGGAGGGCCTCTACGGCCGGCGGAAGATGACCGCCTACCTGCGCCGGTGTGGGCTGGCGGTGGCCCACTGCACGGTGGACCGGCTGATGCGCTCGCTCGGGCTGGCCGGGGTGGTCCGAGGCCGGCGGGTGCGCACCACGATCCCGGCCAAGGATGGGACGCGGGCGGCGGATCTGCTCAACCGCAACTTCACCGCCGCGGCCCCGAACACCGTGTGGGTCGCCGACTTCACGTACGTGCGCACGTGGGCCGGGTTCGTCTACGTCGCCTTTATCGTCGATGTCTTCGCTCAGCGCATCGTGTCCTGGAACGCGGCCACGACCCGCACGACGGATCTGGTGCTCACCTGCCTGCGAATGGGCCGGTGGGACCGGACCCGTCAGGGCCTGGTGCTGCCGGACGGGCTGATCCATCACCACGACGCCGGGTCCCAGTACACGGCGCTGCGCTTCACCGAGCATCTGGCCCTGGAGGGGATGGCGCCGTCGATCGGTTCGGTCGGGGACGCCTACGACAACTGCCTCATGGAGTCGATCATCGGCCTCTACAAGACCGAGTGCATCCGCCCGGGCCCCTTCCTGAAGGGCCCGCTGAAGACCGTCAGCGATGTCGAGTACGCCACGATGGCCTGGGTCGACTGGTACAACACCCGCCGGCTGCACTCCAGCCTCGGCAACGTCCCACCGGCCGAGTTCGAGGCCGCCCACTACGATCAGATCACTGCGTCCCCGCCGGAGACGCAGCCCGTATGAAGACGGCAGAGAAGCCGAGACGGTTCAAAATGCACCACATCGGAATGGGCATCGAAAACGCCCGAACCCCCGTACTCAAACTCGTCGACGACCTCCACCTACGCGTTATCAACGCCGCCACCGGTGAGCTCCTGAGAGAGCTCACCATCGACACCACCCGCAACTACCAACCCCTCGGACGACCCCCAGGACCACCACCCGGACAGCAAAAAACCCGGACCCCAAATAAGGGTCCGGGTTGTCGCTGATCTCCTGAGAGATCACACTGGCGGAGACGGGGGGATTTGAACCCCCGGTCCGGTTTAATCCGGACCCTTCATTAGCAGTGAAGTCCATTCGGCCGCTCTGGCACGTCTCCACGTTGTCATTCCGTTCGGGACAAGCCCGGCAAGAAAACAACGAAGGTTAGCTTATCGGTCACCTGAGCCGCGGGTCAAAGCCGCCGCTGCTCGGACGCCTATTCACACCGGTCAACGACGGCGCCGGCCTCCTTGCGCGCGACCGTACAACTCGTTCAATTGGTCGCTGACGGCATCCGATCCATACCGGGCACGAATATCCCGCGCCATCTCGTCCGGCGATGTCTTTCCGGGATCTTGATTCAGATCCTGGACGGCCCGCCCGAATGCCTCCGGTGTCCGTTCAGAGACCATGCGGCCATTGCGTTCCGTGATGAAGTCTCCCTGTCCTCCGCGGTCCCCCATGATCACGGGCCGGCCAGCGGCGAGGGCTTCAGCGGCGGCCACGCAAAACGTCTCGGATTTAGATGGAAGCACGAAAACCGTGGATTCAGCGAGGTCCTGCCACAGTTGCTCTGTGTTGCGGAACCCGCGGAAATCAACGTGGTCCCTGATTCCGAGCTCACCCGCACGCTCCTGGGCTCGTTCTCGCAGAGGACCGTCCCCGTCCCACACGAGCGAGGCATCGTAGCCTTGCTCTCGCAACCACGCCACGGTATCCACGGCCAGCAGGGCCCCCTTGTGCTCGGTGGCGGCCCCAACGGCGATGAGGCGCAGTGCGCCGTCGTCCGGAAGAGGCGTGACCTGCCGCGCGTGGTCGACCACGTTGCCGATCAGCAACGTAGCCCCGGGGCGGGCAAACTCCTCCAGCTTGCGGGTCATCAGGGTGCTCACGCCGGTGACAACCCGAGGTAGGCGCAGCACATGACGCAACCACGCGGTGCGTTCCCACAGCTGGTTCACGTGCTCCGGGAACAGGACTCCATTCCAATGCTCGGTATGCACCCACAGCGTACGGCCCACGACCGGCGCAGCGATGAGGGCCGATGAGAAAGCCATGGTGTGTACGACATCCGAGAACCGCGCCCACTTCCGGATCTCGGCCAGCGCTTTGACCATGGTGAGCGGCTTGCGAGGATCGAAGCCCACCCGGGTGACCACAGCGCCGTCGTAAGTTTCCTGGGTGACGGGCGAACCGTCGAGGAGCTGGACGTGGACCACGTGGACGTCGTGGTCGCGGGCGATGGCACGCACGTGCCGCGTGATGAACGGCGTGCGGAAGGGCGCGTCGTGCGTCGGATACCACGTGGAGACCACCAGAATTCGCATGGCCCCACTGTACCGAGCGTGTGTTTTGCACTGCCCCGTCACTGGATTGCGCGTGCCCCTCAGCCCCTTGACGGCCCCTTGTCCTAGACTCCCAATAATGACCACGCCCGCTGCAGCTCCCCGCGATCCAGGCCGGTGGCGGCGAATACTCTTCCCGCCGCCCAATCACGAAAACAAGGACAACCCCATCGGGTCCGCGTTCGCGTTGACGGTGATCGCCGTGTTCGTCCAGGGCCTCTCGCGCTTCGGCTACAGCTTGCTCATCGGCAACATCCTGGGCACGGAGAAACTGGGGCAGGTCAACCAGGTCATTGCCCTGGGACTGTTCCTGGTGCTCCTGTGGCCCCAGGCCTCGGGCACCGCGGCGTCCAAGTACATTGCGATGGCGCGGGGCAAGTCCGACGCCGATCAGCAGGCGTCCGTGGCTTTGTACACCTCCCGCAGCGCGTTCGTCGGCATGACGGTGCTGTCGGTGGCTGCAGTGTTCATCGCCATCTACGCGCAGGAACTCCCGCTCAGCTATGCGCTGTCGGCAGGGTTGCTCGTCATTGCGCTATCCGCCTACAACTTTGTGCGCGGCGTGCGCACGGGCAACAACCAGTTCGTGACCACCACGTTCTGGGACTGCATCAGCTCGTTGATCACGCTCACGCTGCTGCTCGTGGTCCTCCTGGCCGAGCTGAACCCGCTGCTGTTGCTCCCCCTGTGCTTGGGCTACCTGATCTACGCGATCCCTGCGTGGCCCAGGCGCGGTGGCAGCAAACTCTCGAAGCCGCTCAAGCGTGAGCTCCTCAAGTTCACCGCGTGGGGATCCATCAACATCCTCACGGCTGCCGGCCTGTTGCAGTTGTCGCTGATCATCGGCGGCAATTACGACAGCCAAGAAGCCATCGGCCATTACGCCGCCGCGCTGACCATCGCGACACCCGCCAGCATGCTCTCCTCGGCCATGATCGTGGCCCTCTCCCCCTCGGTGGCGCGCATGTTCAGCGCCGGGGACATGGCCGGCATGAAGACCCAGTTGGACGCGATCATGCGCACGATGGTCCTGGTCTTCCTGCCGATCTTTGGTGTCGGAATCCTGTGGGCCGAGCCGCTCGTCATGGTGCTCTACGGCGCTCGCTACGAAGAGTTCGAAGGCGCGATTCCGCTGCTAATCGTGCTGTTCTTCGCCGTCTCCACCACCAGTTTCAACGCCGCCAATTCACGCCTCAACGGAGGCGAGCACTGGGGCGTACGCACCCTGGCATTATGCAACGCAACCGGCATGGCCCTGGGCATCATCACCATGGTGTGGTGGGGCCCCGAACTGGGCATGATGGCCGCCGCCATCGGTTACTTGATCGGCTGCATTATCAGTTCCATGGTTCCGCTGATCATCGTGTGGGTTCACGACCGGATGCCATGGACCGGCGTGATGCTCCGGATCCTGACCGGTTATGCCCTCGCGCTGCTGTGCCTGTGGCTCACGTACCGCTACGACTCACTGCTGGTGACAATCGGGGCGTCGGTGGCCTTCCTCCTGGTCTGGTGTGCCATGTCTTGGCGCGACCTGGCTCCGCGTCTGCGCATGGTCACGGGCCGTTTCAGCAAGAAGTAGTCAGGAAGAATCCCGGTTAGTTGCCCCCGTGCCGCTTGGCAATGCGATCCCGCGCGGTTTGGACGGCAGCGGCAGCCATGAAACGCAACGGTGCGTCGCGCCCCAATGCGTGGGCGGGTTTGGCGGTGAGGAGCGCGGCGGGGTTGGCAAAACGACGTCGTGCGGCAAGCCCCGCTTTCAACTGGCCCTCCTCCTGTGTTTCCGAAAGCAGCAGGTCAATGACGTGCAGATCCGCCTTGGAAAAGTCACCCCGCGCACCGGGCACCGAATCGAGCAGGCGAGAAAGCGCTTCGCGTGTCCCCTGCGCTTCGTCCTGGGACCAGGTTCCGGCCTTCAGATGAGCCGACACTGCTTCGAACACATTGATGCGAACCACTTTGACGACGAATGCCCGGCGCAGCTCAAGCGCGGCTCCCTCGAACCACGGTTTGTCCAGGATTCGTACTGACGGTTCGAGCTGCGCGCGAACCGGGGACGGGGTTTGCGAAACCCGATCCGTGGCGTCCGCGTGCATCACGTACGTGGGTTCCCCGGGGGCATAGTCGATCCTGGCCGCTCCCGCGTACAAGCGCATGACAAACGCTTGATCCTCACCGGTGCTCGTCCCGAAGTCGAATTCGGCCCCGAGCCTGCGAACGGTCTCCACCCGTTGCAACCCGAACACGGAGGCCCGGTAGACCAGGCGATCGGCAATAGGATCCAAGTTGGAGGTGCGCCCGGGGCGGATCACGGGCGTGATGTCCGTTCGGCCGTTGCTGTGCTTCAGCCACGGAATCACCATGTCGCTGTGGCGCTTCTCGGCGATCTTGACCCAACGGCCAACCGCTCCGGGCTGATAACTGTCGTCGCTGTCCAAGAAGCAGATGTACTTGGCATTGGTGTGCTCCAACCCCGCGGTCCTGGGGGCTGCAGCAGTCGCCCCTTCGGCTGGAGCCTCAATGATTCTGACGTGATCCAGTTGCTCTTGGGTCAGCATGCCCCGAACCTGTTCCGTGGAGAGGTGATGTGCCACCACGGTAATGACGTACTCCCCCACGGACAGCGGTTGGACGCCAAGCCGCGCGGAATCCACTGCCCGGCCGAGCGGCCGTGAGAGTGAATGAACGGGGATCACGACATCCACGAGAGAACGAACCGATGATTGCTGCATGATCAGCAGAATAAAACAGATTTCCGCAAATCAACCCTGTGAGGCCAGAGCGAATGGCAGAACATTCGTGGCGCCCGCTAACCGCAGTTCACGTGCGGCAACGGTGAGGGTCCATCGGCTGTCCACGAGGTCGTCCACCAACAGGATGGACGGCTGCGGTTGTTCCCGTAGGGCCTGCGCAATCTCGGGCGGAACGGAGAACCGGCCCCACACTTCCGCCAAACGGTAGGCGCTGTTGCCGCCGTGACTGCCGCGCGGAACTTCCTGGTCGAGTTGTAGTGCACCCAGGAACGGCAAATGTCCTGCCGTCGCCAGCCCTTGAGCGAGAGACGAGACCAATTCCGGGCGCGACAGGGACGGCATGGCGACCACTGCGGTGGGGCGGACGGACCAGTCCCACTGGGCTAGCACTCCGATGCACGCACGCCCCAGGGCAGCATCGACAGTGGTGTCCATGGGCTGCCCGTTGTCATCGTTGCGGAAAATCTCCCGCAGCCGCTGACCCCAACCCAGGTCCGTAAGCCGGGCTAGTGACCTGCCTCGGTCCGCACGTTCTTCTTCCGGGATCTTGCCCTTGATCTGGATGCCCAACCGGTCCATGCCGCTGGGCCATTGGGCACGCGGTTCCAGGGGAGCACCCGCTCGGTGGAGTGCGCTGTCTGCGGCCGCGGAGGCCTCCTTGTGCACGGTGGTGGCATACCAGGCACCGGCGCACACATCGCAACGACCACATGGCTGAGCCGTTCGGTCATCGAGTTGCTGGGCCAAGAACTGCATGCGGCACTCGGTGGTGAATTGGTAATCCATCATGGCCTGCTGCTCAGCTATACGAGCGCGCCGCACCCGGTCGTAGCGAGGGGCGTCGTACTCCCACGGCCTGCCCATGGATTGCCACCCTCCAGAGACACGTTCCACGGCACCGTCCACGGCGAGCACCTTGAGCAGCAACTCCAGCGGCGTGCGCTTGATGTTGACCCGAGTTTCCAAGGCGGCGACCGACAGCGGCCCTCCGTGTTCGGCCAGCGCTGTGAGCACGGCCCCGGATTTCTCCTCCGTGGGCATGGACGCGGTGGCGAAATACTCCCAGATCTCCCGGTCCTCGGCACCCGGCAGGAGCAGAACGTCTGCGGTGTCGGTCGCACGACCGGCGCGGCCCACTTGTTGGTAGTAGGCCACCGGCGAGGAGGGCGCACCCAGATGCACCACGAACCCCAGGTCCGGTTTGTCGAAGCCCATGCCCAGCGCGGACGTGGCCACCAGGGCCTTGACCTGGTTCTCCTTGAGCGCTGTTTCCAGTTCTTCACGTTCGGCCGCGTCCGTGCGTCCGGTGTAGGCCACGGCAGTGTGGCCGGCCTCGGTCAGGGCTCGCGCGGTGTCCTCCGCCGCTCCAATGGTCAGTGCGTAAATGATGCCGCTGCCCGGCAGTTCGTTGAGGTGTTCGATCAGCCACGCCAACCGGGTAGCCGTGGAGGGTAACCGCAGCACACCCAGCCGAAGCGATGCCCGCGACAGTGGCCCCCGGAGTGTGAACACTTCTTGCTGATCTCCAGCTCCCACGCCCAGTTGTTCTCGGACATCCTGAATAACTCGCTCATTGGCCGTGGCTGTGGTGGCCAAGACGGCCACCGACTCGGGAAGCCGTCCCAGCAGGTCCTTGATCCGGCGATAATCCGGACGGAAATCATGTCCCCAGTCAGAAATGCAGTGGGCCTCGTCCACGACCAGAAGACCGAGCTGATCCACCAACTGCGGGAGCTGCTCGTCCCGGAACCTGGGGTTGTTCAAGCGCTCGGGCGAGACCAGCAGAACATCGAGTTCCCCTCGTTCCAAGGCAGCGGTGATCTCTCCCCATTCCGTGGGGTTGGCGGAGGAAATGGCCGCCGCCCGGACTCCTGCTCGGGCCGCCGCCGCCACTTGGTCACGCATGAGCGCCAGCAGCGGGGAAATGATGAGTGTGGGCCCGTGCCCCTGCGCTCGCAGTAACAGCGCGGAGATGAAGTACACCGCGGACTTGCCCCAGCCGGTGCGCTGGACCACCAGGGCGCGACGGCGATCCCGAACCAGTGCGGAAATGGCATCGAACTGGCCGGAATGGAATGCCGCCTCAGGAGTGTTCGTGAGCGCGCGCAGGTAATTCACGGCCTGCTCATACAGCTGACGGTCGATTGTCTCCGATGCCTGGTTCATGCCAAAAGTCTCTCAGCGCGATCAGACACGCATAAGCAAGGGGGTGTGAGTGGCCGGAGGCGGCTGGAGACAAGACATGGGCCATTCAATTGGAAGGCGCCCGCCGCGCTCATGTTTTTTCCCCCGAAGAAACACGAGCCCGGCGAGCGCGTCCACCGGCAGAGCCGGTGCGGATCAATCCGCTGGTGAAGCCAAAGCCCCCGCAATGACTTCTATGCGTTACTCCCGGGTGAATAATTGCGCTTTCACGCCCCCCAGCGTTTCGACGCGTTCACCGTACTTGGAAGGACAGGTTCGGGCCCCCCTGGCCAGAACCATTGATTGCTTCCCGGTACTTGAAGTAACAACAGTATGTAAGCATGATTTCCGCTCGGTTGCCAGCACGATTTCAACCGCATCACACGTGCTGTCCTCAACCCTGGGGTGCCCGTTTGCACTAGCAACCAGGGTTTCGAGGTCTGTAGGGGACGTGTCACCTACTAACCCCCGGTGCGCCGTGGCGCAAAGAGGGGACACGTCAACTTCACCTACGTCCCCCCAAAGACCCACAGAAAAAGTCACTCCTGCGCGCCGCCCAGGGAATCTTACGCAAGCGTGAGCGCCCCGTGGGGAGGGGCCCGGGATGCGCGGCTTGGGCGCATGCGTGTTTACCATGGTCTTCTGTCCTCAACATGTCGCGGAGATGAAGATGAGCCGAACAGGCGCCCCTCGAAAGACAGCGAGTTACGCAAAAATCGGAGCGCTGGCGCTGGCCGCCGGAATGGCACTGACCGGCTGCGGTTCCGACTACCCCTTGGGTGAGGAACAACGCAGGGCCGCCGAACAGGGTGACACCTCACTGTCGGGCATCCTCACGGGCATTGGTTCATCGGCTCAGAACGCGGCCATGCAAACGTGGCGGACCGGGTTCGAATCCAAGTACCCCAACGCCAACGTGCAGTACCTGTCAGCCGGTTCAGGCGCGGGTCGCTCCGCGCTCGCGGGCGGTGGCACGGACTTCGCGGGGTCGGACGCGTACTTGGATGAGGAAGAGCAGACCGAGGTCACGGACACCTGCGGTCCGGGCGGGGCCATCAACATTCCCGTCTACATCTCCCCCATCAGCGTGGCCTTCAACCTCCCGGGTATTCGGGAATTGAACTTGGACGCGCCCACGATCGCCAAGATTTTCCGACACGAGATCACGCGGTGGAACGATCCTGCCATCGCGAATCAGAACCCGGATGTGAGCCTGCCTGACGGCGTGATCACCCCGGTCGCCCGCGCCGATGATTCCGGGACCACGGAGAATTTCACCGACTACCTTGAGGCCGCCGCGCCCGAGGTGTGGACCGATGAGCATGACGGCGGCTGGCCCAATTCGCTTCCCAGCGAGCGCGCCCAGGGCAATAACGGTGTGGTCACCGTGACGAACCAGACCGAGGGCGCCATCACGTACGCGGACGACTCCCTCGTGGGGGAATCCCTGGGCAAAGCAAGGGTGAAGGTAGGCGATGAGTACGTGCCCGTGACCGCCGAAACCGCAGCCACGGCCGTGGGAGTCTCTTCCCGAGTGGAAGGTACCGGCGAACACGACATCGCTCTGGACATCGACCGCACCCCCGACGTGCCGGGCGCTTACCCCGTGGTCCTGGCCTCATACCACGTGTTCTGCACGAGCTACAGTGACCCCCAAACTCTGGAGCTGATCAAGACCTTCGGGCATTACGTGGTCAGCCCCGAGGGTCAACAGCTGGCGGGGGACTCGGTCAAGAGCGCGCCCCTTCCCGAAAACCTCACCAGGGAGGCTCAGGAGGCTCTGGACTCCATCACGCTGCGGTAGTGCACGCCATGCCGCGTTCCCGGAATGAGTGGCCACGCGGCCGTGTTCTGTGAGTGATGGGTATTCCACTTTCGCTCCTCGACCGGTCCCGCACCCGCCAGGGACACACCGATTCCGCCGCTTTGCACCAAACGGTGGAACGAGCCCGGCGCGCAGAGGCGGCCGGGTATCGGCGGTTCTGGGTGTCCGAGCATCACGGAGTTCCCGGGGTCGCCTCGGGGACCCCGGCCTTACTTGCCCAGGCGGTTGCCGCCGCCACCAGCACAATTCGTGTGGGGTCCGGCGGAGTAATGCTGCCCAACCACCGCCCGATCCTGGTCGCCGAGGAATTCGCGGTACTCACAGCCCTGCACGGCGAGCGCTTCGATCTGGGGCTCGGTCGCTCCCTGGGCTTCACCAAACCCGTGCGCGAAGCACTCGGCGCGTTGCAGGCTCGGCCGCGAGAATTCGCGGCGGCCATCGAGGAGGTCCGTGAGTACTTGACGGGTGCGGGCAACATCACGATTCGCCCGGCCGACACCGGCCATATCCCAATCTTCGTGCTGGGCACCGGCACCGGGCTGCAGATCGCAGCGGAGCTGGGTCTGCCCGCAGTGGTCGGTGGGCCATTGCTCAGGTCAGGCCCGGAGGCCTTCGACGCGTACCGCTCCGAGTTCCGCCCCAGCTCCCAACAGGCCGAGCCGTATTTAATTGTCTCCGCCGAAATCTTCGTGGCCGAGTCGTCCTCGGAAGCTCGCGCACTCGCTGTGCCGGAAGCCTGGGCCATGGCCCAATCTCGCCTCACCGGGTCCTTCCCGCCGCTCCTGCCGACGACGTCGCTCCCCACCCAGCGCACGGGTCGGCAAGATCGCTACGTGGCCGAATCTCTAGCGACCGTCATCGCGGGGACGGAGGACCGGGTCGTGAGGGAGATCAGCGACCTGTTGGAGCGCACCGGTGCGGACGAGATCATGAGCACGGCGTCCACCTTTGACGTTGCCGCGCTGTACGACTCGGACGCCCGTTTGGCTCGTGCCGTGGCTGCCCTATAGTCCGCGTTCCTTGCCCGGCGCGGGGCTGCTGCCATCAACCAACCCGCTGGGCTCCCCCGCCCCGGTTGATACCACATGAACGAGCTGCTCCATCGGACCCTTCCCCCAGATCAAAGTCCAGGCAATACAGCCCGCCGTGACTCCCAGGGTGATCGGCCAGAACGGATCGAGCGCCAGGAATCCATGCAACCGGTGGATGTCGGAACCCACTCCCGGTGTGACCATGATCCAGATGCCCCAGACGAGCAGGTGCGCCGTGTATGCCGTCAAAGGCATGGACCCGATGACCCGTACCGGCCACAGAAGCCAGCGCAGCGACGTCGTCGCGGCGAGAACGGACACCGCGAGGACCGCAAGAGCGAAACCTCCCGAGCCGAACGCCTCCCCCACCCCGTTCGAGTGGGGGTCGTCGCGAAAAACCGACAGTGCCCAGAAGGTCGAGCCGGCCGGGAGATCCGCCCCATAGCGAGCAATCACCTGGTTGCCTACCGGGCCGAGCACCGCGTAACCGAGCACCGAGAGTGCCACCCCGGACACGAGCAACAACACCGTGGGGCCGATTCCGCGGCGGATCACCCGCCCCGCGATGATCCCCGCGGCCACGAACGCCAGCCACACCACAAAGGGGTAATTCCACCCGAGCACGTCGGAGACGAGTTCCGCAGCACTTCCCCGTTCGGGTTGGCCCCCGCTGTCGATCAACGCGACGACAAATGGCGCGACAGCCGCCGTGAGCGCCGCCGTGATGGCGAGTGCCCGCCCGGACCATGTGACCAGGAACGCGCCGATCATCAAGAGGAGACCGTAGGCCGGAAGCACCACAAACACAGGGATGTCAAGGCTGAGCAGAAGCAGCCCGAGGGTCCAGATGAGTACCGCGCGGATCATGATGGGCTTGCGTTGGGCGCGCGCCGCATCGTGTTCGCCGGCTTGCGCCCGCATCCTGGAGCCCATGAGCCCCAAGGACACACCGGCGAGGGTTGCGAACAGAATGGCGGACCTGCCCTCGACCACCCCGAGCCAGGTCTGCGGTCGGGACCATTCCAGGGATGTAACCACAGTGAGGTGAGCCACGTACATGCCCAGGATCGCCAAGCCACGGGCCAGATCTATGCCGGGGATCCGACCCGGAGATTCCAACCGGGCCACGTTCTGCTTCACGCGCTGTGACATGCTGCGTGGCGGCGATGCTGCGGACGGTGGCATACATCCATCATGGCGCACCGGGAGGATCACATACTGCTGCATGGGTCGCAATGAGGTCATGATCTAGCCTGAGGAGCATGCCTTCCTCCGATCGGGTACCCCCAGAAATCCTCGACCTCGCCCGCTCGGCACGGCGGGTGACGGTTCTGACCGGAGCAGGGATGTCCGCCGAGTCCGGTGTTCCGACCTTCCGCGATGCCCAGACCGGACTGTGGGAGCGTTTTGACCCGGTGGAACTCGCCACCCCGGAGGCCTGGGAGGAAGACCCCGCCCAGTGTTGGGCCTGGTACGCGTGGCGCGCGTCCCTCGTGCGCGGCACCGAGCCGCACCCCGGTCACCTGGCACTTGCGCAATGGCAGGCTTGCCCCGGTATCGATCTGCGAATTTCCACCCAGAATGTGGACGCCCTGCATGAACGGGCGGGCGCTACGGTTCTCGCCCACGTCCACGGCGACCTCTTCGCCCTGCGCTGCGCCGGTTGCGGTGCCCCCGCCGACACCGGTTATCCGCCCATTACGGAACCCGTGGCTCAGCTCGACCCACCCGCATGCCATCAGTGTGGTGGACTGGTCCGCCCCGGTGTCGTGTGGTTTGGCGAGGCCCTGCCGGAGAGGGCGTTCCAGGACTCTGTCGAGGCCGCGCAAGAAGCGGATCTCGTGCTGGTCGTGGGCACCTCGGGCCTGGTGTACCCCGCCGCGAGCATCCCGGACTTCGCCGGTGCACGCGGTGTGCCCGTTGTTGAAATCAACCCCCGGGTCTCGGAGGTGTCGGCCAGTGCGGACCACACCTGGCGTGCCACGGCCGGTCAGGCGCTACCCGCGCTGGTGAGTGCCCTAGGGTAAAGAATGGGTCTGGTTATCGCGACATTGGCGCAAGATCCACGGCTCGGCGCATCAAAATTACACTTGCCCAGTCCCGCATCGCACCGCGTCAAACCATCAGCGCTCCAACCGCTCATTGCAGTGCGGCGGGGGCTTGGTCACCCCCAACAATTCCGAGGACGTTGCGGGTTACTCTTGGGACATGCAGAACCAGCTACCCACGCGCAAGCAAGTGAAGAAAGCTGGTTCCAGGATTCGCGCCTATCATCGTGGAGATTTGCCCCACCACGATTACGAGCTTGCTCTTCGAGTAGTGGAGCAGTACCGCGCATGTTTCAGCTCTCCGACTGTGAACGTCAACAACTGGTTGCGGCGCTATGCCCGGGATGTTGGCCTGCCCGTGAAGGTGTCTCAGAGACTCAAGAAGGTTCCCACAATCATTGAGAAACTCACTGCGCGGGAGACGACGCTTAATCTCCTCACGATGCACGACATCGGTGGCTGCCGCGTAGTCCTTGATGACCTAGAATCTCTTAGGCTGTTCGAGGCTTCGATCAAGGATCGCCGCCAGAGTCAAATACTCCGTGTACTTGACTACGTGGAAATCCCCCGCATCTCGAGGTACAGGGCAGTACATATAGTCCTTAAGACGCAACCCAGTGGGCTGCCCGTTGAGGTGCAGTTAAGGACTCAATCCATGCATGAGTGGGCCGAGACTTCAGAGGGGTTCTCCAAAGATTTGGGACGCAACTTCAAGCAGGATGGTGATCATCCAGTCCAGGAGTTCCTCGCCGTAGTGGCAGATATCTACTTCTTGACCGATATGAAGAAGCCCATACCACATGATCTTCAAAAAAGGTACAGTGAGACTCTAAGTGAGGCACGGAGGTCTATGCATGTTCTTCGTGCCGCCCAGGGGGTGCAGCAGGAGTTGCCCCTCGATGAAAGGATCTAGCTATGGCTAAGGCGCAGCCCATTCGCCACTTCTTGCTGGTGTTTGACCATGCCCACGGCAAGTTGGTGCACCAAGAAGACTTTGGTTCTGACGTGGCCAGAGCAACCACTGCGTACTCCGCGATGGAGCAACAGCACCAGGACGAGACGCAGATTGATGTGGTCTTGGTGGGCTCTGACTCGTTGGAGACCATCAAATTTACTCATGCCAACTATTTTGAAGGCGCCTCTCAATCTCTCATGAAAAAAGCTATGGCCCTGAGCTTCTAGCTACGTTTCCAAGTCTTCTTCGAAGATCAGGAAGTCCCCATCCGCACCTGTGGATGGGGATTTCTTATTGACGCTCTGATCCGAGTGTCATAGGCATGTCGTTCGTGCAAGGTTCCACCCATAAACATGGGCTGAAAATTCGCGCGAGCACCCTGGTCGCGCATGAGAAAGGCCCGAACCTCAAGCAATGAAAACAGTGCGATAAAGGTTCGGGCCTTGCGCCTGAGGTGCACCTCGCTGGGTGGTTCTCAAACCCGCGCAAGCCCCTCATGACGCTGATTCGCCGGGTTCTGAGGGGAACGCGGCGCTCGGTGTCGCGTCCTGAGCGTCAGCCTATCGAGGATGTGCGCGGCCCGGTCACGAAGAATTCGCCTCGTCCTCAAACCCGTTTGAGTGTCCCGAATCGGGCTGCGCTGGCGGAGCAGTACGCCAAGGGAGTACCGGTCGACAAGCTGGTGCGGCGGTTCGGGATACATCGCACGACTGTGCATCGGCTCGCTGCACAGGCAGGTGTCGCGGTGCGTCGTCGTGGTCTGGATGAGCGCGGGCGTCGAGAAGCTGCGCGGCTGTACGAGAAGGGCATGACGCTCGAAGAGGTCGCTGCCAAGTTGGGTGTCGGTGACGAGACGGTGCGCTCTGCGGTCGTCACTTCTGGCGGGACGATTCGCCAACGTGGCCGCCGTCCGTCTCTCTAGTCAAGTTCGGAGAGGGACGATGTCATCCAAATTGGCGACCGACCCAAGCCAGATGCATGCTGGCGACGAGCTTTCCTTGCCGCTGACGACCGCGCAGGATGCCGACGCGAGTGCGTCCTTCCACAAGTTGAACGCCGCTCGATGCGGGGTGAAGCAGCGCCTGATCTATGACGATCGGCCAACGCTTCCAAGTGCCGTGAACCTCCCAGGCGAGTCCCACGCCCAGGTGCTGGCCTTGGTTACGCACGGAGATCCAATGATCTGGATCGTCCGCGACGACCTCAATAGCATTCCGGTCCGATGGTCCAGTTTGCATCTTCATGAACGTGTCAACTGGCAGCGCTTCAACCTGCCAGTCGACCTGTGCGAGATCGACGTTCTCATAATCTCGGAGGAAGGAAGCATTGCCTGCGTGGTCGTAGATCCACTGCTCGATGACATCGGCCGGCCAGCGCAGGTCGGCGACCATGTCTTGTCGTTGGAACTCTGTGAGGCCGTAACCGCTCTCGCGACATCGTTGCGCCAGGTCAGTGAAATCAACAAGGCGCATACCGATATCCTTCTCAGCCCTCTGGCATCATCCCGGTCTTTAGCCAAGCAAGCTACCCGGGTCTATCTAAATTACGGTCAAAATGTCTGTCATTATCAGTGCCGCATGTTGACTCGGATTCCGCCGAGTAGTTTTGCTGGACCGAAGGAACTGACTCTGTTGCGACTCTGCAACGCTTTGAGCAGTTCCTCAGTTCCGTCGCGGTCCTTCAAGTGCGGACGATGGTAACCGGTTCTGGTCAGAGGCTCATAGTCGTCGCCCAATCCGAGCAGGATTTGATCTAGTAGCCCGAGTTCTATGTCGGGGAGATGCGGCTCTAGCAGACCCAGAACGTGCTCGGCCGGCGCACCAGCCTCGGCAAGCTTGACTAGTAGTTCAACAGAGACGTTGTTGCCTTTGCTTGCCCACTGGCAAAACGCGATCACGCTCTGCCGGGACAGACGATCAGTGACGAAATCTACGTCGTCGGCGATCGCGCGCTTCACAGCTGGTGTCAGGCGTCGACTCCGCATCACTTGAGCCAGATCGTCGCTCGACAACTCCAACTCGCATACGTACGACGCCAGTTGCTTGGACGCTGCGAAGTACTCCTCGCGGAATGCGAACGGGCGGTCACTCACGAGGGCGTACGTGTCGGCGGTATCGGGCACCAGGTCCTTCTCTAGCAGCGCCGGAAGGAGGGCGAGGCCGACATCGGACAAGTGTTCGGGGTCCAAGCCGTCGGCCAGGTCGAGCTGCCCGAGTAGGCGGACGGCTGCTGTCGACTCCAACGCACCGGAGTTGGCCAGTGCATATGCAAGCTCCAGCCTGGGCTCTTCTTCTACTTCCTCGGCCTTGGTGAGGTTGACGGTGCCGAGGTTCTCGATCAGTTCTTCGTTGACTCCGAACTTGCTGACGAAGTGGCTCACGTTCCAGACAGTCGGCGCGAACCGACCTGCCGACACCACTTGTCCCCATGCTCCGTCGTCGAGGTCCGTCAGGTCGGCAACTTCGCAGGAGTCCGCCGCACGTGCCGCGACGAGGCGCACGGCAAACTCGGCTGAATCTGCGACGTCACCGAGCACAGCAACGAATGCGTCTGGACTCTCGACGGTCACCTCGTCGTCTTGGAGGATGTCAAGGTAGTCGTCCAGGTTCGCGAGCACATGCCTGTAGACCGAGTCATCGGCAGCGTTCATGACGTCAAGCACTAGACCGGTGCTTTCGCCGAGAGCGACCGACAGGTTCATCCGCGTGACCGGGTAAAGGCCTGCGGCCACCGCCGCCTTGCGCTGTGTCTCTCCGAGCACACCGAGATCGCTTATCTGCGCGCCGAGACGACGCAGAAGAGCAATCAGGTCGGTCGCCTTCACCGCGTCCGTCTCGCCAACAAATGCCTGCATCTGGGCGTAGTGCTCCGACACGAACTCCGCGACCTGGTCAGACGCTTCGTAGTCTGTGTCCTGCGCGGCGCTCGTGATAGCCGCATCAACGAGGGCCACGACTACTTCGAGTTCTAGCGGTGCCTTCTCGACCAGATGAATGAAAACACCGTCCCAGCGCGGCGCCAATCGACTTATGAACCCATCGCGAGATTCGCCGTCTATCATGTAGGCGTCGAGGAAAGAGGAGTCATCCCCCGAACGCACGGCGAGCTTATCGATGGCCTTGTCGAGGTGTTCGGGACGTGCAAGCAAGTAGTAGTCAAATACTTCGACGTTAAAGACACTTTCGCCGTCGAGGAAGCGGGAACCCATCTCCTTCTCAACTGCTTCGATCGAGCTAGCCTCATCGAAGTGAAAGTGGGGAGCTGCGCGATCGGCTTGGACGCAGTGAAGGATGAAGTTCATCGCACTCACGCTGATCGCGATGTCATGGTAGTCCGAGCAGTACAGAGTGAAGTTCTCGTCGATGTAGCCCTTAGCCAGCAGATCGCGCCCCAAAGGAGATACAAGTTCGCTGATGACGGAGTCCAAATTGCTTTCGTCGCCATCCGTGGTTGGCATGACGAGGTCCGTCCTAGCGATAAGTTCCGCCATCGTGGACTTCGTGACGAAGTCTTTAGTCTCAAGTGCCACCCGGGAGTCGCGCTGAAGGCGGGCAACATCAGCGTCCACGGCGTCGTCCAACCCATCCGTCCCAGTCCCGGTCAGCGAGATCAGTTCGTCGAATGACAGTTCGATGCCGCTGTATCCTGAGCGAAGGAGATGTACCGAGTCGCGATTCTCGTACAACGACCTCCAGAAGTCACCTGATGTCAGGTCTGACAGTTGGTAGTCCTGCGACTGGTATCGAAGGACCGGCTTACCTCCGCGCCCTGTCGCTCGGTAGACGATCGGCAGCACCTCTTGTAGCCGCTCCCCGGCTGTCTGCGCATGCTTGTCCCAGAGAGCTTTTGTCCTCACTCGGTTCTGCGCCGTCTTGCTGCGCACCGCTTGATGTCGAGTTTGATACTCGACCATCTTGTGGAAGGCCCGGTGTGCCTCGTCGATCTTGCTTGTGCCGAGCCGGATGGCTTCGAAGTCTTCCAGGTGCAGGTTCTTGTAAACCATCATCGCGAACAGGCGGTCTGCGGTAAGTCCTTTGAGCCCATTCTCGCCGAGCACGGATGCGCGATAGATCTCGTACTCGTTTCTGATGTTGCGGATTACGCGCATGTCGGTCAGATGGGCGCCGACAAGGTTGACCAATGCGGTAGACGGCTGGTGGTCCGCTTTGGAGAACTCGGCCGCGAGCAGGTCCCGTGCCGAACGGTGGGTGATGAACGGAACCATCGGCACTACCAGGTCGAAAAACTTCGTCCTGTTCGCCGAAGGTGCAGACTCCAACGCAGACGCATGGAGGGCCGAAGTCTTGGTATCTTCACCGTCGGATTCTGTGTCTACTTGAATTTCCTCGAAGATGCTGTCCCGGACTGCGTAGACGAACTGAATCGGCCGTGACTTGATCTGCTCGGAGTTGTTCAAGACGGTGTTTAGCTCCCGCAGGGTCTCGAAGATGTGCGGGTCCTTGAACCGGTCTAGATCCTCAAAGATCGCGACCTTGGTCTTCGTCCGCTGGAAGAAGTAGACAATCTCGTCCAGGTACTCGTCGAAGTACGAGTTTTCTTTCGCGCTCAGCTTGACCGCTGCTCCGCCGGCGGAGACGCTCTCCACTCGTATCCGGTTCTGAAGGACGCGGAGGCCTAAGAACCAGACTCCGCCCACGAACGCTCCGAGGGCGCCGACAGTGGCCCAAGCTACCCACGAATGACTGTCGACCACGCTCGCGGGTGCCACGTCTTCGATGCGATTGACCAGCCCAAGAAGAACGGCCACTACGAAGAATCCGACTGCAACGACACCGCCCCACATCAAGGCTGGCCAAGGTTTGAATGAGTCGATGCGAAAGTACCTTGACCCCGGCATGTCCGAAGGCGGCTTCCGATAGAGGAGCTGCTTGACGATCTCCTTCTGGATGAGGTTCGTCAAGGGCGCAAGCGACCCGTCCTGCTGGATGCGTACCCGCTTCGTGTCATCGATTCCCAGGCTGGACAACGACAAGTTGACCCACTTGGTACTGCGTTCGTCTAAACCCTCCTGGACACCAAGGATGACGCTGCGGGTCTGTCCGATAAACGGTGTGTGGGGTCCGGCGGTTTTCATTAGTGGGTGGTTCTCTCGAACCGTCCGGCGAAGGTGATCGCGAACGCGTTGAGCGCGGGCTTCCACCTCATCACCCAGCGTGCCCGGCCACCGCCTGTGGGGTCAAGCGACCGCGTCACCAGGTACAAGCACTTCAGCGCCGCAGCCTCGTTCGGGAAGTGCCCACGCGCCCGCACCGCGCGTCGGTAGCGGGCATTGATCGACTCGATCGCATTCGTCGTGCAGATCACCCGGCGGATCTCGACGTCGTACTCCAGGAACGGCACGAACTCCGCCCAGGAGCTCCGCCAGAGCTGCACGATCGCCGGATAGCGTTCGCCCCACTGCGCAGCGAACTCGGCGAACCGGTCCTTCGCCGCCTCCTCACTCGGGGCCGTATACACCGGCTTGAGGGACTTCACGATCGCGTCGCGATGCTGCCTACCCGCGTAACGGAACGAGTTGCGGATCAGGTGCACGATGCATTGCTGCACCACCGTCTGCTCCCACGTCGTATTGATCGCCTCCGTCAGACCCTTGAGCCCGTCACACACGGCGATGAGTACGTCCTCGACACCCCGGTTCTTCAGCTCGGAGAACACCTGCAGCCAGAACCGGGCGCCTTCAGCGCCGTCGCCGGCCCAGATGCCAAGGATGTCACGTTCCCCGTTCACGGTGACGCCCATCACGACGTAGAACGGGGTGTTCCGGACCTGCCCGTCACGGATCTTGACCACGATCGCGTCGACGAAGATCACCGGGTAGAGCGGGTCCAGCGGGCGGGAGGCCCACTCGGCGAGTTCACTGGTGACCTTCTCGGTGATCCGGCTGATGGTGTCCTTGGAGACCTTCGCCCCGTAGACCTCGTCGAAGTGGGCGGCGACCTCCCCGGTCGTCAACCCCCGCGCGGTCAGCGACAGCACGATCTGGTCGATCCCGTCGAGGCGGCGCTTGCGCTTGGGTACGATCACCGGCTCGAACGACCCGTCACGATCCCTGGGCACCTCGATCTCGACGGGGCCGATCTCGGTGAGCACGGTCTTCGTGCGGGTTCCGTTGCGCATGTTCTCGCCGATCGGCCTCCCGCCATGTTCGTGACCGAGGTGCTCGGTCAACTCCGCGTCAAGCGCCGTCTCGAGGACGTTCTTCGTGAGCTGATTCAACAGGCCACCCGGCCCGACCAGGCTCACGCCCTGCTCCTTCGCCTGCGCGAGTAGTCGTTCTGCGAGGTATTTCTGATCGATGATCTCTCCAGTCACAGGATCAATCATCTCTTCATCCAACATGTCGGTCGTGTCAGACACGGCCATCTCCTTTCGGATCAGGCCGGGCCCCACACACCGTTAATCAGACAGTCCCGACGCTGCTTTTGCCACTGCCGTAGTGACCCGCTAGAGCGATGTTCTTCGCGGCTGTTGCGGACTTGTCAGTTAGGACGTCGAGGAGGACGGCAGCGTTGCGTCCGTGGAGGTCCTCTTCGTACGCGGGTCCGAGACTCCGAAGGACGGGCACGGCAGAACTCGGTGCTGGTTGCCGCGCCGGTCGATCAGATGACATAGGTGAAATTCTACGGCAGGTGCCCGACATGACTGCGGTTCTCGGGCGTCTGAGCGACGCAGCGTCAAGGTCCTCGGGTTCGTCTGGCTAGACGGTCGAGCCTGACAGCGGGGCGGCTCGCTGCTGTCGTCGACGTGCAGCGGCCTCACGGAGGCGGGCTCGGGTGAGCCAAGCGACGCTTGCAGGTCCGAGCCAGAGCATCTTGAACCCGTTCCAGATCGTCAGCAGGACGAGTAGGTGCAGCCAGCCTGGCGCTCCCTGATCTATCAGGCCGACGAGCCAGACGGCGGCGGCAAAGTACGGGATGGCCAGCATCATCGCTGCTGGCCCCAACTTCATGCCGCGTCTGGTCCGTATGAGGTCAGCGAGGATGTTGGTGGGCATGTAGCGGCGCAGGAAGTTCCGGATGTGGATGCTGACCACTATCAGGAGGCGGAACATGTTCGGCTCCTCTCAATCGCACGTTTCACCTGAGGAGGCAGTGCGTTGAGAAAGGCCCGAAGTCGGGCCGACCGCGTGTGGCCGAGTGGTGAGGAGAAACGTGCCTCGCTTCTACGATACGCCCGAGTTCTGACGTCTTGAAGGGCTCACAGTCGCGGGCCGATCGGCTGATTTGCGATTGGACGCCGTCCCGGTCCGTCCTGTTGAGGCTTGGTGATGGCCTGTGCGCGGAGGAGAGCGGCATCGGCGCGGGCATGGTCAATCTTCTGCGCCGCGCTCTCTGGTTCGGGACCGAGAGCGCGGCTGCTGGTGACCTGATAGCGGTCGCGGTAGGCCGCCACCACTCTGGCATCGCGCCGCCACGCCTTCGCTTCTTTCTCGCCCTCGGGCACCGGGCCGAGCGCGGCAGTCCAGGGCTCTTGGTCAGTGAGGGCGCTATCCAGGACGGTGCTGGTGCGCTGCCCGATGAGCTGGCGACGTTCATCGAGCGCCTTGCGCATATCGCCTGCCATCGGACCATCCACGGATGGGATCAGTCCGGCGATGAGCCGTGGCGTCTTGCGGGTGCGGCCTGAGCCGGCCGGGCGGGCGGTGGCGCGGGCTACGCGGTAGTGCAGGACGGAGGCGATGTCGTCAGCATCGGCGAACCCGCGCGCGGCGACCAGGCGCGGGAACAAGCGGTCTACGTCGTGGTGGTTGGCCTCAGCCCGGCGCAGCTCGGCGGTGAGCGCCCCGAACGCGTCAGACTCGATCGCGGCGTCGGCTTGTTCGGCGGTGAGTCCGGAGGACCGGATGAGGGTGGCCCAGCGGTCGTGTTGGGCTGCGGCGGCGATGGTCTCGTACTCGGCGGCGAGTTGGGCGATCGAGCCCCAGTGCTCCTGTTTGGCGGTGATGGTCTCGTGCGCGGACAGCTCGGCCCCAACGTGTTGCAGGACGCCATACAGCACGGACCGGCCGGTCGCGTCGGGGTTGTCACCGGGATGCGGGCTAGCGTGCTCGTCGGCCCTGTCGAGGACCACGTAGGCGCGGTTGGCGTCCTTGCCGCGGGTCATCGCGACGTAGAAGTTCTCCCGCGTCGTGGTCGGTTCAACCAGGACGTGTGAGGTGTCGACGGTGACGCCCTGCGCCCTGTGGGTGGTGACCGCGTAGCCGAGGTACCCCAAACACACTCACCTGTGATCGTGCGCGTCTGCGCAGTTCCAGTGTACTGCTTGCTGAGGACACCAGTTACTTTGCCGTGCGATCCTGCGTTCGAATTGCCAAAGGGGAATCTAATTGGGTCACGTCGAGGCGCTGTTCAGTGCCTGGTCAGCTGGCTCAGCGGGGAACTGCGTACCAAAGAACAGCGATTCCAACAGCGAGGAATCCTCCGTAGAAGGGGAAGATTGACCACGAGAACCAGACTCTAGGGTCAAAGAAGAACCAGCCACGGAAGGCCGTCCGCAACTTCCTCCAAAAACTTGGCTCTTCGTCGGATTTGTCCCTCGGTGACGGATCGCCATCCGCGTCTGGAATCTTGCGGTCGATATCATGCGGGTCGAGTGATAGCTCGGGAATCTTCTTCCCCGAAGCGACGGCATTGTAGAGCCGCCTGTACGCTCGCTCTTGCCGGAGGTAACTCGCATCCATGTAGCCGAACAGCAGAATGGCGGCGATACCTAACAATGCTACAGTTCCCGACCGTTGGGTAAGCGCGTATCCGAACGTCGCAGTGACCACAGGCAAGAGCCAACTCTTTGCCTGCGTCGAGGAATGAGCCATTCGAGCGACGATGCTCTGAATGTAGTCGAGGTGCTTTAACCTGACGGTTTCTCTTGTGTCTTCCCTCTTGGTCGTGTCGTGATCCGTCATAGTCGAAGCCCTCTACAAGCGTTACGGAGAGCATCCCAAGTCTCGTCTTTCGCATGCTCGGAGTAGCGAGTCTCGGGGGGCCAGATGCGCCCTATGGCATCGTTCGTCCATCTCGGGACGAGGTGAACGTGGACGTGATTGACACTCTGGGTAGCAACGTGTCCGTTCGACTGAATAACGTTGAGCCCCTCGGCTCCAGTGGTTTCCACGATTACTCGCGACATGCGTGAGGTAAGCAGGCCGATGTGCTCTGCATCCTCATCGTGTAGCTCCCAAACAAAGGGGACATGCGCGCGCGGGACGATCAGAGTGTGTCCCAGCACGGCCGGGTCCGTGGGGAAAAAGGCCACCACCTGATCGTCCCGATACACCTCGCGCACATCGGGATCGTTCCGTTGCACAATTGTGCAGAACGGGCAATCGGGATCAGCGGTCACAGACGAGTCTTGCCCTGCGTTGCCCATGTCTTCAGGCGATCTTTCAGGTAGTTGTAGGTGGCCTTGGAATCGATCTTCCCCGTCCAGTCTGTCTGTGTCGGATCAAAGATTGGAACTCCTGAGACGCCTGGGACTTTGTCAAAGGGATTCGACCCTGCCGAGTCGACGCTCCCCATCGAGGACAGGCCATGGATCTGAATGCCGAGAAGCGGCTTTTTGTCATCCCAAGCCTTCTGTATCTCGTACTGAACCCATTCCCGAGACGCAGTCTCTTTGCCAATAAGAACGATGACCGCTGACTTCCACTTCATCTTGTCAGAAATCCACTCTTTGATGGCTTTGTCACCACCGCTCTTGATCGTCTCCCACTCTTGATGGTTGAGGATCGGCTGCCCTTCAAGTGCTCCCATCTGCTCGATGAGTTGCACGCGATGAACATCTCTGTCGTAGTGGAAAGAATAGAAAACGGCCATGTTTGTCTCCTTTGAACTCGTGCCCATAGAGAGGTCTGCTCCCTTCCGTTGAGCATATCCGAGCCCCGGGGCTCACGTCGTCGCTTTGCTCGCGTGCCTACTGTCGAGCTGCGCCCGGCTACAGGGACCGTCTCGGTCCCTCGCGGCTTGGGTCGGTTCGGCGGGGGTCGCGCTCGAACGGGTCGCGGAGTTTTCGTGCTCGTTCGGTGGCGTCCTGTCGCGCCTGCTCCTGTGCGGCGTGCTTGGTCTCGATCAGACGGGCTGCGTCGTTGATGGGGAGGGCGCGGAGTTCGTCGGCCTCTGACCGTAGCAGCGCGGCCCGGTTCTTGGCGTCGTGCGCTTGACGGCGTGGGTTGGCGGTGCGACGTATCCCGTACCGGGCTGCCTGGGCGTGTTCGGCCCCGTACTCGTTTACGAGCAACGCCGTGTGCTCCTGCTGGTGCCGCTTCCGCATCGTGTCGCGGTCGGCGGTGGCGGCTTCGACAGTCTGGGCGGCCTCGGCCACTCGGGGGTCACTCTCGGCGCGGTTCGCGGCGACCTTGCCTGCCCATTCGGGGAGACGATCAGGGTTCGCTGGTGTGGTGCCCCACTCGATGCTGACCTGCCCGCGCAACGTCCGGGTGCGCTCGGTCGCGGCCTGCTGCTCGGTACGGGCCTTGCGCTTGCCGAACCTGCCCACCGTGGCGAGGCGACCACGGGCGGCGGCCTCGTTTGCGACGGCGTCGAGGTAGGCGGCACCATCAGTCTCGGCCTGCACCGTCAGCGGCCCGGTGACCTCGGCACGCACCTGCTCGGCGGCGTCCTCGGCTCGTCGGAGCACAGCGGCACTGTCCTCGTCCTCAGCCTGGTGGGTAGCGCGTTGGGCGTCGAACCTCGCGGCGATCTGCTCCCACCGTTCCGCCGCCTGTTCTGCACGCTCGGTCTCGTGGTCGAGGCGGGCGAGTTCTTCGGTGACCAGCCGCACTGGGCCGTCTGCGACGAATCCGCGCACCGCTTCGGCGGCTTGGGCGGTGGCGTGGTCGAGGCCGCGGTCTGCCGGGTCGCGTTCCATCGCGCCGATGAACTGCGTCCTGGCGTCGGCCATGTCCGTGGCGACGATGTGGAGCCGGTTCGTCTCGCGGCCTCGGGTCATACCGACGTAGACACCTGCCGCGCTCGTCGCCTTTGTCAACACCGTGTGCGAACCATCGACGGTCGCGCCTTGAACACCGTAGGCAGTCGCAGCGTAAGACAGGTGCGCGTGCTCTGCCAGGTATTCGGCGGGCAGGGTGACGGTGCGGGGGTTCTTGCGGTCGCTGGCAGCCTCCCGCGCGTTCACAGTGCCATCCTCGGTGACCTGCTGGACGATCCACTGTTGCCGGTTCGCCACGCCGAGCGCGGTGTCGTTTCGGCGGGTTTGGATCAGGTCACCTGCCCCGATGGTGAGGTCGTCGCTGCCGGTCGCGGTCACCGTATCGTCCACCTCGCCAACCTCGACCCTTCCGAGGCGGATGCGCTCGTTCAACGCCGCCGCCTCGTCATTCGTGGCGACCGTGATCGTCTCGCCCTCGCGGGCGTGCTCGGTGATGTGCTCGCGGGCCTGCTCGTCGTCGGCGTGCAGGGTCACGAGCCCCATCGCGGCGAGCCGGTCGAACGCCTCGCCGGGATTCGCCCGGTCGCGCATCGCCAATGTGAGAGCCGCGTACTCGGGGTCGGTGAAGCGGTGGAGTTCGCTCATGTCGTAGGTGCGGCCGAGAATCTGCGCGGCCATGTCGAGCACCCCGCCACGACCGACAGCGGGCAACTGTGCGCGGTCACCCACGAGGGCGACCGTCGCCCCGACCTCGGTGGTGACGGTCAACAGGGCGTGGGCGGTGTCCTGGTCGAGCATTCCCGCCTCGTCCACAATCACCCGCTCGCCCCGCGACAGTCGGGCGTGCTCGGGTGGACCGGTGTAGGTGCTGCCGGTTGCGGGGTCGGGGTCACCTACGGCGAGGCGTGTCCATACGCCGTCGTCGTTCCATCTCCATCCGTGCGCGTACACCAGTGCTGCAACCGACGTTGCAGGCACGTCGAGTTCATCGTGGGCGACCTGTGCAGCACGCTTGGTCGGCGCAACCAACCGCGCACTGCGTCCGTGCTCAGCGGCGACGGTGATTGCGGTGTGCAGCATGGTCGTCTTCCCACTGCCTGCGGCTCCTTCCACGATCACGAGAGGATCGGGTGAGGCGACCGCCGCAGCGGCGACGCGCTGGCCTTCATCAAGCCCTACGGCGTCCGCCGTCTTGGATACCTCGGGATGCTGAGGTTCGTCGGCGGGAACGGCCGCGGTGAGCTGGTCACGCAGCCCGGCTTCGGCAGCGACCACACTCAGGCTGGTCAGGTGCGCGACATGCTCCGGGGCAGGTACGCCCGGTGGCAGGACGGAGAAACAGTCGCTGGTCGCAAGGTCGGTCGCAATCCCGATGAACTCCCGCAACTCGGCAGGACTCGCCTGCACGCCCGCCTCGGTGGTGATGCGGGTGACATGCTCTTGAACGGTGTGCCGTGTCCACGCCGACGCTCCGGCAGCGCTGCGGTCCAGTGCCCGTGATGCAATCTCCTGCACCGCGAGGTCATCCACCGACACCACCGGTTGCGCGACACGGTGTTCGAGCTTGTCGGGGTTGTATCCGGCATCCGTGAGTTCCTGTACCCACCATTGCTCGTCTTTGAGGTCGGCGGGCTTCTTGCCGGGGCGCTGGTGCGCCCACGCGATGCCCTGCAACCTCGCGGTCATGACCGGGCCGAGAACTTCGCCAGGATGCGCGGCTTCCCATTCGGCTTCGAGCCGGTCGAGGTTGCGCCTGATCTGCGCCGACCGCTTCGACATGACCGCGTTGAACGGCTCCAACTCGACTACTTCACCGGATGCGGTGTCGAGGGTCAGACCGTAGCGGCTCAACGTCTCGGCAAGTTCAGGGTGTGCGGCGATCACTGCAGTGCCGAGGGCACGGATCGCTCCCTGCTGCTTGAACAGTGCGGCGGTGTCCAATGCCCGCCACTTCTCGGCGGCGAAGACGCGGGTGCCGATCTGCATGTGGATATGCCGGTGCGGATCACCAGCACGGGAGGTCTTGTGACCGATGCCGACCACTTGCATCCGCTCGATGGGCACGACCTCGCGCGCGTCGCGCGGGCCGACCCGAGTCACGCTGTGCTGGCCGAGCCAGCGGCGAATCTCCGCGAGGGCGTCCTGCTGCGCGGAGTCGAGGGCTTCGGAAACCTCGGGGTGGAGGGTGGCGGCGACCGACAGGCTCTTGGGGGCGTTGATCGTCATCTCCGCGAACAACGGCGACCCCTTCGTGCCCTCACCGGCCGCGCGAGGCGTGCCCATCGACTCGCCCGTCATCGGCTCCATCCAGTCCACCCAGCCCTCGTACTCGACCGCTGACAGGGAACGGGCGGCGATGGCCTCGCCTGCGCTGTCGAGCACGGCGTACTCGGCCACGGTGTCGTCTGCGCCGAGGTAATACTCATCGGCACGGGAACGGTCGGCCTCGACATAGCGGCGCGCGGCAGCACCGCTGCCGCGGAACAGGATCACCCCGCCCTTCATCCTGGCCTCCCTCATGAGTCGTCTCATGAGGGAGGTGCGCACGCCCCACCAACGGTGGCATACGTGCATTCGGTGGATTCGGTGAGTCGGCGGCGAGCCTGAGCCTGGATCCGCCGAGCCGGTTTCTGGAGCGGATTGAGCGGTGCTCGTGGATGGCCTGACTGTCGGTGCTGACGGGGGGCGCGCGGTACCTGCCGGTCTGCCCGGCTTTTCCACTTTCGGTCCCTTCTCGTCGGGACAGGGCTTGCTGGTCAGGTGGCGGCTGTCAGTTGGCCGCTGGCGGTCTCGAAGAGCTCATCCCAGGCCTGCTGCCAGGGCCAGTTGCGCGGTAGGTGCAGCAGCCAGGTGCGGGCACGGTTGGCGATGCGGGCTGGGACGGCGATGAGCTGAGCGCGGATGGTGGCCATGCGGGCTTTGGCGTGGAAGCGCGAGGCCAGCACCCCGGCTGCGCGGGTGAGGTTGAAGGCGATCGCTGCCAGGACGGTCCAGGCGCTGTTGGCGGTGAACACTGCCGAGGGCATGTGGGCCAGCGGACCGTTCTTCAGGTCGGCGATGACCTGCTCGATGATGGCGTGGTCACGGTGAGCGGCCTCTGCCTGGAGCATCGACAGCGGGGAGTCGGTGAACACGGCGTGATGACGGTAGACGTTGAACATCTCGCCCTGGCCCTGGGGCACCGACCGCGGGTTGAGTCGCTTGACGCGGCGCACGATCAGCCGGGCGCTGGTGTGGTCGTCCTTCTTACGAGAGGTGAAGGCGGTGTAGTGGATCTCGGCCACGTCGGCGTCGGAGACCCAGCGCTGCTCGTCCTCGTCCCAGATGGCCTCGGGGTACTTGATTCCCACCCACGCCTCCTCGGGGATGCGGGAGATGGCGGCGACCACGGCCGCGTCCATGCGCGCGGTGATGGAGAAGTGCGCGCCACCGCGGCGGACCGCGGCTACGACATCGTGTTGGTAGAAGGCGCTGTCGGCGCGCACCGTGACCATGCCCCCGGCCCCTGCCCTGCGAGCCGCGGCCAGGGCCTCGGCGATCATCTTGCCCGCCCCGCGCGGTGACTTCACCGAGCCCTTGCGCAGCCGGATGCCGGCGATCACCGGCGCCGCCGTGGGCGTCGACAACGTGGCCACCAGCGCGTTGAGGCCCTTGACGCCGCTGTAGCCGTATCCCGCGCCCTGCTTGGCGTAGCCGTGAGTCTCGCGGATCGTGTCGTCGAGATCGACGTAGGCCATCTCATCGACGCCGGACACCAGCGCAGGCACCCGAGCGGCCAGCGCGGCCAGCAGCCGAGAAGCGATCGCGTCCAGTTGGCGAACGTGCCCGAACTTATAGCCGCGCAGGTGCGTGCCCAGCGTCGTGGGAGCCCGCAACTCGCTGAACGCCCGGCCCATCCCGCCGTGGCGGACCAGGTCCATGTCGCTGATGCTGTCGGCCCCGGCCACCATCCCGCCGACCAGCGCACCGACCTTCACCTGCGCGTTCGCACCGGCGCTGCCGGCCAGGGTGATGTGCGCATCGACCAGGTCCGACAGCCCCGCCGACTCGGCCAGCAGCATCACCGGCACCAGCCCACCGGCAGCGATCAGATTGTCATCATCGAACTCAGCGGAGAAGCTGTGGGAAACTCGCACTACCGATGCTCCTGTAACTCAGCGGTCTGGGACTCTCAGCAAGTCCATTCTCGCTGGTCACAGGAGCATTCGGCTCTCACGACCCGCCCCTCAGCCCGATCCGGCCGGCGGATCCAGGTTCAATGACGGCGACCGCGACCACCCGTACCTTTAGCCGTCGGAATTCGATCCTCCTGGCGCGACCCGTGATCGACGTATCGATGCGTCTCGGATGCATCGTGACGGTACCGGGCTATCGGGGTGTGGCGACGTGTTCGAGTGCATCAATGTCGAGGATGGAGACGTCTCGGCGTCCGTGGAGTTCGATGATGCCGGAGGTGGAGAGCGCGGCGAGGCGTCGGCTCAGGGTTTCGGGCGTGGTTCCGAGGTAGGCGGCGATGTCTTGTTTCGCCATCGGCAGCCTCACCGTGGGTACGCCTGCTCGCATGCTGCCGGGCAGATCTAGCAGGTAGGCCGCCACGCGGGCGTTGACGTCGCTGGAGGTGACGGCGCCCAGCAGTCGCTCGACTGAGGTGAGCCGGTCGGAGAGTGTCCGCAGCATCCGCTGACTGATGTCGGGGTAGTCGCGGAGCAGGGCCGAGAGGTCGGCGTGGTCGAAGACGCACATCCGACTGTCTTCTAGCGCGACGACGAGGTCGACCGGGCGGTGGCCCGTCAGGAAGGCCCGTTCTCCCACGACATCACCGTCTGTCACCGTTCGCAGAATCTGTTCCTGACCATTGGCCGCCGTGTGGCTGACCTTGAGCTGTCCGCTGTGCATCACCAGCAGACGCGACACCGACTGTCCGGGGGAACAAACAATATCCCCCTTGTGGACGCACACCGGGCGAACGAAGTCGGCGACGTGCAGCTGCTCCTGGCGCGTCAGTCCTTGGAAGATCGGTACGCGAGCTACGCACAGGTCATCCTCAGACATGCCTCAAGCCTACCGGAATCGGCGCGGGCGCCACCGTCCCAGATGCCCCAGGGGGCGCCTCGTACGGTGCCGTCCGGACTTGACCTGGGTCAAGGAGTTCGCAGTGGCGCGAACCTATCGTGAAGGTGTCAATACGGAACACCACCAAGAAAGGGATTCTCACAATGACTACCTCCACCGCCACCCACACCCTTTTGAGGGCCGAGGGATTCTCCTGCCCGTCCTGCGTGGCGAAGATCGAAAAGCAGGTCGGCCGCCTCAAGGGTGTCGAGAACGTGAAGGTCCATTTCGCCTCATCCCGCATCGAGATCGACCACGACGCCGAGCGCGTCTCCGTGGATGACCTCGTGACTGCCGTGGCGAAGGCCGGCTATAAGGCCACTCCTTCAGCCTTCTGAGGCACGCGGGCCCCTGTGGGGTCGCACATTTTTCGCTCATACCCGATCTGCCGGTCCGCTGGCACTCATCGCAGAAAGGTCGTACCCGAAAGTGAACAGGCTCCAGAAATGGGTCTATGGGAACTGGTCGGTCCCCGTCGTGTCCGGCGTACTCATCATCATCTCCTTCGCCGTTCAACGGCTGGCCGAGGGTGCGGCCAACCTCACCATCAGCCCCCAGTGGTGGCTCGATGCCGGCGCCCACGCCACCCATGCCACCGCGGTCTTCACCCTCGCGGATGCCTTCATGGTCGCCGCCGCCGTGGTCGCCGGCTACGGGATCGTGATCAAGGCGGTTCGCGCGCTGATCGCCAAGGTCATCGGCATCGACCTGCTGGTGTCGGTGGCGGCCATCGGCGCGGTCATCATCGGCAACTTCTGGGAGGCCGCGGCGGTCACGTTCCTATTCGCCATCGGACACGCTCTGGAAGCGGCGACCCTGAACAAGACCCGCTCGGCCCTGGCCGAGCTGGTCGCCGTCGCCCCGGATTCCGCCGTCGTTGTGCGCGATGGTGAACAACAGGAGATCCCTGCCGGACAGGTGAGAATGGGCGAGATCGTCCTGGTCAAGAACGGCTCGAAGGTCCCCGTGGACGGCCAGGTCGTCTCCGGCTCCGGCGCCATCGATGAGGCCTCCATCACCGGCGAATCGATCCCGGTGGAGAAATCCAAAGGTGACCAGGTGTTCGCCGGCACTGTCTCCCGCGGCGGCTTCCTGCAAGTGCTGGCCACCGGCATCGGCGCGGATACCACCCTGGCCCGCATCATCCACCGGGTGGAGGAGGCCCAGGACGCCAAGGCCCGCACCCAGGCCTTCATGGACCGCTTCTCCCGCTGGTACACCCCCGCCGTCATGGCGCTGGCACTGGCGGCCGGACTGATCGCTGGTGATGTGGTCCTGGCGTTGACCCTGCTGGTCATCGGCTGCCCCGGCGCCCTGGTGATCTCCATTCCGGTCGCGATCGTGGCAGGCATCGGCCGGGCTGCCCGTAATGGCATCCTGATCAAGGGCGGCGAGTTCCTGGAGACCTCGGCCAAGATCTCGGCGGTCGCCGTGGACAAGACCGGCACCCTCACCGAGGGCCAACCTGTCCTGACCGATGTCGTGGTCCTGGATTCCGCACGGGACCGTGCCGACGTGCTGCGCTGGGCCGCGGCCGCCGAGGCCGGGTCGGAGCACCCGCTGGCCCGTCCCATCCTTCAGACGGCGCGCGATGAGGGGGTGGCCCCCGATGGGGTCCCCGGCACCGTCACCCCGGTCCCCGGTAAGGGCATCGCGTCCGACGTTGCCGGCCAACGGGTGCTCATCGGCAACCCGCCGCTGCTGGACCAGTACGGCGTTCCCGACGACGGCAGCGCCGCTCGGGCGGCGGAAACTCTGGCCTCCGATGGAAAGACGCCGATGATCGTGGCCGTCGACAACCAGGTGATCGGCGTCGTCGCCGTCGCCGACCAAATCCGCCAGGATGCCCCCGAGATGGTCGCCCGGCTCCACCGAGCCGGGGTCGAGAAGGTTGTCATGCTCACCGGTGACACCCGACTGGTGGCCGAGGCCGTCGGGAAGGGCACCGGGATCGACGAGATCCACGCCTCTCTGCTCCCCGAAGACAAGCTGGACGTGGTCGCACAGTTGCAACGCCAGGGCCACACGATTGCCATGGTCGGGGACGGCGTCAACGACGCCCCAGCTTTGGCCACCGCGAACATCGGCGTGGCGATGGGCGCGGCCGGTTCGGCCGTGGCCGTGGAGACGGCGGACATCGCCCTGATGGGTGACAACCTGCTCAAACTGCCGGAGGCCATCGGTCTAGCCAAGCGGACTGTGTCCGTGATGCGGCAGAACATCGCGATCGCCCTGATCACCGTGGTGCTGCTGCTGGCCGGTGTTTTCGCCGGCGGGGTGACCATGTCCGTCGGCATGCTCGTCCACGAAGCCTCCGTACTGGTCGTCATCATCAACGCAATGCGACTGCTACGGAAGACCCGCGGTTCGACCACGACGCCACCGGCCGAGAGGACCACGGAGAAAGGGGCACAGCAGGTAACCGCCTGACATCCAAATCCGCACCGGGGCCCTGGGGCCCGCACGCCTCCGGGTCATCCCGAGGACGCGATAAGCACGAAAACTCAGACAGCGACATAGAGACAGCCATACAGGAAGCAGAGGAGATCAGCCATGACCGAGAAGAGCTTCACCCTTGGAGACAACGTCGAGCACTTCACCATCGCGGACGTCGCGAGGGACAACCCGGACTTCCGGAAGGTGCTGTGGACCGGCGAACACGCCCAGATCGTCGTCATGACCATCCCGCCCGGTGGCGAGATCGGGGACGAGGTCCACGAACACACCGACCAGATCCTGACCTTTGTCTCCGGTACCGGCGAGGCGGACCTCAACGGCCACACCCACCCCATCGAGGCAGGCGACCAGTGCGCGGTTCCTGCCGGCGCCCAGCACAACTTCCGCAACACCGGCGAGGAGTCGCTGGTGCTCTACACCGTTTACAGCCCGCCGGAACACGCTATCGGTGTCGCCTTCGCCACAAAGGGCGAAGCCGACGCTGCCGAGGCCGCCGGCCGAGACGAACCACCGCGGCACTGAACAACACCGTCCTGGCGAACCCACTGCGACGCCAAATCCAACCACTGAGAGAGAGTCCATCCCATGTCCAAGGTCTACGTGTTCAACGACTACGGCGGGCCCGAGACCCAGGAGCTGATCGACCGGTCTGTTCCAGTTCCCGGGACCGCAGAGCTGGCCATCGAGGTACGGGCCGCCGGAGTGAACCCCGCCGACTGGAAGATCCGCGAGGGCCAGCTGGGCCATCACTGGAGCCTGCCGGCGCCGATGGGACGTGAGGCCGCCGGCGTGGTCACCCAGCTCGGCGACGGGATCGATGACTTCGCCGTGGGCGACGAAGTGCTCGGGCTGGTGGCACCCGGGCACGGTGGGCTGGCCGAGCACACAGTGTTGCGCGCGTCCACGACCGTGGCCAAGCCCGAGGAGATCTCCTTCACCGACGCCGCCACCATCCCGGTAGCCGCGGCCACGGCCTATGACGCCACCCACCAGATCGAACTCGAAGCGGGCCAGACCCTGCTGCTATTGGGCGCTGGCGGTGGGGTGGGACTGATGGCCGCACAGATCGGCCGGGTGCACGAGTTCAGGGTCATCGGTGTGGCCAGCGCAGCCAAGCGGGGCCTGGTCCAGTCCACCGGTGCCATCTTCGTCGAATCCGGTCCGAACCTGCCCGAACGGGTGCGCGAGATCGCCCCCGACGGGGCAGATCTGATTGTCGACCTCGTCGGTGGGGACGCGCTGCGCGCCGTCGCGGACCTGGTGCCCGACCGGACCCGGATCATCTCAGCGGCTGATCCGGACACCGCCGCCGAGCTGGGCGGCCTGGCCCTGGCACGCACGAATGAGGCTATGGGGAAGATCACCGAGGTGATCCAATACGGGCTCGTCGATCCGCACGTGGACGCCCAGTTCGGCCTGGATGAAGCAGGCCAGGCGATTGCCGCAGTCGAAACCGGACATGCCGCCGGAAAGATCGTCGTAGTGCCCTGAGGCGAGCCCACCGAGGCCGGACGGGGCGCGGTGAGCACGCGTTTTTCATTCGGGGCGGGCACGCTCCACTGCATTGCTCCTGAACAGGGGCTCAGCTCGACGTGCCCGGATGAGCCGAGAGGGTGGGGAGGGTCCCGATGTCGATCGTACCGCGATATGTGCTGGAGACGCGCGCTCCGCAGCCGCGTGCGGGTGCATGTGTCGGCATCGGTGCGGTCACCGCTGGCGGCGTTGCTTCCATCACCTTCGCCACGGTCGCACTCGCTGCTGTACTGCTCTGTGGATGCAGCCAGCAAGGCGCACGTCTGCTGAACGTGCATGGACCGGGCGACGCCTCGGCTCCGGGTCATCCACAGACCGTCGCAACGACTGAGCCTGGATACGCCGAGCGGGTCTTTGGAGTGCATTGAGGGGTGCTCGGGGAGGAGATTGTCGGTCGGTGCTCGTGAAGGGCGTGCGTGATCTGCCGGTCTGCCCGGCCTTTCCACTTTCGCTTTCCTTCTCGTCGGGACAGGGCGGTTGGTCAAGCCGCCGCTGGTAGTGGGGCGCTGGCGGCGTCGAAGAGCGCGGCCCAGGCTTGCTGCCAGGGCCAGTTCCTGGGCATGTGCATCAGCCAGGAGCGGGCGCGGTTGGCGATGCGGGCGGGCACGTTGATGAGCTGGGCGCGGATCGTGGCGGTGCGGGCCTTGGCGTGGAACCTCGAGGCGAGCACTCCGGCGGCGCGGGTGAGGTTGAAGGCGATGGCGGCCAGCACCGCCCAGGCGCTGTTCGCGGTGAACACCCCCGAGGGGCAGTGGGCCAGCGGCCCGTCCTTCAGGTCGGAGATGACCTGTTCGATGATGGCGTGGTCGCGGTGCGCGGACTCCGCGGCGAGCATCGACAGCGGGGAGTCGGTGAAGATCGCGTGGTGGCGGTAGGCGGCCAGCAGCTCGCCCTGCTCGGCGGTGGCCGAGGCTGGGTTCAGTCGCTTGACCCGGCGCACGATGAGCCGGGCAGCCACGTGGTCGGCCTTCTTGCGGGAGGTGAAGGCGGTGTAGGGGATCTCGGCGACCTGCGCGTCGGAGATCCACCGCTGCTCGTCCTCGTCCCAGATCGCCTCGGGATACTTGATCCCCACCCACTCCTGCTCCCCGATGCGGGAGATCGCGGCGACCACGCCGGCGTCCATCCGGGCGGTGATGGAAAAGTGCGCCTTGCCGCGGCGGACCGCGGCGATGACGTCGTGCTGGTAGAACGCGCTGTCGGCGCGCACCGTGATCAGCCCGCCCGCTCCGGCTCTGCGGGCCGCGGCCATAGCGCCTGGGCGATCATCTTGCCCGCACCGCGCGGGGACTTCACCGAGCCTCGACGCAGCCGCATCCCGGCGATCACCGGCGCCGCCGTGGGCGTGGACAGCGTGGAGACCAGCGCGTTGAGTCCCTTGACGCCGCTGTAGCCATAACCCGCGCCCTGCTTGGCATACCCGTGGGTCTGGCGGATCGTGTCGTCGATGTCCAGGTAGGCCACCTCATCGGCCCCACCCACCAGTCCCGGCACTCGTGCCGCCAGCGCGGTCAGCAGCCGGGAAGCGATCGCGTCCAGCTGGCGCACGTGGCCGAACCTGTACCCGCGCAGGTGAGTGCCCAGCGTCGTGGGCGCCCGGTGCTCGGTGAACGCCCGGCCCATGCCGCCGTGGCGAAGCAGGTCCATGTCGCTGATGCTGTCCGCGCCGGCGACCATCCCGGCCACCAGCGCCGCGACCTTCACCGGCGCGTTCGCGCCGGCGCTGCCGGCGACGGTGACGTACTCCTGGACCAGATCCGACAGACCGGCAGATTCGGCCAGCAGCATCACCGGTACCAACCCGCCGGTGGCGATCAGGTTGTCGTCATCGAACTCGGCGGAGAAGTTGTGGGAAACTCGCACTACCGGTGCTCCTGTTGCTCAGCGCGTTTGGGACTCTCGACAAGTCCATTCTCGCTGGTCACAGGAGCATTCGGCTCTCACGACCCGCCACCCACAAGGACCTGACCGGCGGATCCAGGCTGATAGGGGGCTACCGCGCGCACGGCCTTGGGTTTGGGCCGTAGTCGTTCCTCTAACCATGCTGGGGCGATCGGTAGCACGGCGGGCCAGTGAACCGGAATGTAAACCCCCGCGGTCCGCTTGGTGCCCTCAGTCAAACGCGTGCCGGGGGCGACGACGTAACCACCCTGGGCGCGTACATCGACTTGCCACGCGAGCAGGCTGGCGCTGATCCCGATTTCGCCGGAGCGGGCTTGGAAATACAGGTGCGCTCCGCCTGATGGGGTCAGCACGGAGAGGCACTCGGCCCACGGCGTTGGGCCTCGGTCGCAGTGTTCCCACAGCAACGCGAGCGCGTCCTCCCCGTTGGTCACACCGGGCACATTCCACGGCGCCGGTGGTGCGCTGGGCTTGTTGTCGCAATCGACGACGAGCAACCCAGACGCGCCGGTTGCGATGCCCACCCCGGCGCCCTCGGGCCAGTTGAGCAGTTTGGCGGGGTCGGTGGTTGCGTCCTTGTATCCTCGCGAGCCGGGATAGGGGGTTTTCTTGCCCGGTTCCAACGGGAACAGGTGCCAGCCTCGGGCGGCCATGAGTAGGCGCTGTTGGGCGGGGTTGTGGCCCATGAAACCGGCCCCACCCCGGTCGTTTTGGGCGGTAGACTGTTGATACATCACTGGTTCTGCTTTCACTGGTGTTTTGTCCGCGTGTGGGGCGCGGGCTGGTTTGGTTGATAGAGCGGCGCAGGTTCCTACGGGTCTCCTGCGCCGCTCTTTCTGTTTGCGGTGCAGCGGGTCCGGGTCACGCGGCCGAGCCGGTCTGAGTTCGCGTGTTCTCGTCGAGCCACGCTTGAACGTCGGACTCGCGGTAGAGGACACGGCGCCCGGCCTTGGTGAAAGCCGGTCCCCTGCCTTGGAATCGCAGTTGCGCGAGGTTGCCTACCGTGGTGTGGAGGTACTCGGCCAGTTCCACGGGGGTCAGCAGCTTGTCAGTCATTGGTTTCAACCTTTCAGGGTTATAAATTTCTGTGTGTCTCACAGAGTGGACTGTAATTCTGCCTCCTGTCAAGTGACTAGATTTCCTGTACCCTGAGGCCATGGATCAACCCGAACCGATGCGTGCCGTGATTGGCCGGAACGTTCAACAACTGCGCAAGGCGCAGGGCATGACTGCGGAGGAACTCGGCCGGCGAGCGCGTAAGCGCGGCCTGAATTGGGCCACCTCGCGGGTGTCGGACCTTGAGAACGGGCGCAAACCCGTCAGCCTCGCCGAGATGCTGGTACTGGCCCAGGTGCTCAATGACGGGCCAAGGGTGACGCTGGCGGATCTGCTCGCCGGCGCGGATTCCGTGGAGGTCACAGACACGTTCCACATACCTGGGGATGATCTTCACCGTGCGTTGTCCGGTGGGCAGGTAAACATCTACCCGAATGGTAAGAATCGTCATGACGCGCGGGAACGCCATTTCGCGCGATTGGAGCACGTCAATCAGGCGTTCGATTACCTCGGGCTTGATGATTGGGAGCTACTAGAGCGCGGTAGCGAGGCAACCACCGGAGCAGCCGAGGACAAGGCCGCGAAATCACTCGACGTCCCCCGGCTGGTGGTCGACCTCGCAGCGCAATCATTGTGGGGCCAATCGCTGACGGAACGGCGTGACTCACTCGTGAGCGCGGATAGCACACCTCAAGCTCGGGGCCACGTCACCCGCTCGCTTATTGCCGAACTCGGCAAATACATCAAGGATCGTCATGGCGACGATTGAGGCGTACGAAACGAGATCCGGCCGGCGATACCGGGTGCGCTACCGGACACCGGACCGCCGGCAAACAGACAAGCGCGGATTCACCACGAAACGTGACGCCGAACGGTTCGCGCGCACCGTGGAAGTCTCGAAAGATCGCGGCGAGTACATCGACCCGGCAGACTCACGGGTGACCGTCGGCGAGCTCGGCACGGTCTGGATAAACAACCGGACCAACCTCAAGCCGTCCACGTTCCGCACCACCGAGTCAGCGTGGAGGATTCACGTTGAACCGCGCTGGGGTCAAACCCTGGTGTCCGCGGTGCGGTTCTCCGACGTCGAGACGTGGGTGAGTGAGCTATCTGCGGGCAAATCGGCCACAACGGTGCTGCGTGCCCACGGTGTGCTGTTGTCGATCCTCGCCGGTGCTGTGCGTGACCGGCGGATCTTGTCGAACCCGGCCGAGGGCGTCCCACTGCCACGAAAACGCCGCAAGGAACACATCTACCTCTCGCACGAGCAGCTCCACTCTCTCGCGGACGCTGCAGGGGTCCACCGGACGTTGATTCTCGTGCTCGGGTACACCGGGCTGCGGTGGGGCGAAATGGCCGGTCTACGTGTGAAGGACGCGGACCTTACCCGGCGCCGGCTGCACGTGGAACGCAACGCCGTGGAGGTCGGTTCCCGTGTGGAGGTCGGCACCCCGAAAAGTCACAAACGCCGCTCGGTGCCGCTACCCGCGTTCATGATCCCATTGGTGGCCCAACAAGCAGCAGGGAAAGGCCTGGATGAGATCCTGTTTCCGAGCAGCACGGGCGGTTTCATCAAACGGCCCAGCTTGAAAGGCCCAGCAGCGACCGCGCTCACGAGCAACAAACACTCATGGTTCACGTCCGCGCTCAAACGCGCCGAGCTGGACTACATGACGTTGCACGATCTGCGGCACACCGCGGCGTCTCTCGCGGTCTCGGCCGGGGCGAACGTGAAAGCGGTTCAACGCATGTTGGGCCACGCTTCTGCGGCCATGACGTTGGACGTGTACGCGGACCTATTCGACGACGATTTGGACGCCGTGGGTGCGGCTCTCGATCAGGCTGTTTCAGCCTCAGGTGTGGGCAAAATGTGGGCAGACGCAGCCTAGGTGGGCATGAAAAAGGCCCGTAAACCCCGGTATTCCGGCGATCTACGGGCCTTTCAGTGCGTGCGCCCTGTGGGGCTCGAACCCACGACCCATGGATTAAAAGTCCACTGCTCTACCAACTGAGCTAAAGGCGCGTGCCCCGCAACGGCGAACCGGAAACGGAGCACCGCTACTCTACCGCAGGCTCAGCACTTTTCCACTTTCGGCACCCACCGCACGAAGCACTGACTGACGCCCCTGCTCGGTTCGATCGTCATCCGCGACGGCGCGGTTCGCGGCGTGGCTAACCTGGGCACGTGGAGAACATGTGGTGGTTCGCGGCGGGCCTGCTGGCCATGACTCTGTTGGCGATTCTGATACAACGGCAGGCCGGTGTCAGGCTCGGGGTCCAGCCACTCGTGGCGGTGATCCGGGCCGCCGTGCAACTGGCGGTAATCGCCCTGATCCTGCGCGGTGTTTTGGCGTTGCCGTGGCTCGTTCTGGCGTTCGTCGTGCTCATGCTCTCCACCGCCTCGTGGACCTCGTTCAGCAGGTTGAAGGGCATCCCGGACGCGCGAAAGGCCGTGGTGATCGGCATTTTCTCGGGGGCGTTCGTCACGATCGGGCTGATTTTCGGCTTGCGACTGGTCGAGTGGGAGGTCGCCAACGTCGTGGCGGTGGCCGGCATCGTGATCGGCAATACGATGAGCGCGGCAACCCTGACCGGACGGCACTTCGAACGCTCCACGGTGGCTCGGCGCGGGGAGATCGAGGCTTGGCTGTCATTGGGTGCCACCTCTCGAATCGCTTACCAGACCGTAGCTCAGGAATCGATGAAGGAATCGCTGATCCCCAACATCGACCAGACCCGCGCGACCGGTTTGGTCACTCTTCCCGGCGCATTTGTGGGAGCCTTGTTGGGAGGCGCATCCCCCACTCAAGCGGCCATGCTGCAACTGGTGGTGCTCGTGGGGATTCTGCTGACCCAATCCATCTGTTCGTCCGTGGTGATCCGTGTGCTGTCCGGTTCGCCCGTGGTCCCGCAAGAGGTACGTACTTCATGAGCACCGTTCCCAAAACTAAGCTGGGTCCCTCCGTCATCACCGAGTACCTGCAACGGGTGGTGGAGGACCTTCGAGAGGTTGAGGGCGGGGCCGTCAAGGACTCCATTCCCGCGCTGGCCAATGCCGATCCCCATCCGATCGGGATCGCAGTGGCCACCGTGGACGGCGCCATTTATCAGGCCGGTGACTCCAAGCAGGAATTCTGCATTCAGTCGATCTCCAAGGCCTTCACCTATGCACAGGCACTCACGGACCGCGGCATGGACGGGGTGTTCGAGAAGATCGATGTGGAGCCCAGCGGTGACGCGTTCAATGAGATCTCCCTCCAGCCTGAAACGGGCCGTCCGGCGAACCCCATGATCAACGCCGGCGCGATCGCGGCAACGTCCCTGGTCAAGAACACCGCCCACGGCACCCGGCGTGAGCGCATCCTGCGTCTGTATTCCCGGTTGGCCGGTCGCCAACTGCGCATCAACAAGACCATCCACGCTCAGGAACACCGCTCCGGGGATCGCAACCGCGCGCTCGGCTGGTTGTTGTCCTCCCGCGACATCATCGAGGGGGACCCCACCGATGCGCTGGAGGACTACTTCGCGCAGTGTTCGGTCATGCTCAACTGTGTCGACCTCGCACGGATGGGTGCCACGCTCGCGGCAGGCGGCGTCAATCCCCTGTCGGGTGAACGCGTGCTCGACACCCAGGTGGTCTCCGACGTGTTGTCCGTGATGTACACGTGCGGCATGTACGACGACGCCGGCCGCTGGGCCTTGAAGGTCGGGTTGCCCGCCAAATCCGGCGTGGCCGGCGGGATCATCGCGGTACTGCCCGGGCAGTTGGCCGTAGCCGTGTTCTCACCCCCACTGGATCAGCACGGCAACTCCGTGCGTGGCGTTGCAGCGTGCGAACGCCTGACCCAGGACCTGGACCTGCACTTCGCCCGCACCGAACGCAACGGGCACTCCACGGTGCGTTCGGAGTACTACCTCTCCGAGGCGCCGTCGTTGATGCGCCGCAACGATGCGGCCAACGAGGTCCTCGAGGAACACGGCGAGGACGTGCGGATCGTCGAGCTCCAGGGTGACTTGCGCTTCGCCGGTGCCGAAACTGCGATTCGGACCATCCGCGAGGCCGCGCGGGAGTGCACCTACGTCCTAGTTGACATCAGGCAGGTCGATGACCTGGCCCGATACGTCATGCCACTTCTGGGACGCACCTCCGAACAGCTGGAGAACGCGCAACGCCACCTGGCGATCATTGCCGAAAAGGGATCTGAGCACACCCAGGACCTGGATCACCCGGTCACGGTGTTTCCCACCCGTGCCGAGGCCCTGACCTGGGCCGAGGACCGGATTCTCGAGAAGTTCGGCGGCCCGGAGTGCATGCCGGACAAGGTCCATTCCACGGATTCGGACCTGCTCAGCTCGCTCTCCGACGACGACGTCGCAGAAATCCGCTCCAAGACCACTCGCGTGGAATGGCCGGCCGGCACCACGGTGCTCCGGGCCGGCCAGCGTTTCGAGGGCGTGTACATGGTGGTCTCCGGCAACGTGGAGATCACCCGCCGCTCCCCCACGGGTGAACGGGTCGAGTTGGAGGTCCTCGGTCCGGGTAAGAGTTTCGGTGAGGTGGCCCTGGGCACGGATTCCCGTCACATGGTCAGCTTCACGACCCTCACGGACGTGATCGCCCGCAAGCTGCCCCCGGAGGCCGTGGACGAGATCGAAAAAACACACCCCGAACTCGCGCTGCGTTGGTGGCGCGCCGTCTCCACTCACGCGATGCGCCGCATCGAGGAACGCTGGCGGCAACAGGCCGGGGAAACCCACACCGCCGACTGATCACGGGCGTAGGCTGGAGCGCATGAATGAACCGCGCCAGCACCATTCACCCGTGAAGTTCTCGCCAGAGCAGTTCGACGCCCACGAGGGCGGAACGGATCCTGCGCGGGTCTCGGAGGCCGCGCACCTCGCCGCTCACGCGTTGGTGTCCCGGGGCCGTGAGGCGGATGATCCAGAGGTTCATCAGCGCTTGGTTCAGCTCACCGACGAGCAGGGACTGGAAGGCATCGCCGAGCTCTGGGCGCAGGCACCGGCGGTCTCGCTTCCCGGGGCCCTGTGGCGGTTGTACGCACTGCGCGCGGCCGCCCGCACGGACCCGCACCGCATGGGCCGCTGGTTCGCGGCGGGCAAGGGCACGGCGCAAGTCTCGGATGTGGTGGCCGGGGTGGCGGGCCTTCCCGGGGCCGAGGAAATTTGCCAGGTCGCGGACACCATTTTGTCCGGTGCGTTCAACGGCGATTTCGACGTCGCTCTGGAGCGGTTCGCTGCCTTCTGTCGCGTCATTGCGCTGGGCCAGGAACGCACCCAGGACATCCCGAGCCTTGCCGTCCGACACGCGGACCAGCGGATTCCGAGGCTGTCCCGCACGGCCAACGAACTGGACGCCGCCGCGAAGGCCTGGCGAATCGGGGCATTGGATTAGCCCCCCGCGCAGGGTTTAGCATGGATGACAGGTGTCGGGCCGTGGCAGCCCCGGGCTCCATCATTTAGCCGCTACGAGCGGCCTTCCGCCGAGAGGCGCTCCCGGTCCGGCACCCCTTCTTCCCGGCTCGTTCTGACCGGCGATCCTTGGGCCCGACAACGTGTCAGCCATGTCTCCGTGCGTCCGTTCTGTTCACCTACTACGGGTACAGTGAGGGCGAAAATTCACTTGGATGACACATAAAGGATGGGCGCACGCATGGCCTTTCGGATCTTCCCCGAAGACGAACGGGTGATTGAACTTCTGGTTCACATGTCCCAGTGCGTCACCACATGCGTAGACCTGTTGGCCGAACACATCAGCGCCACCGACGAGCGTCGCCAAGAAACGTTGCAAGCTCTCCTGGACGCCGAGGACGAGTGCTCCAACCTGTACTTCTCCCTGATGACCACGACCCGCTCTTCGTACGTGGTGCCCATCCCCCGCCAGGACCTGTACATCCTGGGCCAGTGGATCTTGAAGTCCGTTGAAGCCTTGGTGGCGTGCGCCGAGACCCAGGAGCTTTATCAGATCGGGCGCCCCACCTCCTACGCCACGGAACAGCTGAACATCATCCGGCTGATGGCCGAGATGACCACGAAAGCCATGGGCCGGCTGGCCACCCTGGACGAACTCGACGATTACTGGTTCGAGATGATCCGCCTGTCGCGCCAGTCCGAACGGACCCACCGCACCTACCGTGCGGCGCTGCTGGACAAGCACAAGGCACCCCATGCGCTACGCCGCTTGGACGCCGCCGGAAGTATCCTGGACGCGGCCCGCGCGCTGTCACACGTGTCCGCCGAGGTCGGCCGAGTACTCGTCGCGGAATCCTGATAGCCCATGGCAGAAATCCTCTTGGTCGTCGGCCTTGTGCTGGCCGTCGCATTCACGGTGGTCAACGGCTTTCACGACGCCTCCAACGCGAACGCCCTACCCGTCCGATTCAATGCCCTCACCCCGCGGGTAGCCGTATGCATAGGCGCCGTGTTCAACCTGGCCGGCGCGCTGACCGTTGGTCTGGTCCTCACGCAGTTGATCCCGTTCGACATTCCCATCCCCATCAGCATGGTGGGAACGGTCGTCATTATTTGCACCCTGATCACCGCGGTGGCCTGGGACCTGCTCACCTGGTGGTGGGCCATGCCGTCCTCGTCCACCGCAGCCATGAGCGGTGGCGTGATCGGCGCACTGGTGGGTGCCCACGCCGTCGGATTGGTTCAGGACCTGGCCGTCGACAGTTTCACGATCTGGCGGCTTGCTCTGCCGATCGTTGTGGCGCCTGCCATCGCCTTCGTTCTGGCGCAGCTGCTGGTCTTCCTGGCCGTATACCTGGTTCGACATGAAGCACCCGGGGTGGTGAAGAGCCGTTCCGCCGTGGTCCAGGCAACCGGGGCGGCCGCCATCCACTTCGGCCACGGTATCCAGCACGGCCGCCGGGCCATCTGGATTTTCGTGGTCCTGCTCATGTGCTACGGAACGTTCATCCCCATCTCTCACATCCCGTGGTGGATCCCGCTGCTCGTGGGAGTGTGCCTCGGTGCGGGCACCTTGCTGGGCGGTTGGCGGATTGCCTACACCCTCTCCTCCCGTGTCGTGAACCTGGACCCCCTCCGCGGTGCCGTGGCCCAAACGGTTGCGGGCACGCTGCTCTTCGTCGGTGGTTTCCTGGTCCCGCTACCCATGTCCACGTCCCAGACCAGCACTGCCGCAATCCTCGGCGCGGGTTCCGGTCAGCGCTTCCGAACCGTCTACCACCGCACCCTGGTCCAGGTGCTCCTGACCTGGGCCGGTACGGTCCCGGCCTGCGCCTTGGTGTCCATCATCTTGTTCCTGGCCGCCTCGCCGCTTCTGCAGCTGGCTTCTTAGCCAACGACGCCGCCGCGTTCGCCGGACCCAGCGTGGGGAACCGGCGCGCGCGGCGGCGTCGTCGTGAGTCAGGAGGCGCGAGAAACGCTACCGATCAGCCGAAGCGGCCGGAGACGTAGTCCTCGGTCTCCTTCTTCTGCGGGTTGTTGAAGATCTCCGTGGTGGGGGCGTACTCGATGAGCTTGCCGGGCTTGCCGGTGCCCTCGATGTTGAAGAACGCGGTGCGGTCTGACACGCGCGATGCCTGCTGCATGTTGTGCGTCACGATCACCACGGTGTAATCCGTCTTGAGCTCGTTGATGAGGTCCTCGATGGCCAGAGTGGAGATGGGGTCCAGCGCGGAGCAGGGCTCATCCATGAGGATCACGTCCGGCTTCACGGCAATGGCGCGCGCAATGCACAGACGCTGCTGCTGCCCACCGGACAGACCCGAGCCCGGCTTGTTCAGACGGTCCTTGACCTCGTTCCAGAGGTTGGCACCGCGCAGCGAGGATTCGACCAGCTCATCCGCGGCCTTGGAAGAGATGCGCTTGTTGTTGAGCTTCACACCCGCCAGCACGTTGTCGCGAATGGACATGGTGGGGAACGGGTTGGGGCGCTGGAAGACCATACCGATCATGGAACGCACCGTGACCGGGTCCACGCCCTTGCCGTACAGGTCGTCACCGTCAAGCAGCACCTTCCCCTTGGCGTACGCGCCGGGGATGACCTCGTGCATGCGGTTGAGCGTGCGCAGGAAGGTGGACTTACCGCAGCCGGAGGGGCCGATGAATGCGGTCACGGACCGCGCTTCAATGTTGATGTTGACGTCCTCGACGGCCAGGAAGTCGCCGTAGTAAACGTTCAGGTCTTCAACGTCGATTCGTTTCGACATGGTGTGGATTCCTTAGGACTCGTGACTCGATGGATGCTTAGCGGCCGGCCGTCTTAGGCGCGAAGGCCTTGGCGATCAGTCGGGCAAGAAGGTTGAGCAGCATCACGATCGCGATCAGGATCAGTGCCGCGGCCCAGGCCCGCTGCAGTGAGGGGTCGGGGTTGGTGGGCGAGGTGGGTGTCATGATCTGGTAGTAAATGTACGTGGGCAGCGTGGTCATCCAGCCGGAGAACGAGTTCCAGTTGATGGCCGTTGCAAAGCCCGCGGTTACCAGCAGCGGAGCGGTCTCACCGATCACGCGGGCAATAGCCAGCGTAACGCCGGAGGCGATACCGGAGATCGCGGTGGGGATGACCACCTTGAGGATGGTGCGCCACTTCCGCACGCCCAGCGCGTAGGAGGCCTCGCGCAGTTCGTTGGGAACGATGCGCAGCATTTCCTCGGTGTTCTTCACGACCGTGGGGATCATGAGCACGGTCAAGGCGACCGCGGCCACGAAACCGGTACGGGTGGACGGACCGAAGATCATGCCGAACAACGCCGCGGCGAACAGACCGGCCACGATGGACGGGATACCGGTCATGACGTCCACGAAGAACGTAATGGCCTTACCCAACCAACCGTTGTTGGAGTACTCCACCAGGTAGATCGCGGTCAGCAGGCCAATGGGCACGGACATCAGCGTGGCCCAGAAGGTGATGGACACCGTACCCACGATCGCGTGGTAGGCACCGCCCACGACATCTCCGGGAGCTTCCGCGAAGTTGTCCTGCGCGCCGGTCACACCGTTCATGGACGTGAGCAGAAGGTTGGACGTCAGGCCGGGGATACCGTTGGCCAGCACCGTGTAGATCACCGAGATCAGCGGGATCACGGCCAGGATGAACGCGGTGTAGACCAGGAAGGTCATGAGTGAGTCGGAACCGGCGCGCGAACCCTCGATCGCGCCGATCAACAGCGGGCCCACAACCAGGAACACGAGGGCGGCGAAGATCGCCCAGGTGGCAATGTTGAAGCCGATGAGCGCGGAAATCGCGGCACCCACCACAATGGCACCCACACCGATCACGGGGATGAGCCACTTGGGGCGCTGACCGCGAGTCAGTCGAGACTCGCGCACGGGAGAAGTACCGGGCTTAGTCGTAGTCGTTGACATCAGTTAGCTCCCGAGAATTCCTTGTAGCGGGCAATGATGGCGCGAGCGATCATGTTCACCACCAGGGTGATCAGGAACAGCACCAGACCAGCGGCAATCAGCTCGGACAACCGCAGACCGTAAGCCTCCGGGAAGTTCAGGGCGATTTCGGCGGCGATCGTCTGGTTACCGGACTTGATCAGCGAAGCGATCATGGGGCCCGAGGACAAAACCAGGGCCACGGCCATGGTCTCGCCCAGTGCTCGACCCAGGGCCAACATCACGGAAGAGATGATGCCCGGTCGTGCGAAGGGCAGCACCGACATCCGGATCATTTCCCAGCGAGTGGCACCCAACGCCAGGGCTGCTTCTTCGTGCAGCTTGGGCGTCTGGGTGAAGATCTCCCGGGACATGGACGTGATGATGGGGAGGATCATGATGGCCAGCACCACGCCGGCGGTCATCATGGTCTTACCGGTTTGGGACGCGGGGCCGGCGAAGATCGGGATGAAGCCGAGGTTCTCGGCCAGCCAGTTGTAGAACGGCACCAGCGCCGGAGCCAGCACCGTGGCACCCCATGCGCCGTAGATCACGGAGGGAATGGCCGCCAGCAGGTCGATCACGTATCCGACCGACTTGGAGATTCGGGCGGGTGCGTAGTGGGAGATGTAGAGGGCCACCAGGATGCCGATGGGCGTGGCGATCAGCAGCGCAATGATGGCTGCGATCAACGTGCCGAGCACGAGGGGCCAAATGTATGAGAAGAATCCTTCTCCGCCGGTGATCTCGTCGGCCGGAGCCGCGAACGTGGGCAGCGCCTGCAACAGCAGGAACAGTGCCACGGCCGCGAGCACGGCGAAGATCAAGATGCCCGCTGCGAGACTCAATCCTGAGAAAATTGAGTCACCCGCGCGACCGGCCGCGGAGTTCTTGGTCCCCGGCTTCTGTGCGCTCGCTGTGGTGGACATGTACAGAGTCCCTTCAGATCATGGTCAGTTCGCGTGCCTGGGCAACCTACCATCCATTGTCAGGACGGAAGAGACCCGGGCGTTCGGCGCACAGACGGCGTCGACGCGATACCCGCGCCGACGCCGTTTGTGCGCGTTAGGTCGTCAGGTCAGCCCTGGACCTTGATGGACTCCACAGCTGCCGTGGCCTGCTCGCGCAAGGTCTCGGACAACGGAGCGGAACCGGCGGAATCAGCCGCGGTCTTCTGGCCGTCCTCGGAAATCACGTAGGACTCGAAGGCCTTGACGAGGTCAGCGGTCTCCTGGGAGTCGTACTGGGAGCAGACCACGTGGTAGGAGATCAGCACGAGCGGGTAAGCACCGGCTTCGGTGGTGTCGCGCTCGAGCTCGATGGCCATGTCGTGCTCGCTGCGGCCTTCGACCTGCTTGGAGACCTCAACGGCCTTTGCTGCAGCTTCAGGGGAGTGCGGCACGTACTCTTCGCCGACCTTGATGTCCACGGTGCCGAGGTCACCCACTGCGGAGGCATCCGCGTAGGTGATGGTTCCCTCGGTGCCCTGGGTGGTGTTCACAACACCGGAGGTGCCCTTGTCGTTCTCAGCGGCGTACTTGGAGGGCCATGCCTGATCCGGCTCGTCGGTCCAGTCCTGGGGAGCGGCCGAGTGCAGGTATTCGGTGAAGTTCTCGGTGGTGCCGGAGTCATCGTTACGGTGCACCACGGTGATGCGAGTGTCCGGCAGGTCTGCATCCGGGTTCTGCTCGGCGATCTCGGGAGCGTTCCAGGTCTCGATCTCGCCCTTGAAGATCTTGGCGATGGTGGGGGCATCCAGCTTGAGGCTGTCCACGCCGGGCAGGTTGAAGGCCACGGCAATCGGGGAGATGTAGACGGGGAGGTTCAGCGAACCGTCGGTGCCGCACTGCTCCTTGGACTCCTCGTTCTCCTCGTCGCTCATGAAGGCGTCGGAACCGGCGAACTGGGCGCCGCCGGCCAGAAAGGCGGTGCGGCCCGCACCGGAGCCGTCCGGGGAATACTGAACGGTCGCGCCGCTGTTGGCGGACTGGAAACCGTTCTGCCAAGCGGTCATGGCGGCCTGCTGCGACGATGCGCCGATACCGGTCAGGGTGCCGGAGACGCTGGACTCGCCGCCGCCACCGTTGGAGTCGCCGCCTTCGTTGCCGGTCGGGTTGTCCGAGCCGCAAGCGGTCAGGGCGAGGGCGCCAATGGCGAGAACGGCGGCTGAACGGCCGTAGTAGGAAGCCTTCACAGTGTTACCCCTTCATGGAATATTTCCGGCGGTGCCGGTGGATCGCAAAACGGCCGGACTCGGCCATCAACCCGCCTACGGAAAGCGCATATCCGTAGTGGTTCACCAGTGACGGTAGGCAGTGGATATGGACAGAGATCTCCAGGAAGGTAAACGTGGGGTTAACAGATGACGCGTCAGTGCCCGTGTTCACGTAGCCACTTGCATCAATACCCGTAGATGTGAGTTATTGCATACCCGCGGAATCGTGACGAGGCTCGGCACCGAATGCACGGTCGGTTTCGGGCGACCGCTGCCTAAGATGGGGTCATGTCATCGAGCGAGGCGAAACATCACAGGTCGAGGCTTGCTCATGTTCCCTCTGTGGTGAGCAAACGGTCCAAAACCGGCTGGAACCGCATGATGCGCGGACTGTTCCAGGCCGTGCAGATGACCGTGGCTGCGGTGGGCGCCTATGTAATCGCGGAGCGACTGCTCGGCCACCAGGGGCCCATTTTCGCAGCTACCGCTGCCCTCGTTTCGCTGGGTTATGCCAAGGGTGGCCTGCGTTATCGCCGCGTTCTCGAAGTCGCGATCGGCTGCACCCTGGGCATCGTGGTGGGCGACCTGCTGATGCACGTGTTGGGCCACGGCGAGTGGCAGGCGGCCATTGTTCTGCTCATTTCGCTCATGCTCGCGCGGTTCTTGGACAACGGTGCCATCTTCACCACGCAGATGGGACTGCAATCCGTCCTGGTGGTGCTGCTACCCCCATCCCAGGACGGCGTGTTCGCCCGTTCTCTCGACGCGGTAGTGGGTTGCCTGTGCGCACTGCTGCTGGCCTATTTCATCCCGGAAGATCCCCGCCGCGAGCCACGAGGTGACGTCCGAAAGCTCATCACGGAATACTCCGAGTTGTTGGCCGAATCCTCCCGAGCCGTCTCTGATTACGATTCCCGGTTGGCGTGGCACGCACTGGTTCGCGGCCGCCAGACTCAACCTCTCGTTGATTCGGTTCGCACGGGGTTGGAGGCGTCCAAGGAAATTTCCTATGCCTCGCCCCTGCATCGAAGACACCGGCAAGAAATCGACAGTCTGGACCATTGCATTCACTACCTGGACCTCGCCGTGCGAAACTCCCGGGTCCTCGCGCGCAGGCTCGCTTCAGTGCTGGACCACGTCTCCCTCGCCGACGACGCCGTCACGTCCCTTTCCGAGGTGCTCGCCGATCTTTCCGACGCCGTATTGAGCCTGGGCAATGCTTTGGCCGTGAGCCACCCACAGTCACGCGAAAGCTACTTGCGCCAGGCCCGCAACGAATTGTTCTCGGTCGCGGCGCGCCTGGAACCTCATGACATGGGTGTGCGCACCATGGAGGGCGAGGCGCTCGTGCTGATGATCCGCCCCATGGTGGTGGATCTGCTCGAAGCCACGGGCATCAGTCACCAGGTGGCCATCGGGCACCTGCCGCCGCTGCAATCGGACTGACTCTGTGCCGGCTATGCGTGTCTGACGCGCTGGATACTGTGAGTTCATGAGCACCAAGACCCGGAAACCCTCAGTGTCGTACCGCTGTACCGAATGCGGCTGGACCACGGCCAAGTGGGTGGGTCGCTGCGGTGAATGCCAGTCCTGGGGCACCGTCGAAGAAACCGGTGCCGCTCAGGAACACGGTCGTACCCAGGCCGCGCGAACCTTAGCTCAACCGGCCAAGCCCATCGGCCAGGTGGACTCTTCGGTCGCCCAATTTACCCCCACGCACGTACCCGAGCTGGACCGTGTGCTCGGTGGCGGGCTGGTGCCCGGCGCGGTGATCCTCCTCGCGGGCGAACCTGGTGTGGGTAAGTCCACGCTGCTCCTGGACGCCGCCGCCAAGGTCGCCGCGGGTCAGACACCCCGTGATGTGCTCTACGTGACCGGCGAGGAATCGGCAGCACAGGTCAAGCTGCGCGCAGAACGTATCGGGGCGGTCGCGGACAAGCTCTACCTCACCGCTGAAACCGATCTGTCCACCGCCCTGGCTCATGTGGAAGCTGTGAAGCCCCAGCTGCTCATCGTGGACTCGGTTCAAACGCTGGCCAGTTCCGAAGTTGACGGTTCCGCCGGAGGGGTCAGTCAGGTGCGAGAAGTTGCGGCCAGCTTGATCCACGCCGCCAAGACCAAGAACATGACCACGTTGCTGGTCGGCCACGTCACCAAGGAGGGCTCCATTGCGGGCCCCCGGTTGCTCGAACACCTCGTGGACGTGGTCTGCCAGTTCGAGGGTGACAAACACTCCAGGATCAGACTGCTACGCGCCATCAAGAACCGATTCGGCCCCACGGACGAGGTCGGTTGTTTCGACCTCGGTGAGGCCGGGATCGAATCGGTCGCGGACCCCTCGGGTCTGTTCGTCTCGCGCACTCCCCTACCGGTGGCCGGCACGTGTCTGAGCGTCACGGTCGAGGGCCGCCGTCCGCTGTTGGCGGAGGTGCAGGCCCTGCTGGACAAATCAAGCACTGCACAACCGCGGCGGGCCACCTCCGGTCTGGATAGTTCTCGCGTAGCCATGCTGCTGGCGGTGCTGCAGCGCCGCGCTGGTGTGGGCCTGGCGAACCTGGACTGCTACGTCTCCACCGTGGGCGGTGTGCGGCTCACCGAACCCGCCACGGACCTGGCGGTGTGCATGGCCTTGGCCTCAGCCGCCCAGGACCGCCCACTCCCCCAGCGCCTGGTCTGTTTCGGGGAGATCGGCCTGGCCGGAGAGGTACGTCCGGTCCCGGACATCAATCGCCGGATCCAGGAGGTCGCCCGGCTGGGATTCACCCACGCGGTGGTGCCCGCTTCGCCGAGCGGACCGGGCAAGATCCCCCAGGGGTTCTCCGTCCGAGAGGTCACCACTGTAAGTCAGGCCATCGAATTGCTCTTCCCTCCGCGGGAGCGCTGAACGACCAGGTACGCGCGGAAATAGCAACAGAGGCTGGGCACGAGGTGCATGCATATAGCACGTAGGATGATCATGTGGTGAAAGCTCAGGAGACGGCCCTTCGTAAGACCCTGGCCCGCTTGGCACCCGGAACCCAGCTGCGCACAGGTCTCGAACGCATCCTGCGGGGACGGACCGGTGGGTTGATCGTGCTGGGCTTCGACAAGTCCGTCGAGGCCCTGTGCTCGGGTGGTTTCGACATCGACACCGAGTTCACTCCCACCAAGATGCGCGAACTGGCCAAGATGGACGGTGCCATCGTGTGCGATCGTGATGCCACCCGCATTCTGAAGGCAGGCGTGCAGCTCATGCCGGAGGCTCACATCGAGACCCAGGAATCAGGCACCCGGCACCGTTCGGCAGAACGCACCGCCAAACAAACCAACGTTCCCGTGGTTTCCGTGAGCCAGTCTATGAGCGTGATCACCATTTACGTGGGCGATCACCGCTACGCCATTGAAGGTTCACAAGCCATCATGGCCCGCGCCAATCAGGCTCTGCAGACCCTGGAGCACTACAGCAATCGCCTGGAACAAGTTCTAGGCAGTCTTTCCGCACTGGAAATCGAGGCGGCTGTCACGGCCCGGGATGTGGCCCTCACTCTGCAGCGCATGGAAATGGTGCGCAGGATCTCCGAGGAAATCAGCTGGTACGTGCTGGAGCTCGGCGAGGACGGGCGCCTCATCTCGCTGCAATTGGAAGAGCTGACGGCCGGTAACGGACCCGGCCCCGACGTGGTGTTGCGGGATTATCTCCCCGAGGAGACTCCGGCGGAGGTCTTGTCCGACGCCATGGCACAACTCGCGGAACTCTCCCCGGCGGATCTGATCGACCTGCAGAAAGTGGCCGTGGCCGCGGCTCTCATCACGTCCCAGGGCAACCTGGAAGCTGACCTGCACCCGCACGGTTACCGCTTGCTCGAAGGCATCAAGTCCATGCCGCGGGTGGTGGCTAAACGCCTGGTGGGTCAGTTCGACGGCTTACAGGCCTTGATGGCCGCGAACCTCGAGGACCTGATGTCCGTGGAGGGCATTGGCGAACAACGCGCCCGCAACGTGCGCGAATCGCTGTCCCGCATGGCTGAAACCAGTTTGCTCGAACGCTTCATGTGAGCGCGGGACCCGCCTCCCGCCCGTGGACATGAGGGCGCTCCTCGGTTCTGCCCAACCCTGAAGGACCAAGGATTTTTCGATCAACCGTGCTGAAGCGGTCTACTCCAGAACAAAGGTTGCAGAGGAACTGCTCTGCTCGCCCAAGCCCACGGTCAAGTTGTAATAACCAGCCATGGCTTTTGCCTGATCCGCGGGGCACCCTTCCGCGGTGCGAATCCGGTTCCACGCCAACCGGGCCTCTTCCGTCTTCCCCGGCTCCAGCGTGACGTTTCGGTCCTCCCCCTCGGCCGCGCAATGCCGGGAATCGAAGATGACATCCGAACCGGACGTGACCACATAATTCATGGCGTTCGTCCCGGCATTGACCCGGCAGGGTTGCTCCCCGGTGTTCTCCATGGTCATGACCAGTACCGGTTCCTGATCGGCCGGGTAGGTCTGCTTGTCCGTGGAGGCGGTGAGCGTCAAGTTGGCACCGCACTCCTCGGCTGCGGCAGGACTGGCCGAGGAACCCTCGCTCTCCTTGTCACCGCTGGGTGTGGGCCGGGGGGTGAAATCCGCGAACTTGTCATTGGGGTCAACCGTGGCTGCCTGAGTGGGCTCGGCCGTGACCTGGGTCTGTGTCGGGGGTTGTTCCGGGTCCTCCGAAGAACCGGTGAGCGCGGAGACCACGGAGGAAATCCCCCAGATCAGGGCCACGACCAACACGAGCAGAACGACCAGGGCGATCACGCGGCGTCGGCGGTAGACCGAGGGAGGCAACCGGTCCCCGGAATCCCCGTGGGATGCGCCGGAGTTGGGGGAATCACGCTGCTCTGAACCGTTGGTTGCCATGAACTCCAGGCTACCGTGGGGATTTATGAACTCGAGCTCCACACCCTGCGCACCGGACCAACTTCACGGCATTCACCAAGCCGTCATCCAGTGGTTTTCACGGGCAGGCAGGGACCTCCCGTGGCGCGAGCCCGCGTGCTCTCCGTGGGGTGTGCTGGTGAGTGAAATCATGCTGCAACAAACGCCCGTGGTACGGGTTCTGCCGATCTGGCGGGAATGGCTGGACCGCTGGCCCAAACCGGCAGACCTGGCCGCAGCCAGCCCCGCGGACGTGGTGCGCGCGTGGGGCAGGCTTGGGTATCCCCGCCGGGCGCTCCGATTGCGCGCAGCAGCCACGGAGATCGCTGATCACCATGACAACCAGGTGCCGGAAAACCACTCTGAATTGCTCGCTCTGCCGGGCATCGGTTCCTACACGGCAGCAGCGGTGGCTGTCTTCGCTTTCGGCCAGCGCTACACGGTGGTGGACACGAATATCCGGCGGGTGCATGCTCGACTGTTCAGCGGCAAGGCACTGCCGTCCAAGACGCTCACCGCGGCGGAGACCCGGCTTGCGGATCAGCTCATGCCAGAGGACATCGCCGAATCGGTGAAGTGGAACCAGTCCGTCATGGAGCTGGGTGCTTTGGTGTGCACGGCTCGCTCCCCCAAATGCGATGAATGCCCCGTGTTCGATGAGTGCGCGTGGATCGCCGCGGGTCGACCGGAACCGGACTACGTCCCCAAGGGGCAGTCCTGGCACGGCACCGACCGACAGGTGCGCGGGGCCATCATGGCGGTGCTGCGGCACAGCCCGTCACCGGTTTCGGTAGACCTGTTGCTCACGGATCGCGCCGGGGCGGAGCAGCTGGCCAGCAGGATCGAGAACCCTGGCCAGGAGACGGCCGACATGCTTGAAAAGCTGTGGGCGCTCCCGGCCCCGCTGGAACAGCGCGAGCGGGCCCTCGGCGGGCTGCTCAAAGACGGTCTGGCGACTCGCCACGGAGACGAAGCCAGTCTGCCGAGCTGAATCGGTCTTGTTCAATCGCTCCGGACGGCTCCGGCTTCCTTGGTGGCCGGGACGTGCTGACCGGCCGCGACCGCCGATAGCGCCAGGACTTCCGGGGCGTCCAAGAGTCAGAACGACACGTGCAGTTGTCGAATCATGCGCGTGTTGCCCAGGGTGTTGGGTTTCACGCGCGCCAGGTCGAGGAACTCCGCAACGCCTTCATCGTGGGAGCGCAGGAGTTCGGCGAACACATTCGGATCAATGCTTTCCTGGTTCTCCATGACCTCGAACCCGTGGGCGGAGAAGAAATCCACCTCGAACGTCAGGCAGAAGACCCGGCTCACGCCGAGTTCCGCGGCGCGGTCAATCAGGACCTCGAGCATGCGCCGCCCCACGCCCTGCCCCCTCGCCTTGGCCGAGGTGGCGAGCGTACGCACCTCCGCGAGGTCCTCCCACATCACGTGGAGGGCACCACAGCCCACCAGCTCGCCGCTCTCGTCCTGAGCGACCACGAACTCCTGAATGTTCTCGTAGTAGGTCACGGTGTCCTTGGTGATCAGGATGTTCTCCTGCGCCATGGGCGCCACCAAGGCCTTGATGCCCTGGACGTCCGAGGTCTTCGCGGGACGAATACTGATCTTTTCCATGCCAAGACTGTACGCCGCCGTAACCGTGAGACGCGGGTTAAACGCCGCGAGCGGCGTCGTCACCCTTGTCCAGGATGCCGACGCCGCTCGCGGCGTTGTAGCGGTCCGTTCGCCTAGGCCTGGGCCTGGGCGGGGCCGTCACCGAAGCCACCCGTGTTGGGTGAGCGGGGAACGTCCCTGCCGGACTCGCTGTCGTCGTTGTCGGTCAACGACGGCGTGTTGTGGATCTCGTCCAGTTCCTCATCCGAGAGCTCGGACATGGGGGTGGATGAGAACGTGAACGTGCGGTCCTCACCTTCACCCTCGACATCCACTGTGATCTTCTCACCGGAAGAGATCTCGCCGAACAGGATCTTCTCGGACAGCTGGTCCTCGATCTCACGCTGCACCGCACGACGCAACGGACGTGCACCCATTGCGGGATCGTAACCCTTCTCGGACATGAGCACCTTGGCGGCGTCCGTGAGCGAGATGGACATGTCCTGCTCACGCAGCCGCTGCTGCACGCGGGCCACGAACAGGTCCACGATCTTGAGGATCTCGTTCTGGCTCAGCTGCGGGAACACAATGGTCTCGTCCACGCGGTTGAGGAACTCGGGACGGAAGTGCTCCTTGAGCTCCTCCTGAACCTTGGCCTGCATCCTGTCGTAGGAGGTCGACACATCGCCGGTGGCCTGGAAGCCCACGGGAACGGTGCGCGAGATGTCCTTGGTGCCCAAGTTGGTGGTCATGATGATCACCGTGTTCTTGAAGTCCACCACGCGACCCTGCGAGTCGGTCAGACGACCGTCCTCAAGGATCTGCAGCAACGAGTTGAACAGGTCCTGGTGAGCCTTCTCGACCTCGTCGAAAAGCACCACGGAGAACGGCTTGCGGCGCACCTTCTCGGTGAGCTGACCGCCCTCTTCGTAGCCCACGTAACCCGGAGGGGCACCGAACAGTCGCGAGACCGTGTGCTTCTCCTGGTACTCGGACATGTCCAGGGTGATCAGGGCGTCCTCATCACCGAACAGGAACTCCGCGAGGGCCTTGGCCAGCTCGGTCTTACCGACACCGGTGGGACCGGCGAAGATGAACGAGCCACCGGGACGGCGCGGATCCTTCAGACCCGCACGGGTACGGCGGATCGACCGGGACAGTGCCTTGATGGCTTCGTTCTGACCGATGACGCGCTTGTGCAGCTCGTCCTCCATGTGCAGCAAGCGACCGGACTCTTCCTCCGACAACTTGTACACGGGAACACCGGTGGATGCGGACAGGACGTCCGAGATGACCTCGGGGGTGACCTCGGAGATCTGGTCGTCGCCGTCGCGCCAGGCCTTGTCCTTCTCCTCACGCTCGGTGATGAGCTTCTGCTCGTCATCGCGCAGCGAGGCGGCCTTCTCGTACTCCTGGCCGTCGATGGCGGCTTCCTTGGCGCGCTTGGTGTCCGCGATCTTCTCGTCCAGGGCCTTGATCTCCGGTGGAGCCGTCATGCGCTTGATGCGCAGGCGGGCACCGGCCTCGTCGATCAGGTCGATGGCCTTGTCCGGCAGGAACCGGTCGGACACGTAGCGTGCGGACATATGCACGGCGGCTTCCAGCGCCTCGTCCGTGATGGACACGCGGTGGTGTGCCTCGTACTTGTCGCGCAGACCCTTGAGGATCTCCACGGCGTGTGCCTCGGAGGGTTCATCCACCTGGATGGGCTGGAAACGACGCTCCAGGGCGGCGTCCTTCTCGATGTGCTTGCGGTACTCGTCCAGCGTGGTGGCACCAATGGTCTGGAGCTCACCGCGAGCCAGCATGGGCTTGAGGATCGAGGCGGCATCGATAGCGCCCTCGGCGGCACCCGCACCCACCAGTGTGTGGATCTCGTCGATGAACAGGATGATGTCGCCGCGCGTGCGGATCTCCTTGAGCACCTTCTTGAGGCGCTCCTCGAAGTCACCGCGGTAGCGCGAACCGGCCACCAGTGAACCGAGGTCCAGGGTGTAGAGGTGCTTGTCCTTGAGCGTCTCGGGCACGTCTCCGCGCACGATTGCCTGGGCCAGGCCCTCGACCACGGCGGTCTTACCGACGCCGGGCTCACCGATCAAAACGGGGTTGTTCTTGGTGCGGCGTGAGAGCACCTGCATCACGCGTTCCATTTCCTTGTACCGGCCGATGACCGGATCAAGCTTGGATTCGCGTGCGGCCGCGGTGAGGTTGCGACCGAACTGGTCCAGCACTGCGGAGCCCGCGGGGGTACCCTCGGCGCGGCCACCGGTCCCGACACCCGCGGCTTCTTTCTCGCCACCGGCGTTACCGGACTGGTAACCGGAAATCAGCTCGAGCACCGTTGCCCGCACCTTGGCGGGGTCAGCACCCAGCTTGATCAGAACCTGGGATGCCACACCCTCGCCGGCACGAATGATGCCCAGCAGGATGTGCTCCGTGCCGATGTAGTTGTGACCCAGCTGCAGTGCTTCGCGCAGCGAGTGCTCCAACACCTTCTTGGCGCGGGGTGTGAAGGGAATGTGACCGGACGGTGCCTGCTGGCCGGGTCCGATGATGTCTTGTACTTGTTCGCGCGCCGAGCTCAGGGTGATGCCCATCGAATCGAGAGCCTTGGCTGCTACGCCTTCGCCCTCGTGAATCAAACCGAGCAGCAGGTGCTCGGTACCGATGTAGTTGTGGTTGAGCATCCTGGCCTCTTCCTGGGCCAGCACCACGACCCGGCGGGCGCGGTCGGTGAAGCGTTCGAACATGGATACTCCTCTATTGGTGTCTGCCAACGATGCTAGGCACCTGAAGAGCGTTTATGGGCACTGTTCGCCGCTGGCGCACGATGTATAGCGGCTCTTCAGGATCCAGGGTGTAGTTGGGGTCGGCGCGTCGGTCGCCGGATAGGGGCCGAGGCCTCCCGAA